>JANMUO010000045.1:0-8997 GCA_031391655.1 Betaproteobacteria bacterium
GTCACCATCCACGTGCTGCAGGGCGAGCGCGACGTCGCCGGCGGCAACAAGTCGCTGGGCCAGTTCAACCTCACCGACCTCGCGCCGGCGGCGCGCGGCCTGCCGCAGATCGAGGTCACCTTCGACATCGACGCCAACGGCATCCTGCACGTAACGGCAAAGGACAAGGCCACCGGCAAGGAGAACAAGATCAAGATCCAGGCCAGCTCGGGCCTCAACGAAGCCGAGATCCAGCGCATGGTGAAGGACGCCGAGGCGCACGCCGAGGAGGACCGCAAGGCCCTCGAGCTGGTGAATGCGCGCAACACCTGCGAGGCGCTGGTGCACACGGTGAAGAAGTCGCTCGCAGACTACGGCGCGCAACTGGACGCGGGCGAGAAGGAAAAGATCGAGGCTGCGCTGAAGGATGCCGAGGGCGTCCTCAAGTCGGAAAACAAGGACGAGATCGCGGCCAAGGCCGAAGCGCTGGCGAAGGCCGCGCAGAAGCTGGGCGAGAAGGTCTACGCCGACAGCCAGAAGGCGGCGCAGGGCGCGGGGGCTGAGCAGCCCGCGGGCGGCGACGCGAAGAAGGACGAAGGCAACGTGGTGGATGCCGAGTTCACGGAAGTCAAGGACAAGAAAGCCGGTTGAACGCGACCGCGTAGCGGAATCCCGGGCGGTGCGCACAAGCGCGCCGCCCGTTTTGCTGTTTGGAAAGGCACATGGCGAAGCGCGACTACTACGAAGTGCTGGGCATCAACCGGGACGCCTCCGAGGAGGACATCAAGAAGGCGTACCGCAAGCTCGCCATGAAATGGCATCCGGACCGCAATCCGGACAATCCCAAGGCCGAAGAGCACTTCAAGGAGGCGAAGGAAGCCTATGAAATGCTCTCGGACGCGCCAAAGCGCGGCGCCTACGACCAGTACGGCCACGCCGGCGTCGATCCGCAGGCCGGCATGGGCGCGGCCGGCGCGGCCGGCGGCTTCGGCGACATCTTCAACGACATCTTCGGCGACATCTTCGGCGGGGCGCGCGGCGGACGCTCCAACGTGTTCCGCGGCGCCGACCTGCGCTACAACCTGGAGATCACGCTGGAGCAGGCGGCGCACGGCTTCGAGACGCGCATCCGCATCCCGACCATGGCGCAATGCGAGGCTTGCCACGGCAGCGGCGCCAAGCCCGGCACCCAGCCGCAGACCTGCCCCAGCTGCCGCGGCGCCGGTCAGGTGCGCGTCTCGCAGGGGCCGTTCTCCATCGCCCAGACTTGCCCGCGCTGCCACGGCTCGGGCAAGGTCATCCCCAGCCCTTGCGCGAGTTGCGGCGGCAGCGGGCGGCTGAAGCACCAGAAGACCCTGTCGGTGAAGATCCCGGCGGGCGTGGACGAGGGCGACCGCGTGCGCCTCACCGGCGAGGGCGAACCGGGCGTCAACGGCGGCCCGACAGGCGACCTTTACGTACAGGTGCACATCAAGCCGCACACCGTGTTCCAGCGCGATCACGACGACCTGCACTGCGAGATGCCGATTTCCATCGCCACCGCGGCGCTGGGCGGCGACATCGAGATTCCCACCCTCGACGGCAGCGCGCGCATCAAGGTGCCCACCGAGACGCAGAGCGGCAAGGCGTTCCGCCTGCGCGGCAAGGGCATCAAGGGTGTGCGCAGCCACGCTGCCGGGGACCTGTTCTGCCACGTGGTGGTGGAGACGCCGGTCAGCCTGACATCGAGGCAGAAGGAACTGCTGCAGGAATTCGAGGAGATCAGCCAGAAGGACGTGGCGCGCCACAATCCGCGCAGCAAGACCTGGTACGACAAGGTGAAAGAGTTCTTCGAGGGCTGAGGTGAGGCGCGCCGCCGCGATCCTGTTATTCCTTGCGGCCTGCAGCGCGCAGGCGCAGGGCGTCACCCGCCTGACGGTTGCCCTGGGCCAATCGGCGCCGCTCTCGGGAGCGTCGCAGGAGCTGGGCGAGGACATCCGCAACGGCGCCCTCGCCTACCTGCGCATGCTGAACGAGGCCGGTGGCGTGCACGGCCGGCGCATCGAGCTCGCCACGCTGGACGACGCCGGCGACGCCAAGCGCGCGCTGGCCAACACGCAACGCCTGGCCGAGCAGCTGCGCGTCTTCGCGCTCATGGCCTACCCGGAGCCCAGCGTTTCCCGCGAGCTGCTGGCGTACGTGCAGCAGGCCCGCATCCCGCTTTTCGCGCCTGCGACCGGCGCCGAGCTGGTGCGCCTGCCGGGCCGCTATGTGGTCACCGTCCGCGCTAGCCATGCGGAGGAACTGGAGCAGGCGGTGGAGCACTACGCGCGGCTGGGGCTGAAGAGCTTTGCGCTCGCGACCGGCGATGAAGGCGCGGATGCGGAGTTGCGCCTGGCGTTCGCCCGCGCACTGAAAAAACGCGGCCTGGAGCCAGCGGCGAATCGGGGAAGCGCGGACGTGATCCTGGTCGTGGCGGCGCAGCGGCCCGCTGCGGGCCTGGTGGCGAAGCTCAAGCGCGGCAAGCTGCAGGGGCAGATCGTAGTGCTCTCGCTGGCAGAGGCCACGCCGCTGGCGCGCGCGCTCGGGCCGGAGGGCGCGGGCGTGGTGCTGTCCGTGGTGGTGCCACCGCTGGAGCGCGTCTCGCTGCCGCTGGTGGCCGAATACCGCGCGGCCATGGAAGCGGAGACGGGAAGGAAATCCTGGTCGGCGGCATCGCTTGAGGCCTACCTCGGCGCCAAGGTGTTCGCCGAGGCAGTGCGCCGCGCCGGGCCGGCGCTGACGCGCGAAACGCTGATGCAGGCGCTGGAAACGATGGCGCCCTACGATGCCGGCGGTTTCCGGCTGAGCTACGGTCGCGGCGACCGGCACGGCAGCTCGCAGAGCGAGCTGGTGGCCATCGGGCGCGACGGAAACCTACTGCACTAGCGCAGGCGCCAGGTTGTGACATGCGGCCCGTCTTCCAGGACCACGCCGCTGTCTTCCAATTCCTTGCGAATCCGGTCCGCCTCGGCAAAGTTCTTCGCTTTTCGAGCGGCAAGCCGGGCATCGATCAATTTCTGCACTGATTCCGCCGAAACAGTCTTTCCCTGCAGGAACGATTCAGCCCGGCGGCCCAGTAGGCCGAGCGTCCCCCCGAGCGACCGCAGCAGGCGTGCGCTGTTCTCCGATCGACTCCTGTTGACCTCGTTGGCGAGGTCAAACAGCACCGCGACCGCCTCGGGCGTATTGAAGTCGTCCTCCATGGCTTCCCGGAACCGCTTGGCGGAATCATGGGCCCAGTCAATCGGCTCCGGCGCGGCGTCGAATCCCTTCAGCGCCGTGTAGAGCCGCGTGAGCGCCTGCCTGGCGTCGTCCAGGTTCTGGTCCGAGTGGTTCAGCGGGCTGCGGTAGTGCGCGCGCAGGATGAAAAAGCGCACCACCTCGGCGTCGTAGCGCTTGAGAATGTCGCGAATGAGGAAGAAATTGCCCAGCGACTTGGACATCTTCTCCTCGTCCACGCGCACGAAGCCGTTGTGCATCCAGCAATTGACGAACTTCGCGCCATTGGCGCCTTGCGACTGCGCGATCTCGTTCTCGTGGTGCGGGAACTGCAGGTCCTGGCCGCCGCCGTGGATGTCGAAATGCTCTCCCAGCAGCTGGCAGCTCATCGCCGAGCACTCGATGTGCCATCCGGGCCGCCCCTCGCCCCAGGGCGAGGGCCATTTCGGCTCGCCGGGCTTGGCGCCCTTCCACAGCACGAAGTCGAGCGGGTCCTGCTTGGTGCGGTCCACCTCGACGCGCTCGCCGGCGCGCAGCTCGTCCAGCGACTTGCCCGACAACCGGCCGTAGCCGGGGAACTTGCGCACCGCATAGTTCACGTCTCCTCCGGCGCGGTAGGCAAGGCCCTTCCCCTCCAGCCGGCCGATCATCTCCACCATCGCGGGCACGAAGCGGGTGGCGCGCGGCTCGTGGTCTGGCTTTTGCACCCCGAGCGCCGCCGCGTCCTCGTCCATCGCGCGGATGAAACGCTCGCTCAGCGCCTCGGGCGATTCGCCGTTCTCCGCCGCGCGGCGGATGATCTTGTCCTCGATGTCGGTGATGTTGCGCACGTAGGTCACCCGCAGGCCGCTGGCGCGCAGCCAGCGCTGCACCATGTCGAACACCACCAGCATGCGCGCATGGCCCAGGTGGCAGTAGTCGTAGACCGTCATGCCGCAGACGTACATGCGCACTTCGCCCGGCCGGATCGGCACTAGGGGCTGCTTTTCGCGCGCTAGCGAGTTGTAGATCCTGAGCATCGAGGGCCGGGACCTCGGCCGCCGGCTCTGTTGTGAAGGCGCGGGGCTTAGTCTAGAATGAGCAAGTTTCCGTAGATCCTTGAAAACTATAACACAATGCATGTTTCGCCCGTGATGCGCCTCGGCCTCGCCGCAATCGCAATGGCGCTTGTCGCGGCGTCGCCGATCGTGCGCGCGGATGACATCGCCGAAGCGAGCAAGCTGCTCAAGTCCGGGCAGCACCAGCAGGCCCTTGAGCGCGTCAACAAGCTGCTCTCCGACAAGCCCAAGGATCCGCAGGCGCGCTTCCTGAAAGGCCTGATCTACACAGAGCAGGGCAACACCCGCGACGCGATCGACATGTTCCAGAAGCTGACCGTGGACTACCCGGAGCTGCCCGAGCCCTACAACAACCTCGCGGTGATCTACGCGTCCCAGGGGCAGTACGACAAGGCGCGCTCCTCGCTGGAACAGTCGATCCGCACGCATCCCAGTTACGCCACCGCCTACGAGAACCTGGGCGACGTCTATGCCAAGCTCGCCAGCCAGGCCTACGACAAGGCGCTGAAGCTGGATTCCTCCAATGCCGGCGCGCAGAACAAGCTCGCGCTGGTGCGCGACCTGGTCGGCGGCATGCCGCGCGGTGAAGCCCCGGCCGTGGTGGCGGTCGCGGCGCCCAAACCGGCTTCGGAAATCAAGCCTGCCGCGGCGGCAAAGCCCGCTGCCAAGCGGGTAGCCGAGGAAAAGGACGACGTGCTCGCTGCCGTGAATGCATGGGCGCAGGCCTGGTCGCGCAAGGACGTGGATGCCTACCTCGCGTTCTACGCCAAGGAATTCCGCACGCCCAAGGGCGAGCCGCGCGCCGAGTGGGAAAAAGGCCGCCGCCAGCGCATCCTCGCGCCCAAGAGCATCTCCGTGACGCTGGATGCGCCGCAGGTGAGCCGCGACGGCGATGCGCGCGCCAAGGTCTCCTTCCGCCAGGCGTACCAGTCCGACACCCTGAGCTCCCGCGGCAACAAGACGCTGGTGCTGGTGAAGTCCACGGACGGGCGCTGGCAGATCCTGCAGGAGCAGGTGGCGAATTGAGGCGCGCTGCCGCACTGCTGCGCGCCGCGGCAGGTGCGCTGCTCCTGCCCGCAGGCGTGCTCGCCGCCTCGCCCGAGCCCGCGCTGTCCGGGGTGGTTGAGGCGATCGAGACCAACCGCCTCGGGCTGGCGCTGCAGCGGGTCGAGCAGCTGATCGCCGAGCACCCGAAATTCCGCCTTGCGCACCTCATCCGCGGCGACTTGCTGACGGCGCGTACGCGGCCGCTGCAGACCTTCGGCAACGTGGTGAAGACCGTGCCGCAGGAAAAGGTCGACGACCTGCGCGCCGAGGCGCTGGTGCGCCTGCGCGCGTTGCGCGACCGACCGGGCTCTGACCGCCTGCCGCGCGCGGTCCTGCAGATGCACGCTGGCCAGAAGCACGCGCTGGTGGTGGACTCGCGCCGCTCGCGCCTCTACGTGTTCGAGAACCTGGACGGACGCCCGCAGTACGTCGCCGACTACTACGTGACCCTGGGCAAGCGCGGCGTGGACAAGACGCGCGAGGGTGACCAGAAGACCCCGATCGGCGTGTACCACGTGACCGCCAACCTGCCGCCGCAGAAGCTGACGGATTTCTACGGCGCCGGCGCCTACCCGATCAACTATCCGAACGAGTGGGACAAGCGCCAGGGGCGCAACGGCTACGGCATCTGGCTGCACGGCACGCCGCCGGACACCTACAGCCGCCCGCCGCGCGCCAGCGACGGCTGCATCGTGCTTGCCAACCCCGACCTGCTCTCCGTCGGCCGCTTCATGCAGGTCGGCATGACGCCGGTCATCATCGCCGATGAAGTCGAGTGGGCCGATGCCGCCGCCCTGGAAGCCGAGCGCGCCGCGCTCGCTCGCGCGCTCGAGAACTGGCGCGGCGACTGGGAGAGCCGCGACACGGAACGCTACCTTGGGCACTACGGCGCGGCATTCACTTCCGGGACGCAGGACCTCGCGGCCTGGGCCGCGCACAAGCGCGGCGTGAACGCCGCCAAGTCCTGGATCAAGGTCGAGCTGTCGCAGGTGGCGATGTTCCGCTACCCGAGCGCGGCCGATTTCGTGGTGGTCACCTTCCTGCAGGCCTACCGCTCGAGCAACCTTGCCAACTCCGTGCGCAAGCGCCAATACTGGCAGAAGCAGGACGGACGCTGGCGCATACTCTACGAAGGAACCGCGTGAACTTCAGACTCTCGAACTTCTGGAAACCCCTGGTCATGCTTTCCGCCGCGGCGGCCTCGCCCGGCGCGCTCGCCGCCGACCCGCAGGTGGACCTGAAAACCAACGTCGGCACCATCCGCATCGAGCTCTATCCGGCCAAGGCGCCCAAGACGGTGGAGAACTTCCTGCAGTACGTGAAGGAAGGCCATTACAACGGCACGGTGTTCCACCGCGTAATCCCGGGCTTCATGGTCCAGGGCGGCGGCTTCGAACAGAGCTACCGGCAGAAGCCGGTGCGCGCGCCGATCCGCAACGAGGCGCAACCCGCGGTCAAGGCGGGGCTGAAGAACGACACCGGCACGCTCGCCATGGCGCGCACCTCGGACCCCGATTCGGCGACCGCGCAGTTCTTCAGCAATGTCAACGACAACGCCTTCCTCAACTGGGGCGACCCGCGCGGCGACGGCAACGGCTACGCGGTGTTCGGCAAGGTGGTCTCGGGCATGGACGTGGTGACCAAGATCACGAAGCTCCCCACGGGCGCTGGCGGTCCGTTCCGCACCGACGTGCCGCGCGAGCCGGTGCTGATCGAGTCGGCGACCCTCGTCGGCAAGTAGGGCGCGGCCGCGTGCCGGCCACGCTGTTCATCTCGGACCTGCACCTGTCGGGCGAGCGCCCGGCGATCAACCGGCGTTTCTTCGCCTTCCTGCGCGAGCAGGCGCCGCGCGCTGACGCGCTCTACGTGCTCGGCGACCTGTTCGAGTACTGGATCGGCGACGAGGAGCTGGACGCGCCCGACGGCGACCCGCTCGCGCGTAAGGTGGCGGAGGCCTTCGGCGCCCTGTCGCGCAAGGGCGTCGGCGTGCGCCTGATGCACGGCAACCGCGACTTCTTCCTCGGCAAGCGCTTCTGCGAAGTGAGCGGCGCGCGCCTGCTGCAGGACCCTGCGGTGGAGAAGATCGGCGGCGCGAGGACGCTGCTGATGCACGGGGACACGCTTTGTACGGACGACGTGGACTACCAGGCCTGGCGCAAGGTGGCGCGCTCCCGGGAATGGCAGAAGGAGTTCCTCGCCAAGTCCCTGCCCGAGCGGCGCAAGGCGTTGCAGGCGCTGCGTGCGAAGAGCAAGGAAGTGGTCGGCGCCAAGCCGGCCGAGATCATGGACGTGAGCGAGGCAGCGGTGCGGGAGGCGCTGCGCGAGCACCGCTTGACGCGACTGGTGCACGGCCACACGCACCGCCCCGCGCGCCACACGCTGGAGGTGGATGGCCGCCCCTGCGAACGCTGGGTGCTGCCCGACTGGTACGAACGCGGCGGTTACCTCGCCATTGACGACACCGGGCCGCGCCTGGTCGGCTTCTAGCCCAGGCCGCGCGCCAGGTCTTCCTGCAGGTCGGCGAGCGCCTCGAGGCCAACCGACACGCGCAGCAGCCCTTCCTTGATGCCGGCGGCCGCGCGCGCCTCAGGCGAGATGCGGCCGTGCGTCGTGCTCGCCGGGTGCGTAATGGTCGTCTTCACGTCTCCCAGGTTGCCGGTGATCGAGATCAGCCGCGTGGCGTCAACCACGCGCCAGGCGTCTTCACGCCCGCCCTTGACCTCGAACGCCACCACGGCTCCCGCTGCGCGCTGCTGGCGCTTGGCCAATGCGTACTGGGGATGGGACTGCAGTCCCGGGTAGTGCACGCGCGCCACGCGGGGGTGCCGCTCGAGCCATTGCGCAAGCTCGAGCGCGCGCGCCGACTGGGCCAGCATGCGCAACTCGAGCGTCTCCATGCCCTTCAGGATCACCCACGCGTTGAACGCTGAGAGCGTCGGGCCGGCGGTGCGCAGGAAACCGAACACCGCGTCCATTACGAGGGCCTTCGAGCCGAGCACCGCGCCGCCGAGCACCCTGCCCTGGCCGTCGAGGTACTTGGTGGCCGAATGGATCACCAGGTCTGCGCCCAGCTCGAGCGGGCGCTGCAGCGCGGGGCTGCAAAAGGCGTTGTCGACGGCGAGCAGCGCGCCGGCCTTCTTCGCCACGGCAGCGAGCGCGCCGATGTCGGAGACCTCGGTCAGCGGGTTCGAAGGGGATTCGAGGAACAGCAGCTTCGTCGTCGGGCGCAGCGCCTTTTCCCACTCGCGCACGTCGGTGGGCGACACGAAGGTGGTTTGCAGGCCGAACTTCGCCAGGATGCCGCTGAACAGCGTCACCGTGGAGCCGAACACCGCGTTCGAACAGATGACATGGTCGCCCGCCTTGAGCAGCGCCATCGACGTGGCGAGGATCGCCGACATGCCCGAGGCAGTGGCCACGCAGGCTTCGGCCCCTTCCAGGGCCGCCAGGCGGTCCTGGAACATGGTCACCGTCGGGTTGGTGAAGCGCGAGTAGACGTAGCCTTCGTCGCCGCCGGAGAAGCGGCCCGCGGCCTGCTGCGCGCTGTCGAACACGAAGCTCGAGGTGAGGAACAGCGCCTCGGAGTGCTCGTTGAATTCGGTACGGGCCGTGCCGGCGCGCACGCCCAGCGTGGATTGCTCGAACTGTTTTGCCATAAAAAAACCCGATCCTT
>JANMUO010000090.1:0-11532 GCA_031391655.1 Betaproteobacteria bacterium
CCTACAACTTCACGCCGAACGGCACGTTCGGGCAGTACATCCCCGCCACCCGCTTCGCCGACTTCGTCGGCCGCGACTCCATCCTCTCGCTCCAGCAGGTCGCCCAGTCGACGAAGTTCCGCGCGAACTTCGGCTTCCTCGAAGCCTCCGGCAATTCGGCCGAGCTCTCCGTGCGTGTCTATGACGCCGGCAATACCCTGTTGGCCACCATCCCCGTCTCGCTCGCGCCGATGCAGCATCGCCAGCTCAACGGCCTCCTCCAGCAGAACGGCATCAACAACCTCGATGACGGGCGCGTGGAAGTGGAAGTCATCGGCGGCGACGGCAAAGTCACCGCGTATGTCTCCGAGGTGGACAACGCCACCAACGATCCGCTGCTGGTCTCGCCCGTCGTGAAAGGCGCCGTGCGCGCGAACCGTTACGTCGTGCCCGGCATGGCCTCTGGTACGCGCGCCACCTGCCCGGCGGCGAGAGCTTCCGCCAAGCCGTGGTGCGCATCGAGGCGGCGGCCGGGCAGCGCGCCGCGGTCAACGACTATTTCGCGAGGCTGGCCGCATGAGCCGGGGCAACGAGCTCTCCGACGCGGTCAAGCGCGCGCTGGAGCGCTACTTCAAGGACATGGACGGCGAGCGGCCGACCGCGATCTACGACATGGTGCTGAAGAACGTGGAAAAGCCGATGATCGAGCTGGTGCTGCACCGCGCCGAGGGCAACCTGACCCACGCCGCCACGATGCTCGGCATCGACCGCAATACGCTGCGCAAGAAAATGCAGCAGCTGCGCATCAAAGGGTGAGCAAGCTCAAGCGGGCGCTGGTCAGCGTCTCGGACAAGTCGGGCGTCGCGGAATTCTGCCGCGCGCTCGCCGCACTGGGCGTGCACCTCCTCTCGACCGGCGGCACGGCCAAGCTGCTGGAAAAGGAAGGCATCCCGGTCACCGAGGTCTCGGCGCACACGGGCTTTGCCGAAATGCTCGACGGGCGCGTGAAGACGCTGCACCCGAAGATCCACGGCGGCATCCTCGCGCGTCGCGATTCGGGCGAGCACATGAAGGCCATCGAAGCCGCGGGCATCGCGCCCATCGACCTCGTCGTGGTCAACCTGTACCCGTTCCAGGCCACCGTGGCGGATCCGGACTGCCGCCTGGAGGACGCCATCGAGAACATCGACATCGGCGGCCCGGCGATGCTGCGCTCGGCGGCGAAGAACCACGCCGGGGTCGCGGTGGTGGTGGACCCGGCCGACTACGCCCTGGTGCTGGCCGAACTGCGCGCGCACGGCGAAGTGTCCGCGGCCACGCGCTTCACGCTGGCGACGAAGGCATTCGCCCACACCGCCGCCTACGACGGCGCCATCGCCAACCACCTCTCGTCGCTGGACGCGCAGGGCAAGCGCAGTGCCTGGCCCGGCGTGCTCAACCTGCAGTTCACGAAGCTCCAGGACATGCGCTACGGCGAGAACCCGCACCAGTCGGCGGCGTTCTACCGGGACGCACTGCCGGTGGCGGGCGGCCTGGCGGGCTTGCGCCAGCTGCAGGGCAAGGAACTGTCCTACAACAATGTCGCCGACGCCGATGCCGCCTGGGAATGCGTGAAGAGCTTTGCGCAGCCGGCCTGCGTCATCGTCAAGCACGCCAACCCCTGCGGCGTGGCGATCGGCGCGTCGCTGCTGCAAGCCTATGACAAAGCATTCAAGACGGACCCGACCTCCGCCTTCGGCGGCATCATCGCCTTCAACCGCGCGCTGGACCGCGCAGCCGCGCAGGCCGTGGCCCAGCAGTTCGCCGAGGTGATCATCGCGCCGCGCGTGGAGGCCGAGGCGCGGGAAGAGTTCGCGAAGAAGGCCAACCTGCGCGTGCTGGAGGTGCCGCTCGCGCAGGCCGCGAACGCCATGGATTTCAAGCGCGTCGGGGGCGGGCTGCTCGCGCAATCGAGCGACATGCACGTGCTGGAGCGCAGCGTGCTCAACGTAGTGACGAAGAAAAAGCCCAGCGAGGCGCAGGTCGAGGACCTGCTCTTTGCCTGGCGCGTGGCGAAATTCGTCAAGTCCAACGCCATCGTATTCGCGCGCGGCGGGATGACGCTGGGCGTCGGCGCCGGGCAGTCGAGCCGCATCGACAGCGCGCGCATCGCCGCGATGAAGGCGCAGCAGGCGAAACTCGACCTCAAGGGCTCGGTGGCGGCCTCCGACGCGTTCTTCCCGTTCCGGGACGGGCTCGACGCGGTGGCGGACGCGGGCGCCGTCGCGGTGATCCAGCCTGGCGGCAGCGTGCGCGACGACGAGGTAATCGCCGCGGCGGACGAGCGCGGCATCGCCATGGCGTTCACCGGCGTGCGCCACTTCAGGCACTGACGTGAAGCTGCTGGTCATCGGCGCGGGCGGCAGGGAGCACGCCTTGGCGTGGAAGCTGGCGCAGGGCGCGCGCGTGCAGAAGGTCTTCGTCGCCCCGGGCAACGGCGGCACCGCCGGCGAGCCTGGCGTGGAGAACGTGGCGATCAGCGAAGTGCCCGCGCTCGTCGCCTTCGCGAAGAAGGAGCAGGTCTACCTCACGGTGGTCGGCCCCGAGGCGCCGCTCGCCGCCGGCGTGGTGGATGCCTTTCGCGACGCCGGGCTGCGCATCTTCGGCCCGACGCGCGCCGCCGCGCAGCTCGAGTCGTCCAAGGATTTCGCCAAGCAGTTCATGGTGCGCCACGGTTTGCCCACGGCGCGCTATGCCACGTTCACCGACGCCGCCCAGGCCCGCGCCTACATCGAGCGCGAAGGCGCGCCGATCGTGGTGAAGGCAGACGGTCTCGCGGCCGGCAAGGGCGTAGTGGTGGCTGCGACAGTCGCCGAGGCGCAGGCCGCCGTCGAGAGCTTCCTCGTCTCGAACAAGCTCGGCGCGGCCGGCGCGCGCGTGGTGATCGAGGAATGCCTGCAGGGCGAGGAAGCAAGCTTCATCGTCCTGTCCGACGGCGCGCACGCGCTTGCGCTCGCCACCAGCCAGGACCACAAGCGCCTGCGCGACGGCGACCAGGGGCCCAACACCGGGGGCATGGGCGCCTACTCGCCCGCGCCGGTGGTGACGCCGCAGGTCCACGCGCGCGTGATGCGCGAGATCATCCTGCCGGCCATTGCCGGCATGGCGTCCGACGGCGTGCCCTACACGGGCTTTCTCTACGCCGGGCTGATGATCGACAAGGCCGGCAACCCGAAGACGCTGGAATTCAACTGCCGACTCGGCGACCCCGAGACGCAGCCGATCCTGCTGCGGCTGAAGTCCGACCTGCTGGAACTCCTCGATGCCGCCGTGGAAGGCAGGTTGGACGCCGCGGAAGCGGACTGGGACCGGCGCTGCGCGCTCGGCGTGGTCCTCGCCGCGCACGGCTACCCGGAAGAGCCGCGGACGGGCGATCGCATCGACGGCTTGCCGAAACCCACGCTGGATTGCCGCGTGTTCCACGCCGGCACGCGCGCCGAGGGCAAGGGCGTAGTGACCAACGGCGGGCGCGTGCTGTGCGTCACGGCGCTGGGCGACAACCTGCGCGCGGCGCGCTCGCGCGCCTACGAGGCGGTGGAGGCGATCCGCTTCGCGGGCATGCAGTATCGAAAAGACATCGGCCACCGCGCCCTGAAGAAATGAACCTGGCGACGGTCCAGGAGTACTTCACCACGCTGCAGGGCCGCCTGGTCGCTTCGCTCGAAGCGCTGGATGGCGGCAAATTCCGTAGCGATGCCTGGACCCGGCCCGAAGGTGGAGGTGGCGTCTCGCGGCTGATCGAAGAAGGCGCCCTGTTCGAGCGCGGCGGAGTGAACTACTCGCGCGTGCAGGGCGCGAGCCTGCCAGCGTCCGCCACCGCGGCTCGCCCGCAGCTCGCCGGCCGCGCCTACGACGCGATGGGCGTGTCGCTCGTCATGCACCCGCGCAACCCCTATTGCCCCACGGTGCACATGAACGTGCGCTGCTTCTTCGCGGGAGACCTGTGGTGGTTCGGCGGCGGCATGGACCTCACGCCGTACTACGGCTTCGAGGAGGACGCGAAGCATTTCCATGCCGCCTGCAAGGCGGCGCTGGCACTGTTTGGCGCGGATCGCCATGCGCGCTACAAGAAGTGGTGCGACGAGTACTTCTTCCTCAAGCACCGCAGCGAGCCGCGCGGCATCGGCGGCATCTTCTTCGACGACTTGAACGAGCCGGACTTCGAGACCTGCTTTTCGCTCGTGAAGTCGGTGGGCGACCATTTCATGAGCGCCTACGGCCCGATCCTCGAGAAGCGCCGCGCCCTGCCTTTCGGCGAGCGCGAGCGCGAGTTCCAGGCCTACCGGCGCGGGCGCTACGTGGAGTTCAACCTGGTCTACGACCGCGGCACGCTGTTCGGGCTGCAATCGGGCGGGCGCACGGAGGCGATCCTCATGTCCCTGCCGCCGCGCGTGAGTTGGCGCTACGACTGGAGGCCTGAGGCGGGGTCCGCCGAGGAAAAACTCTACACGGAATTTCTCAAACCCAAGGACTGGGCTTGACCAAGTCGCCCACCGCGGACGAGTAGAATGGGCAAGCGTTCTGAACATAAATCGATGCCCATCCAAACTCCTCAGGATCCGGAAGAAAGGGAAATTGTTCTTGCGGCCCTGCGTGCCGCCGAGCCGGCGTTCGCGGAAGTCTGGAGCAACGATTTGGATTCGGCTTACGACCGGCTGTAGATCACTTCCGCGCCAGGGGCAGCAGGCGGACCCGGTGTCGATCGGGCTCGATAGTAACGAGCGCTCCTTGCGCGAGCTCCGACGCAAGTTGCCGCAAGGCGCCTGTCACCCTGTTCAGCATCGCCTCCGGAACGACGTTTTCCGTTCTCAGTTGCACGACACTCGGATTGATCCCTTCGGACGCGGCAAGAATGGCGCCGAAATCCAGATCATGCGTGAAGAGAACGTGGCCATGTGCCGCACACCACTGGAGCACCACTTCATCTGCAGCCGCAGCTGTACCAACTTGCGACCAGTGAACCGACTCAATGCCGCGGGATCGGAACTCAGCCGCCCATCGGGGCGACAGGTTCATATCCACTAGAACTTTCATTCCGGCGTTAGGGTGAGCTCCCTTTCCTCGGCGCGCCACGCGGCGTAGCGCAGCGCCTGCAATACGTCCTCGCGTTCGAGGTACGGATAGTCCTCAAGCACCTGCTCGATCGTGCGTCCAGCGCCGATCAGCCCAACAACCGTTCCCACAGTCACGCGCATGCCGCGGATCGTCGGCTTCCCGCCCATGGTCTTCGGGTCATGCGTGATGCGATCGAACTCGGTCATGGCGTCCTCGTGCGGCTTGTGGCCGCAATTGCATTCTACCCCTGGCCCACCTTACGGCAATTCCGCCGCCCTCTTGTAGTGCCGCTGCGCCTCCGCGCCGCGCCCCAGGCGCTCCAGCAGCCGCGCCAGCGCCAGGTGCGAGCCGCGCGACTCCTCGAATGCGAGGCTCGCCTCCAGGTAGCTCTGCGCCTTGCCCCAGAGCTCGGCCTGCGTGCACAGGCGCCCCAGCGTCGCCAGCAGCTGCGGGTCCTGCGCGTGGTCGAGCAGCCAGCGCTCGGCGCGCTCGATGCGCCCGCGTGCTTCCTCGACGCGCGCGGCCTGCGCCAACTCCGGCAGCTCGCCGTAGAGCGAGACCAGCGTCGCGTCCCACTCCGCGGCAAGCCCCCTTTCGATTGCCTCGCGTCCGAGGCCGGCCAGCCCCAGCGTGCGCGCGTGCCTTGCCGCAGCCGCCGCCACGCGCGGGCGCGTGCGCTCGCGATCGGGGATGCGGCCCCAACGCTCCTCGAAGCTTGTGCGGTCCGCCGCCGCCTGCTTCAGGAGCTCGACCAGCGCCTGGTTGCGGTAGTCCTCCGCCACCGCCGGCGGGATGGCATCGCGCTTGCCAAGCTGCCCCGCCAGCCGCAGCACCTCCTGCCAGTTGCGCATGCCGCGCTCGGCGCGCATGAGCAGGCGCAGGGTGGCGATGTGGCGCGCGCCCGACCCCTGCAGATTGCGCAACGACTCGCGCGCCGTGCGGAAGTCGCGCTCCGAGAGCGCGATCACCGCGCGCGAGAGCTGGCTCGCGCCATGCTGGCCGCCGGCGTCGGCGCGCTCCAGCCACTGCATGCGCCGCTCCGGCGCGCCCAACTCGTGCGCGGCGCGCGCGGCGATGATCGCCGCGAGGCCGGGGGCGGCGCCGGATTCCCAGGCGATCGCCGCTTCCTTCTCGGCGCGCGTGTAGCGGCCCTCGAACCAAGCCTGCAGCGCGTCGGCCAGCGCCGCGTGCGCGCGGTCGCGCCGCCTGCGCTCGCGGAACGCGCGCACCGTCGCCGGCAGCGCGAACGCGTGCTGCAACAGGCGCGCCAGCACGTGCAGCGCGGCGAAGGCGAGCAGCGCCACCACGCCGAACATGAGCAGCGACATCTCGATGCGCCATTGCGCGTAGGCAAACTGCACGTAGCCCTGGTCCAGGCGCGCCGCGACGGCAAGCGCCGCGGCGGCGGCGAACAGCGCCACCAGCCAGAACAGCAGCCTCATCCGGAGGCGCGGTCGCGGCGCGACTTGAAGCCGCGCACCGCCTCGAGGCTGTCGGAGATGGACGGCGCCGGCTCGAAGCTCAGCGTCGCCGCCTGCAGCTGGCGCAACTGCACCAGCGCCGCCTGCGCCGGGCGCGAGTGCGCGTCGAAGTAGCTCTGCACCCACTGCTGGGCGACACGCACGTCTTCCTGGAACGCCGCCTGGTTGCGTGCGAGCAGCGCCATGCGCGCGTTGAGCAGCCGCAGGCGCAGGTTCTCCCGCAGGAAGTAAGCCTGCGTGGGTGCGAGCAGCGGCGGCTCGGGCTTGTCCACGCGGCGCACCACCACCAGCTGGCGGATCTCGCCCCACAGTTCGCCCGCCCAGCGCGCGAGGGTCCCATGATCCTCCGCAGCCGCAGCCGGCTTGGGTTTTTGCTCGGCGCGCTCGACACGGGCGTCGAAGGCAAGCGGCAACGCGTCCACGCCCGCCACCAGCAGATCAAGCTGCCGGCTCAGCGCCGACAGGTCCACCGCCGGCAGCGCCTTCAGGCGCTCGATGTCGCGCGCGAGGGCGCGCCGCACGGCGACGAACTGCGGCCGGTCAGTGCGCGCGAGGCGCGTTTCGGCGAGCTGCAGCGCGAGCAGCGCCGCGCGCACGTTGCCCGAGAGCTGCAGCTGCTGCGCGGCGATGGCGAGCACCTGCTCGATCTCGGCGAGCTGCCACTCGTCGCGGTTGCGCGAGAGCTCCTGGTAGAGCACCTCCAGCGCGGCCTGTTGGCTCTGCGCGTCGGCGAGCTTGCCCTCCAGCATGCCGAGCCTCGCCTGCACCTCGCGCGAGGCCTCCTGCGCCTGGCGCGCCAGGGAGCGCGCATCGCGCGCGTCGGCCTCGATGTCGCGCAGCCGCCGCGCCATCTCCTCGCGGGCGCCGCCGATGCGATCGCGCGAATCCAGCCACACCAGGGCGGGCAGGCCGAGCACCGCCGCAACCAGCACCGCGATGGCGATGCGCCTGGCCTGCGAAGGTTTGCGCTCGGGGTTTTCCATGCAGGGGTTTTACTTGGCGGCGCTGAAGTATGCAACCAGCGCCGCGAGCATCTCGGCGTCGCCCGGACCGGCGAGCAGCGGCCGGCGCAGGCCGAGCGAGGCCGCCTGGGCGAGCGAGCGCGCATGCGCCACGAAGACCGGCGCGTCCTGCAGCCGATCGCGGCCCAGCATCGCCACGAGGTTGGCGAGGGCGTCGCCCGAGCTTGCGCAGGCCGCGTCGATGCGGCCCTCGGGAGGCGGCGTCGCCGGGCGCGCGCGCCGGTAGCACTCGGCGTACGCCACTTGCGCACCGCGCGCAACAAGCGTCTCGCCGAGCAGTTCGCGGCCGCCCGCGCCGCGCACGATGAGGATCCGCTTGCCCACCACCTGCGCCAGTTCGGGCAGCGCCAGCAGCGCTTCGCTGTCGGCCTGCCCCTGCGGCGCGATCACCTGGCGGAAACCCCGCTGTTCCAGCTCGCGGCGGGTTCCCTCGCCGACGGCCGCGGCGCGCGGCCAGGCGCCCTCCGGCGAGAGTTCCAGGGACTTTCGCACCGCGCTCGGACTGACGAACACCGCGAGGTCGAACTCCTGCCGCCGCGCCAGCAGGGCCTGCGCCGCAGCCGGATCGTCCGCGTCGCGGATCTCAGTGGTCGGGTACAGGACGGGCTCGCCGCCGGCCCCGGCGATCAGCGCGGTGAGCGCAACGGCCAGTTCGCGCGGCCGCGTTACCAGGATGCGCTTGCCGGCCAGCATGGCGCTCAACCGGTGACCGCGAGGATCTCGTCGGCGCCCAGCGCGCGCAGCTCGGTGGCGGCACGTGCGCCCAGTCCCTCCGGGTCGCCGGCCGCTCCAACGCATTCCACGCGCGCCACGCGCTTGCCGTCCGGCGTGGCGACCAGCGCGCGCAGCCGCAACTGCGCGCCCGAGAGTTCCGCATGGGCGCCCAGCGGGATCGTGCAGCTGCCGCCCAGCGCGAGGCTGACCGCGCGCTCGGCGCGCACGCAGGCCGCGCTTGCCGCGTGCTGCAGCGGGGCCACCAGGCGCAGGACCTCTGCCGCCCCTGCCAGGCACTCGATGCCGAGCGCCGCCTGTCCAGGCGCGGGCAGGCTCTCCTCCATGCTCAGCAACCCGCCGATGCGCGCTTCGAGCCCCAGGCGCTTCAAGCCCGCGGCGGCGAGCAGGATCGCGTCGTATTCGCCGCGGTCGAGCTTGGCGAGGCGCGTCTCGACGTTGCCGCGCAGCGTGGCCAGCTCCAGGCCGGGATAGCGCTCGGCGAGCTGGGCGGCGCGCCGCAGGCTGGAGGTGCCGACGCGGGCGCCGCGCGGCAAGGCGGCTGGCGAGGCATAGCGGTTGGAGACGAACGCGTCGCGCGCGTCCTCGCGCTCGAGGATCGCCGCCAGCACGAACCCGGGCGGGAGTTGCGCCGGCACGTCCTTCATCGAATGCACGGCGAGCTCGGCGCGGCCCGCTTCCAGCGCGCCCTCGAGCTCCTTCACGAACAGCCCCTTGCCGCCCACCTTGTCCAGGCGCACATCGAGCAGCTCGTCGCCGCGCGTGGACAGCGGCAGCAGCTCCACCGCCAGCCCCGCGTGCAGCGCCTCGAGGCGCGCCTTCACGTGCTCCGCCTGCCACAGGGCGAGCCGGCTGCGGCGCGTGGCGATGCGCAGCCGCATCAGGCGTCCTTCACCAGGGCGCGCACCGCCGTCCATAGCCGGCGGCTGACCGGCAGGCGCTCCTCGAGCCCCTCCAGCACCACGTTCCAGTGCGGCTCCCCGCCCTCGTCCGCCGCGCGCTCGAAGCCGCGCACCGCGGCGCGCGCCACCAGGCAGTTGCGGTGCACGCGCACGAAGCGCTCGGCGAACTCGGCCTCCAGCGCCACCAGCGGCTCCTCGACCAGGTGCTCGGTGCCGCGCGTGCGCAGCGTCACGTACTTCAACTCGGCGCGCAGGAACAGGATCTCGCGCACCGGCACCAGCACGATGCGGTTGCGCTCCACCACCGAGAGGTACTCGCGCGGCTGGCGCGCGGCGTGCGCGAGCTGCTGCTTTGGCGGCGGCCCGGCCGCGGCGGCCTTGCGCAGCGCGGCGGCGAGGCGCGTCGCGCGCACCGGCTTCATCAGGTAGTCGAGCGCGTTCAGCTCGAAGGCCTCCACCGCGTGCCGGTCGTGCGCGGTGACGAACACCACCGCCGGCCCGGTCTGCAGGCCCGCGAGGTGCCTCGCCACTTCCAGCCCGCCCATGCCCGGCATCTGGATATCGAGCAGCAGCACCTGCGCGCCGCTCGCGGGCAGCTGCTCCACGGCTTCCAGGCCGTTTTGCGCCTCGCCCGCCACTTCGGTCGGCAGCTCGCCGGCGATGTCGGCGAGCAGTTCGCGCAGCCGCGCGCGCGCCGGCGCCTCGTCATCGGCGATGAACACGCGAAGCGGGGACGCCGCGCTCACAGCTTGCCCGCGCGGTAGGGAATCTCCACCTCCACCACGTAGCGCCCGCCGGCGATGCGCGTCGCGAGGCGCGCCTCGGCGTCGAAGAACAGCTGCAGCCGCTCGCGGATGTTCTCCTGCGCCATGTGGTTGCCGGCGCGCCGCGCGTGCTCCTCGATGTACGGATTCTCGATGCGCGCCAGCACGCGCGCGCCGCGGCGCTCGATGTGCACCACCACCCGGCCCACGCCGGTGCCGGGCTCCACGCCGTGGTAGACCGCGTTCTCCAGCAGCGGCTGCAGCACCATGGGCGGGAGCAGCGCGTCGCGCGGCGCGGTCTCGAGTTCCCAGGCGATAGCCAGGCGATCGCCCAGGCGCAGCTGCTCGATGGCGGCGTAGCGCTCCAGCAGCGCGATCTCGTCTTCCAGGCGCACGAAGCTGCGGCTGTCCTGCATCAGCACGCGGAACAGGTCCGCGAGGTCCTCCAGCGCGCGCTCGGCGCGCTTTGGGTCGCGCCGCACCAGGGACAGCACGGCATTCAGGCTGTTGAACAGGAAGTGCGGCCGGATGCGCGATTGCAGCGCCTGCAGCCGGGCTTCCGACAGCGCGGGGGAGTAGGCCCGCGTAAGCAGGCGCAGGTAAGCGAGCAGCGATGCCACGGCTACGGCGGCCAGCGCCAGGCTGCGCGGCAGGTTCGCCGGTTCGCTGTCCGGCGGCAGCGCGATCACCTGCAGCGTGCCGCACACGGCGAGCGCGATGGCCAGCACGGCGCCGCAGCCCAGCCAGTAGCTCAGGCGGGCAAGCAGGGGCGCGAGCGCGTACAGCAGCACCAGGGTGCCCAGCAGCATCGGCTCGAGCAGCGCGGTGGCGCGCAGGAACCGCTCCAGCGCCGCACCCCACGACGGCGTCGCCACCAGCGCTGCGGCGAAGGCAAAGGCGTTCACCGCCAGCAGCACGCGCGCTATGACCCCCAGGTTGCGGAAATCCGGCAGAGCGTCGGCAGAGAAGTTTTGCTTTATACTCATGGGCATACTGCGGTGCCTTAACATTGCGCCGCGCTTTCCGAGTATGCCCCATGGCCCCTCCAGCCTCCAAGCGGCAGAAACGCGCTAGCCGCGCAGGGCCTCGCTCGACCTGGTCGGAGCGCTTCACGGAGCCGGTCAGCGACCTGGTCAAGCGCTTCACCGCATCGGTGGCCTTCGACCAGCGCCTGGCCCTGCACGACATCGCTGCGTCGCTTGCGCACGCGCGCATGCTCGCCGCCTGCGGCGTGATCTCCAGGGCCAATTGCGCCCGGATCGAGCGCGGCCTCGCGCTGGTGCGCAAGGAAATCGAAGCCGGCACCTTCGTGTGGTCCGAAGAGGCCGAGGACGTGCACCTGAACATCGAGCGCCGCCTGATCGAGCTGGTGGGCGAGGCCGGCAAGCGCCTGCACACCGCGCGCTCGCGCAACGACCAGGTGGCCACCGACGAGCGCCTGTGGCTGCGCGACGAGATCGACGCGATCGACGCGCGGCTCGTCCAATTGCAGGACGCGCTGCTCGCGCAGGCGGAGCGCCACGCCGCGCTGGTGATGCCGGGCTTCACGCACCTGCAG
>JANMUO010000011.1:0-1802 GCA_031391655.1 Betaproteobacteria bacterium
CTCATAAACCAAACATTAAGGAAATGTAATGAAAAGTTTTAGAAACTATTTCAATTTTATATTAGTAATACTATTAGTTGGTTAGTGACCTTAATCGATCAAGAAGACAAAATGCAAATTTTGAAAAATTGGAAAATTGGAACTCGAATTCGGCGCCGAGCTCGGCCGCGGCCGGAGCTTTCCGTCCGCCGAGAGCAGCAGGAACGGCGTCGGCGCCTGGAGCCTGTTCGCGCATGCCGGCGTCGACCTCGGAGCGAGCACGGCCTGGCGCGCGGGCTTGTCGTATCTGCAAGCAGAGCCGGAAGGCCGTGCGTTCGAGGACGTGGATTCCCTTGGCAACCCGGTCAGCCAGTCCTTCACCGGGACGAGCAAACTGTGGATCGCGGACTTCGTGCTGAAATGGGCGCCGAACGGCAACGCGAGCGTCACGAACTTCAAACTGCAGGGCGAATACTTCCGGCGCAGCGAAGCAGGCTCGCTCACCTACGACGACGGCACGGCGGTGAGTGGCGCCTACGCCAGCCGCCAGTCCGGCTGGTACCTGCAGGGGGTCTACCAGTTCATGCCGCGCTGGCGCGCCGGCCTGCGCTACGACCGCCTGGACCACGGAACGGTGGACAACGCCATCGTGACGGGCGGCCTGGGGCCGAGCGCCGCCGACTTCGGTCCGCTGATGACGGCATACAACCCGACGCGCAGCACGCTGATGCTCGACTGGAGCGCGACCGAATTCAGCCGCCTGCGGCTGCAGGTCGCCGCGGACAAGTCGCGCGCCGGCGTGACCGACGACCAGGTGCTGCTGCAGTACATCTTCAGCCTCGGCGCGCACGGCGCACACAAGTTCTAGGAGCCGCTCATGAGATCGTTCGTTGCGCTCGTCCTCGCGTCAGCAGCGTGGCCCGCGCTGGCCGCGCTCAATGTCTTCGCCTGCACGCCCGAGTGGGGCGCACTGGCGCAGGAACTGGGCGGCGGCAAGGTGAGCGTGTACACGGCGGCCACTGCGCTGCAGGATCCCCATCGCATCGAGGCGCGGCCCAGCCTGATCGCGCGCGCGCGCGGCGCGCACCTGGTGGTGTGCACCGGTGCGGAACTGGAGGTCGGCTGGCTGCCGCTGGTGCTCGCACAATCGGGGAACCCGAAGATCCAGGCCGGCCAGCCCGGCTACTTCGAGGCCGCGTCCGCCGCGCGGCTGATCGAAATTCCGGCGCGCGTCGATCGCTCGATGGGCGACGTGCATGCGGCGGGCAATCCGCACCTGCACCTGGACCCGGGCAACATCGCCCGGGTGGCCAAGTCGCTCGCCGCGCGGATGGCGGCACTGGATGCACAGAACGCCTCGGTCTACATCGAGCGCGACTTGGCGTTCCAGGCCCGCTGGCGTGAATCCACTGCGCGCTGGGAGCGCGAGGCCGCGCCACTCAAGGACCTCCCGCTGGTCGTCTATCACAAGGACCTGTCCTACCTCATCGCCTGGCTCGGCATGCGCGCGGTCGGATCGCTCGAGCCCAGGCCGGGGCTACCGCCGTCGGCAGCGCACCTCGCGGAGTTGCTCGCTGCGCTAAAGCGCACGCCGGCCAGGGCCGTGGTGCGTTCCGCCTATAGCGATCCGCGTGCGGCCGACTGGCTCGCGCGGGAGGCGCAGGTGCCCTCCGTCCTGCTGCCCTACACGGTAGGCGGGACCGCGCGCGCCACGGATCTCTTCGGCCTCTACAAGGACACCATCGCGAGGTTGCTGGTGGTGCCCAGATGAGCTGGGACGCCATCAATCCTGGCCTCGTCTGGCCCGCGCTCGCCGCGGGACT
>JANMUO010000013.1:0-10036 GCA_031391655.1 Betaproteobacteria bacterium
GGCGCGTCGAGCGTGTAAAATCGCCCGCCATGGGCCACGCAGAGCAGGGCGCCGGGCTCGCCGAGCGCATCGCCGCACATTTCGCCGACAGCGCCAAGCTCAAGCTGGCCGCGGCGCAGGCCCTGTCCGCGCCGATCGCCCGCGCCGTCGAGTTGATGGCAGGCGCGCTGCGCGCCGGCGGCAAAATCCTCGCCTGCGGCAATGGCGGCTCGGCCGCCGACGCGCAGCACTTCGCCGCCGAGCTGGTCAACCGCTTCGAGCGCGAGCGCCCGCCGCTGGCGGCGATCGCGCTGACCACCGATACTTCGAACCTCACCTCGATCGCCAACGACTACGGGTACGAGCTGGTGTTCGAGAAGCCGCTGCGCGCGCTCGGCCGCAAGGGCGACGTCCTGCTCGCCATCTCTACCTCCGGCAATTCGCCCAGCGTGCTCGCGGCGATGCGCGCGGCGCGGGAGCTGGGCGTGCATTGCGTAGCGCTGACCGGACGCGGCGGCGGCAAGATGGCCGCCCTGGTCGGGCCGGGCGACGTGCACGTGTGCGTGCCGCACGAGCGCACGATGCGCATCCAGGAAGTGCACCTGCTGGCCTTGCACTGCTTGTGCGACGGCATCGACCACGAACTCTTCGGAGCGATCAAATGAACGTACTGCGTACCCTCCTGCCGGTCGTGACGGTCGCTGCGGCGCTGCTGCAGGGCTGCGGGCCGCTGATCCTGGCCGGCGCCGGCGCCGCGGTGGTGTCGTTCGAGGACCGGCGTACCACCGGGGCGCAGGTCGAAGACCAGAGCATCGAGCTGCGCACCGGCAACCGCGCCGACGACCGCTTCGGCGCCAAGGTGCACCTCAACGTCACCTCCTTCAACCGCTACGTCCTGCTCACCGGCGAAGCAGCCGACGACGCGACGCGCGCGGAGATTGAGAAAATCGCGCGCAGCGTGCCCAACGTGCTCGGCGTAACCAACGACATGCAGGTGGCGGGGATGTCCTCCACCACTTCGCGCTCCAACGACACGCTGATCACCACCAACGTGAAGACGCGCATGCTCAATTCCGGCAAGTTCAACGCCATCCACGTCAAGGTGGTGACCGAGGCGGCGGTGGTCTACCTGCTGGGCATGGTGACCGAACAGGAAGCCGCCGACGCCGTGGAACTGGCGCGCACCACCGGCGGGGTGCGCAAGGTGGTCAAGATGTTCGAGTACTGCAAGCCCACCGACCAACTCTGCCTGCCGCGACCGCCGGCCAAGGGCGCAGAGCCGCGCACGCGCAGTTCGCCCTGAGCGGCCGTGGCGCGGCCCGCGTTCGAGCGCAAGATCCTCGCGCCGGCCGACGCCGCGCGCTGGGCGGCGCGCCTGGCGCGCCCCCTGGTCTTCACCAACGGCGTGTTCGACATCCTGCACCGCGGGCACGTGACCTACCTCGCGCAGGCGCGTGGATTGGGCGCGGCGCTGCTGGTGGCCCTGAACGCCGACGCCTCGGTGCGGCGCCTGGGCAAGGGTCCCGGGCGCCCGGTCAACGCGCTCGCTGACCGCCTGGCGCTCGTCGCTGCGCTCGAATCGGTCACCGCGGTCACCTGGTTCGACGAGGACACCCCGGCGGCGCTGATCGCCGCGTGCAGGCCCGAAGTGCTGGTCAAGGGCGGGGACTGGCCGGTCGCGCGCATCGTGGGGGCGAGCGAAGTGCTGTCGCGCGGCGGCGCCGTGCATTCAATCGCCTTCGAGCACCAGCGCTCGACCACGGCACTGCTGCGCCGCATCGGCGGCAAGGCTAGAGCCGCAACTCGAAGAACAGCGCGCCCGGCGTCGGCGTCGAAGAGTAAGCGTCGCGCGAAGCGAAGCCGAGCGCGCGGTAAAGGGCGATAGCCGAGCCCATCTGCGGCAGGGTGTCGAGCAGCAGCGTGGTGCAGCCTGATGCGCGCGCCGCCTCGATCACGGCCTGCGTCAGGCGCCTGCCCAGGCCCTGTGCCTGGAACGCCGGACGCACGTAGAGCCGCTTCATTTCGCAACGCCCGGGGTCGAAGGGGCGCAACGCAGCGCAACCCGCCGGCTGGCCATCCACCCTTGCCAGCAGCAGGCGGCCACGAGGTGGAACGTACTCTCCGGGCAGGCCGTCCAGCTCCTGCTCGAAGCTCGCAAAGCACTCCGGCTGGCCCACCCAGCGGTGGTACTCGCGGAACAGTTCGCGCACCTGCGGCAGGTCTGCGGCGCCGGCCGCTGCGATCGGGTCGTTCACTGCGCGATTTTCACTTCGCGGCGGTCCCCCGTCTAGTCACAGCATTGTTATCATTTCGCGATGAAGCTGCACCAGCTCAAGGTCGACTACAACGCGGAGCAGGACCGGCTGCTGATGCTGATCGGCACCAGCGACGGGGTGGAACTGCGCATGTGGCTCACGCGCCGCTTCGTCAAGCTGCTGTGGCCGCTGCTGGTGAAGCTCGCCGAAGAGGCGAGTCCGCGCATCCGCACCCAGGCCAATCCCGAGGCGCGCAAGGCGCTGCTCGGCATCGAGCACCAGCAGGCGGTGGAGAAGGCCGACTTCAGCAAGGCCTACGAGCCCAAGCTGCGCAGCACGCCGCTGGGCGAGGAGCCGCTGCTGCTCGGGCGCATCCAGACCGGGCACGACCGCAAGGGCCAGCCGGTGGTGGCGCTGCACCCGGCGGAGGGGCAGGGGGTGACCCTGACCCTCGATTCGGTGTTGCTGCACTCGGTCTGCCGGCTGCTGCAGGCGGCGGTGAAGAAAAGCGGCTGGGACATGGAGTTGAAGCTCCCCGGCGCCGAGCCGCAGCCCGCCGAAGAGCGCTCCGGCCGCACGATCAACTAGTCCTTCTGCTCCACGCGCAGCGCCTCGAGGCGCGCCGAGGCGTGCAGCCAGTCCTGCTCGGCGTGCGCGAGTTCCTCGGCCAGCCGCGCCTCGGCCTTGCCCAGTTGCGCCACCTTGACCTGGTCCGGGTTCTCGTAGAGCGCGGGATTCGCGAGAGCCTCGCGCACCGCGCCGATCTCCTTCGCGAGCTGCGCCAGCCGGGATTCGATGGCCGCAAGCTGCTTTTCCAGCGGCCGTAGTTTCTGCCGGATGTCCGCGCGCGCCGCGGCCCCGGCGCGCCGCTCGTCCTTGCGGCTGGTGCGCCCGGACGCCGCGTCGGCGGTGCGCCCTTCCTTCAGCCGCATCTGGCGGTAGTCGTCGAGGTCGCCGTCGAACTCCTGTACGCGGCCGTCCGCCACCACCAGGATGCGATCGGCGCAGGAGGCCAGCAGGCTGCGGTCGTGCGACACGATCACCAGCGCCCCCGAGTAGCTCTGCAGCGCCATGGCCAGCGACCTTCGCATTTCCAGGTCCAGGTGGTTGGTGGGCTCATCGAGCAGCAGCAGGTTGGGCCGGCGCCGGACCAGCGCGGCGAGCGCCAGGCGCGATTTCTCGCCGCCCGACAGCGGCCCGATCGGCCGCTCGGCGCGTTCGCCCGTGAAGCCGAAACGGCCGAGGAAGTCGCGCAGGCCCTGTTCGCGCTCCTTGCGGTACAGGCGCTGCAGCATCGTCAGCGGCGTCTCGTCGGCGCGCAGCATCTCCACCTGGTGCTGGGCGAAATAGCCGACGACGATGTCGCGCGCCGCAATGCGTTGCCCTGAGAGCACATCGAGCTCGCCCGCAAGCAGGCGCATCAGGGTGGTCTTGCCGTTGCCGTTGGCCCCGATCACCGCCACTCGGTCGGCGCTGGTGAGCGCCAGCTCGATGCCCGAAAGCACGGTGCGCTCGCCGTACCCGGCGGCGACCTCGTGCAGCGCGAGGATACGCTCGGGCTGGCGCTCCGGCTCCTCGAACTGGAAGCGGTAGGTGTCGGCCGCCACCACCGGCGCGACACGAACCATGCGCTCCAGGCGCTTGAGCCGGCTTTGCGCCTGGCGCGCCTTGGTGGCCTTGGCGCGGAAGCGCTCGACGAAAGACGTGATGCGGCGAATTTCCTTGTCCTGGCGCGCCGCGGCCGCGTACTGCTGCTCCAGTTCGACGGACCGCGCGCTCTCGAACTGAGAGTAGCCGCCGTCGTACAGGCGCATGACGCCGCCTTCCTCGGCCGGCAGGATGGCGAGCGAATGGTCGCAGACGCGGTCGAGGAAGTCGCGATCGTGCGACACCACGATCATCATGCCCTCGTAGGCCCGCAGCCACCCCTCCAGCCACAGGATGGTGTCGAGGTCGAGGTGATTGGTCGGCTCATCGAGCAGCAGCAGGTCCGAGGGCGCGATCAGCGCGCGCGCGAGGTTCAGCCGCATGCGGTAGCCGCCGGAGAACTCGCGCACCGCGCGCGCCTCGTCGCCCGGGGCGAATCCCAGGCCCGCGAGCAGGACCAGTGCGCGCGAGGGCGCGGTATAGCCGTCGACGTGCGCCAGCCGCTCGTGCGCATGCGCGATCGCCTCGCCGTCATCGCCGGCTTCGGCGGCCGCGATTTCTTCTTCAGCCCCGCGCAGCTCCGTGTCCGCATCGAGCAGGTAGTCGAGCACGCTGCGCTCCAGCGCCGGGGCTTCCTGCTCGACGCGCGCCATGCGCATGCCCGGCTGGATCTCGCAGTCGCCGGCGTCCGGCGACAACTCCCCGGCCATCAGCGCCAGCAGGCTCGACTTGCCGCTGCCGTTGGCGCCAACGAGGCCGACGCGCCAGCCCCGCTCCAGGGTCAGCGAAACGCCGGAGAACAGCAGGTGGGGTCCTCGGGAAAGAGCGAGATCGCGCAGAAGGATCATGGGGGAACGGAGTATAATTCGCGCCCTTCGTGAGTTCTTCTTTCGATCAGCTCGGCCTCATCCCACCCCTGGCCCAGGCGGTGCGCGAACTCGGTTACGAGCAGCCCACCCCGGTGCAGGAACAGGCCATTCCGCTGGTGCTGGCCGGCCGCGACCTGAAAGCGGGCGCCCAGACCGGGACCGGCAAGACTGCGGCCTTCGCGCTGCCCATCCTGCAGCGCCTGGCGCCGCAGGCCAGCAGCAGTGCCTCGCCGGCACGCCACCCGGTGCGCGCGCTGGTCCTGACGCCGACGCGCGAACTGGCGATCCAGGTCGAGCAGAGCTTTCGCGACTACGGCAAGCACCTGCCGATCCGGAGCACCGTCGTGTACGGCGGCGCCGACATGAACGCGCAGATCCTGCAGCTGCGCAAAGGCGTCGAGGTTTTGGTGGCGACGCCGGGGCGGCTCCTGGACCACGTGCAGAGCAAGACCGTGATGCTCAACCAGGTCAGCATCCTGACGCTGGACGAAGCTGACCGCATGCTCGACATGGGTTTCCTGCCCGACATCCGGCGCATCATCGCGCTGCTGCCGAAGGAGCGGCAGAACCTGCTGTTCTCGGCGACCTTCCCGGACGAGATCCGCGGCCTGGTGAGTTCGCTGCTGCACGATCCGGCCGAGGTACAGGTGGCGGCGCGCAACGCGGTGGCCGAGCTGGTGACCCACATTGTGCATCCGGTGGCGCGCGAGAAGAAGCGCGAGCTCCTGTCCTACCTGATCCAGACCCGCAACCTGCAGCAGGTGCTGGTGTTCTGCGGCACGCGCATAGGCGCGAATCGCCTTGCGCACCAGCTGCGCAAGGACCACATCCAGGCTGACGCCATCCACGGTGACAAGTCGCAGGCCGAGCGCCTGCTGGCGCTGGAGGGATTCAAGGCCGGCAAGACCGCGGTTCTGGTGGCGACCGATGTCGCCTCGCGCGGCCTGGACATCGAAGGGCTGCCCCAGGTGATCAACTTCGACATCCCGCATTCGCCCGAGGATTACGTGCACCGCATCGGCCGCACCGGCCGCGCCGGGGCCGCGGGCGAGGCGATTTCGCTGGTGGCCTCCACCGACATGGAAGCGCTGGCAGCGATCGAGCGCCTGATCAAGATGAAACTCAACCGCGTGCTGGTGCCCGGGTTCCAGCCTGACGGCGGCACCGCCGCGACGATGATGAGCAAGGATGCGCGGCCCGCGCACCGGCGCGAAAGCGCGCCGCGCGAGCAGGCGCCGCCGCGGCCGATGGCCCCCCGGCCACCGCAGCGCCCGCAGGGCGACCCGATCTTCTCCAAGCCTTATGAGCCTTTGATGGCTGGCACACCGGCCGCGCCAAAGGCCGAAGCGGCGCAGCAGTCCAAACGCCGCCAGCCGCAGGTGGCGGCGCTGCTCGGCGGCTTGAAACGCGCCTAGGCGCCTAGACGCTACGGGCGCCGTCCACCTCGATACAGGTCCCCGAGATCATCGACGCCTCGTCCGAGGCGAGGTAGAGGCAGGCGTTGGCCACGTCCAGGGGTGTGGAGAAACGCCCCAGGGGTATCGTCGCCAGGAAGGCCTTCTTTGCCTCATCGGTGACTGCGCCGCCGGCGAAATCGGCCGACAGCGCGGTCTCGGGGCTGAACACCGGGTTGACGCAATTCACCCGGATCTTGTCGGGTCCGAACTCCGCGGCCATCGACTTCGACATCAGGATCACCGCGCCCTTGGAGCTGTTGTAGACGGTGAGGCCGGGGCGCGGGCGCAGCCCGGCGGTGGAGGCGATGTTGACGAAGCAGCCGCCGCCCAGCTTGCGGAACACCGGCACCGCGTGCAGCGCGGACAGGTAGATGCTCTTCACGTTGACGGCATACACCTTGTCGAATTCGGACTCGGTGACTTCCACGTAGGGCTTCCTGCGGTGGGTCCAGCCGGCGTTGTTGACCACTGCGTCGAGCCGCCCGAACTTTGCCGTGGCAGCCGCTACCAGCCTCGCCCAATCGCCGCTCCTGGTGACGTCGGCCTGCACATACTCGCCGCCGACTTCCTTCGCGATGCGCGCGCCGCCTTCGGCATTGATGTCGTTGACCACGACCTTCGCGCCTTCCTGCGCAAAGCGCTTCGCGATGCCGGCGCCGAAGCCCGATCCCGCGCCGGTGACGATGGCAACCTTGTCCTTGAGTCTCATGGCTCTCCTCCCGTGGCAAGTGCGGAAATCATACTTTGAAGGGCGTGTGCTCGTTCAGCTCGTTCACGTATTTCGCCACGCCCTGGGTCTCGCGCGCCAGGTAATCCTCGATGGCCCGCGCGAATTGCGGGTGCGCCAGCCAGTGCGCCGACAGCGTCTCCACCGGCAGCAGGCCGCGGTATAGCTTGTGCTCGCCCTGCGCGCCGCCCTCGAAACGCGAGAGGCCCCTCGCGATGGCGAACTCGATGGCCTGGTAGTAGCAGGCCTCGAAATGCAGGAGCGGCACGTGCTCCAGCGCGCCCCAGTAGCGGCCGTACAGCGCGCCCTCGTCGAGCACGTCCAGCGCGGCGGCTATCGGCGCGCCGCCGCGTTCGGCGAGCACGAGCAGGAAGCTCGCCGGCATCGCCGCGCCGACGCGCAGGAAGAATTCCAGGCTGAGGTAGGGGCGCGAGCCGTGCGCGGCATAGGTGCTGGCGTAGCAGCGGTGGAAGAACGCCCAGTCGCGCTCGCCGATCCCGGCGCCCTCGAGCCAGCGGAACGTGACGCCCGCGTCGCGCACACGCCGCCGCTCCTGCCGGATGTTTTTGCGCCGCTGGTGCGACATGCGCGCGAGGAATTCGTCGAAACTCTCGTAGCCCTGGTTCTCCCAGTGGAACTGCACCGTGCGGCGCAGGAGCATGCCCTGCTCCTGCAACTGCCGGGCCTGCGCTGGCGGCGCGAACAGCACGTGCAGGGAAGAGAACTCGGCCGCTGCGGCGAGCGCGGCCGCAGCGAGCGCGCCGCGCGCGGCGGCGTCCGCGGCTAGCAGCCGAGGCCCCGTCACCGGCGTGAAAGGCACGGCGCTCAGCAGCTTCGGGTAATACGCCAGGTTGTGGCGCGCATAGGCATCGGCCCACGCCCAGTCGAATACGTACTCGCCGCGCGAATGCGTCTTGACGTAGAGCGGCATCGCGCCCGCGAGCGCCCCGTCGCGCTCGAGCAGCAGGAACTGCGGCTGCCAGCCGGTGCGCGCGCTCGCGCAGCCCGTGTCGCCCAGGGCGGAGAGGAATTCGTGCCGCAGGAAAGGGTTGCTGCCGGCGAGGGCGTTCCACTGTGCCGCGGACACGCCCGCGAGAGAATCGGCGACGCGCAGCCGTTCGGTCATCGCCATGCGCTCATTATAGAATCCCTGCAATGGCTGATCGCATCCTGATCGCCGCGGCGCAGATCAACTGCACCGTCGGCGACCTCGCCGGCAACGCTGCCCGGATCCTCGAGTCCACCGAACGCGCGCGCGCCGCGGGCGCGGACCTGGTGCTCACCCCCGAGCTTTCGCTGTGCGGCTACCCGCCCGAGGACCTGCTGCTGCGCGATGGCTTCCTCGCCGACTGCCGCGCTGGCCTCGAGCGCCTGGCGCCGCTCGTGCGCGGCGTCGCGCTGGTGGTGGGCTTCCCCGAGAAGGCCGCCGACGGCAGGCGCTACAACGCGGCGGCTCTGATCCGCGACGGGCGCATCGCGGCGGTGGCGCGCAAGCACGACCTGCCGAACTACGAGGTGTTCGACGAGAAGCGCTACTTCGCCGCCGGCGACGAGCCCTGCGTGTTCGAGCTGAAGGGCGTGCGCTTCGGCCTCACCATCTGCGAGGACGTGTGGGGCCCGCAGGCGCCGGCGATGGCCAAGGCTGCCGGGGCGCAGGCCATCCTGTCGATCAACGCCTCGCCTTACCACAAGCGCAAGCAGTCGACGCGCCACCAGGTGTTCCGCGAGTGGATCCGCGGCACCGGCCTGCCGATGGTCTACGTCAACCTGGTGGGCGGCCAGGACGAGCTGGTATTCGACGGCGCCTCCTGCGTGCTCGACGGGCGCGGCGAAGTGGTGCGGCAGGCGCCGTTCTTCGAGGAGTCGCTGGAGCTGTTCGAGTTCGACGGCGCGCGGCCGGTGGCCGGCGGCATCGCGCCCGAGCTGCCGCCCGAGGCGGAGATCTACCGCGCCCTGTGCGTGGGCACGCGCGATTACCTGCGCAAGAACGGCTTTCCGGGCGCGCTCCTCGGCCTTTCGGGCGGCGTGGACTCGGCGCTCACGCTGGCGGTCGCCTGCGATGCGCTCGGGCCGCAACAGGTGCGCGCGGTGATGATGCCCTCGCCCTACACGGCGCAGATGAGCCTGGAGGACGCCGCGGAAATGGCGCGCCGCGTGGGCGTGCGCTACGACGTGATCCCGATCGGGCCGGTGTTTGACGCCTTCCGCGCGGCGCTGGCGCCGCAGTTCGCCGGCCGCGCGGAGGACCTCGCCGAAGAGAACCTGCAGGCGCGCGTGCGCGGCACGCTGCTGATGGGGCTCTCGAACAAGTTCGGCTCGATGGTGCTCACCACCGGCAACAAGTCGGAGATGGCGGTGGGCTATTCCACGCTGTACGGCGACATGGCGGGCGGCTACGCGGTGATCAAGGATCTTGCCAAGACCCTGGTCTGGCGCCTGGCGCGTTACCGAAATTCGCTCGGCGCCGTGATCCCGGAGAACATCATCACCCGGCCCCCCACGGCGGAACTGCGCGCCAACCAGACCGACCAGGACAGCCTGCCGCCCTACGAGGTGCTGGACGCCATCATGGAAGCCTACATGGAGCAGAACCGCTCGCCGCGCGAGATCGTGGCGCTGGGCCATGCGCCGGCCGACGTGAAGCGCGTGGTGGACCTGATCAGGAAGAGCGAATACAAGCGCCGCCAGGCCCCGCCCGGGGTGCGCATCACCTTCCGCGGCCTGGGCAAGGACTGGCGCTATCCGATCACCTCGAAGTATCTCGACGCGGGCGACCTGTAGCTATAATGGCGGTCGATTTCCCGGAGGAGCTTGCATGAAGAAAATCGAAGCCATCGTGAAGCCGTTCAAGCTCGACGAGGTGCGCGAAGCCCTCTCCGAGGTCGGGGTGACCGGGCTGACTGTCACCGAGGTCAAGGGCTTCGGCCGGCAAAAGGGCCATACCGAGATCTATCGCGGCGCGGAATACGCGGTCAGCTACCTGCCCAAGCTGAAGATCGAGGTGGCGGTCAAATCCGATCTGGCGGAACGCGTGGTCGAGGCGATTTCCAAGGCAGCCAATACCGGCAAGATCGGCGACGGCAAGATTTTCGTGCTGGATTT
>JANMUO010000169.1:0-4357 GCA_031391655.1 Betaproteobacteria bacterium
GCAGCAGCAGCCAGGGCAGCAGCAGCTGCAGCGGCAGCAACGTTGGTCCTCCCGATCGTCCCTAGACCGTCCTCAGACCCTGGGGGGCGGCCCTGGGACCGACGGGGCCAATGGCCCCACACATTTCGATGATTCCATCGACTACGCCCAGACAAACCATGTGTCCTACGCCAACCGGCCGCGGTCCCGTTCCTCGATAGATGCAAATTCGACATCACGACGAAATCCTGCATCTTTCGACCCCCGTGCCGGGGGCGCAGGACCGCTAGGCTACCGGCTTCACCATTTCCTCGAACGAAATCCTCGAGGCGCTCACCGAGCCGCTCAACCAGATCGTCAGCGCAGTCAAAAGCGCGCTGGAACAAACCCCGCCCGAGCTGGGAGCCGACATCGCCGAGAAGGGCATGGTGCTCACGGGCGGCGGCGCGCTGCTGCGCGACCTGGATCGCCTGTTCATGGAAGAAACCGGCCTGCCCGTGATCGTCGCCGACGACCCGCTCACCTGCGTGGTGCGCGGCTCGGGCAAGGCGCTCGAGAAGATGGAGCACTTCGGGCCGATCTTCACCAACGACTGAGCGCAAGGGTGAAGGGTCCCTCCACCCTCGCCCTGCCCTGACGTGGAGCACAATCCCCCGCCCTTCTTCGTCCGCGGCCCGGCCCCCCTCGTCCGGCTCGCGTTCTTCGCCTCGCTGTCGCTTGCCCTGCTGGTGCTGGATGCGCGCTTTCGCTACGCCGACAGCGTGCGCAGCGTCCTCGCGCTGGCCGCCTATCCCCTGCAGCAGGCGGCACGGCTGCCGGTAGCGGCCGCCGAGGGAATCGCCAGCTACTTTGCCAGCCAGTCGCAGTTGCGCACGGAAAACGAGGACCTGCGCGCGCGCCTGCTCGCCTCGGCGCAGGGCGCGCAGCGCTTCGAGGCCGCCGCCGCGGAGGCCTCGCACCTGCGGCGCCTGATCGGCGCTGCCGAGCGCATCGAACGCAAGTCGATGCCGGCCGAAATCCTGTATTCCGGGCGCGACCCTTACACGCGCAAGGTGATCCTCGACCGCGGCAGCCAGCACGGCGCGCGCGCCGGCAGCCCCGTGGTGGACGAGATCGGCGTGATCGGCCAACTCACGCGCGCGCATGCCTTCGTCTCCGAGGTCACGCTGGTTACCGACAAGGACCAGGCGGTGCCGGTGCAGGTGCTGCGCAACGGCCTGCGCGCGATCGCCTTCGGCGGCGGTTCCTCCGGCATGCTCGAGCTGCGCTACATGGCGGCCAACGCCGACATCGAGAACGGCGACCAGCTGGTGACCTCCGGCATCGACGGCACCTACCCGCCGGGCCTGCCGGTGGCGGGCGTGGTGCGCGTCGAGCGCGACGCCTCCTACACTTTCGCGCGCGTGCTGGCGCAGCCCAGCGCCGGCGTCGAGCGCGGCCGCTACGCGCTGGTGCTCTCCAGCGAGGCGCGCCTGCCGCCCTATCCGGAGAGCGCCGCGGAAAAGGGCCCCAAGGCGCGCAGGGCGAAACGCAAGGACGCCGATGGGTCCTGATCGTCCCCAGTACATCCTGCTCCCGGTGCGCGCGGGCACCATCGTGGGTTCGTTCGTCGCGGCGCTGCTGCTCAACTTCCTGCCCTGGCCGGACCTCGCGCTGGCGCCGGACTTCGTCGCCCTGACGCTCGCCTTCTGGTGCGTGCGCCAGCCCCGCCTGGTGGGCCTCGCCACCGCCTGGGTGCTCGGGTTGCTGGTGGACGCCGGCAACGGCGTTCTGCTCGGCCAGCACGCGCTCGCCTATTCGGCGCTTGCGTTCTGCGCCATCGCGCTGTCGCGCCGCATCCTGTGGTTCGAGACCTGGGGCCAGATGCTGCACGTGCTGCTCCTGCTTGAAGGCACGCAGCTGGTCGCGCTTGGCGTGCGCGTGGCGGCGGGGGCGGAGTTCCCCGGCTGGTCGCTGTTCGCCGGGCCGCTCGCCGCCACCGCGCTGTGGCCGGCGGTGACCTGGCTGCTGCTGATCCCGCAGCGCCGCCCGGTCGAGATCGACGAGAACCGGCCGATATGAGGTTTGCCGAACTGAAGAATCACCAGGGCGAGCTGCGCGCCTTCCAGCTGCGCCTGGGTTTCGCCGGCTTCGTGGTGCTCGCCGCCTTCTGCTTGCTGCTCGCGCGCTTTGTCTGGCTGCAGGTGCTGCAGCACGACGCCTACCGCGCCAAGGCGGACGAGAACCGCATCTCGGTGGTGCCGTTGTCGCCCAGCCGCGGCCTGATCCTCGATCGCAACGGCGAGGTGCTGGCGCGCAACTACCTCGCCTACACGCTGGAGATCTTCCCCGCGCAGGTCAGCAACCTGCAGGCGACCATTGCGCAGCTTTCCGAGTACGTCGACATCCAGCCGCGCGACCGCGCGCGCTTCCGCAAGCTGCTGCAGGAGACGCGCAACGCCGAGAGCCTGCCGATCCGCACCCGGCTCACGGACGAGGAAGTAGCCCGCATCGCGGCCAACCGCTGGCGCTTCACCGGCGTGGACATCCGCGCGCGGCTTTTCCGCCAGTACCCGCACGGCGACGTCGCCTCGCACGTGCTGGGCTACATCGGCCGCGTCACCACGCAGGACCAGGAACGGCTGGAGGAACAGGGCGATGCCGCCAATTATCGCGGCACCGACTACATCGGCAAGGCCGGCATCGAGGCAAGCTACCAGCTGGAGCTGCACGGTACCACCGGCTTCGAGCGCGTCGAGATCGACGCCGCCGGGCGAGGCATCCGCTCGCTCTCGCGCACCGCCTCGCAGGCGGGCAACAACATCGCGCTGACGATCGACGTGCGCCTGCAGGAGGTTGCCGAGCGCGCCTTCGGCGCGCGCCGCGGCGCGCTGGTGGCGATCGAGCCCGCCACCGGAGGGGTGCTCGCCTTCGTCTCCATGCCCGGCTACGACCCGAACCTGTTCGTCGACGGCATCGACCCCTCGAGCTGGGATACGCTCAACAACTCGCCCGACCATCCGCTCAACAACCGCGCCATCGCCGGCGTGTACCCGCCCGGCTCGACTTTCAAGCCGTTCATGGCGCTCGCCGCGCTGGAACTGGGCAAGCGCACGCAGCGCAGCACCATCAACGATCCTGGCTACTTCGTGTTCGGCGACCGGCGCTTCCGCGATTCCAAGCCCGGCGGCCACGGCGTGGTGGACCTGTACAAGTCGATCGTCCTGTCCTCGGACACGTACTACTACATGCTCGCCAACGACATGGGGATCGACGCCATCGCGGGTTTCATGAAGCGCTTCGGCTTCGGCGCGCGCACCGGCATCGACCTCGATGGCGAAGCCACCGGCATCCTCCCGTCGCCGGAATGGAAGCTGGCGCGCTACAAGCGCCCGGAGCAACAGAAGTGGTACGCGGGCGAGACGATTTCGATCGGCATCGGGCAGGGCTACAACGCCTACACGCCGGCGCAGCTGGCGCAGGCGATGGCCACCCTCGCCAACAACGGCGCCATGTTCAGGCCGCGGCTGGTGTCGCACGTGGACAGCACGCGCACCGGCGAGCGCCGCTACCTCGAGCCCCAGCTGGTGCGCCAGGTGGCGCTCAAGCCCGAGCACGTCGAGTTCGTCAAGCGCGCGATGGCCGGGGTGACCAAGGAAGGCACCGGCGCGCGCGCCTTCGCCGGCGCGCAGTACACGAGCGGCGGCAAGACCGGCACCGCGCAGGTGATCGCGATGAAGCAGAACGAGAAGTACGACGAGACCAAGGTCGCCGAGCGGCTGCGCGATCATTCCCTGTACATCGCCTTCGCGCCGCTGGAGAGCCCGAAGATCGCGCTCGCGGTGCTGGTGGAGAACGGCGGTTTCGGCGCGCGCGCCGCCGCGCCGATCGCGCGCACGGTGCTGGACTACTTCCTCCTCGGCAAGCTGCCCCAGGCCGCGACGCCGTCCGCAAAACCGGCGGCGGTACCCGAGCAGGAGCCCGAGACCGACGCGGAGAGCGACTAGGCGCCATGGAAATCGCCGGCCACTCCCTGCATCGCATCCGCGACCGCCTGGTCGATGGCATCGACGGGCCGCTGCTCGCGCTGGCGCTGGCGCTCACCGCGATCGGCATGGCAGCGCTGTATTCGGCGAGCTATGAGAACGCCGCGCGCGTCGGCGCCCAGGTCGGCAACCTGGCGGTGGCGATCGTCGCGATGTGGCTGGTGGCGCAGATCCCGCCGCAGACCTTGCTGCGCTTGGCGGTGCCCGTTTACGTGGTGGCGCTGGCGTTGCTGGTCGGCGTGGCGCTGTTCGGCGAGGTGGTGAACGGCGCGCGCCGCTGGCTCAACCTCGGGCTGGGGCGCATCCAGCCCTCGGAGATGATGAAGATCGCCATGCCGCTGATGCTGGCCTGG
>JANMUO010000173.1:0-7162 GCA_031391655.1 Betaproteobacteria bacterium
CCACCTCAGGCGGCGCTCACATCGCGGTCGATGCGTTCGACGTGCTGCCCTGACGGCTTGCAGCGGCGCCAGGCGTCGCGCAGCGGCAGGTAAATGCGACCACGGACGCTCGTCGCTGCGGTGCACTCGTACACCTGTACCTGCTGCCCGCCGAAATCCCGCTTGAACCGGTTGATGCCGGCGCGCTCCGGGGTGGATTCGTCCTCGAACAGCCCGCCCCAGTCGTAGCGCGTGATGCCCGCTTCCTTCAGGCGAAGCATGTCGTTCCAATGCAGCCAGCGATTGGCGCGCCCGACCAGGGCGCGGTAGTCCTTGTCCCGGTCCCTGAAGCAGGAGCCCGTGTACTGGAGCGCCGCCGTCGTTCCGTGCGTGACATAGGCGTGCCAGACCAGGGCCTCGCCATGTTGCGATGCCCTCGAGAGCGCGAGCTGGCCAGATTCGCAAGCGGCCCGCAGCCAGTACCGATCGCAAGGCTGGTGCGACTTCTGCCTCGCGAATGCATCGAAGAACTCGCCGAACTCATCCAGCCTGCCGGCGGGGTTGGCAATGTATTCCATCTGCAACCCGTCTTTCGTCTCCGCGCGGCGGATCTTGTAGCGGCAGTCGCTGCCAAATTGCGCGGAAATCACTTCCACGCCGGGAGTGAGGTCGGTGACCAGCGACAGGAGCGGAGTGATCCTGGCGCCGGCGACCGGCGCGTCGCGGAATCGGTACTGGACGATGTCCACCCGCGAATCGAGGCCCGGCTCCTCGTCGAACCAGACCTCGCCGTACACCGCGCCTCGGCCGTGGAGCAGGATCACGCGGCGCCCGCCGCGGCGCGGAATTCCTGCAGCGTCATGCCGCGGCACCAGCCGCGCAACTGCTCGAACAGGATCTCCAGGCGCTCGTACAGCCGCTCGATGTCCGCGGCATCGCGAAAACTCGGGCTGCCGCCCGGCATGAGCTCCGAGGAGTGCAACATGAATTGCACATGCGAGGCGCCCTCGGCGTGCGCCTCGCGCGCCACGTCCAGCATGGTGTCGAGATTGCTCTCTGCCGGGCACAGCCAGGCGAGTCCGCGCGATAGATTGTTGGCCGCGCGGCGCAGCAGCGGCACGCGGTACGCCCAGGGCGCGCGCCGGTACAGGCCGCCCGCGCGCGTGGTCATCGGCACCTCCAGCAATGCGCTGCTCCCCGGCACCGCGACGTCGGATGGACTGAGGAAATAGGACCGCGCGGGGAAGGCGCGGTAGTCCGAGCCGCCGTCGCCGCCCGGATCACCCGCATGCGGGCGCCAATCCACGCCAGGTGTGACGGAACAGTCCACGTCGTAGCCCTCGTCGATCAGCATGGCGGCATAGCGGCAGTCGAACGCCCAGCGCCCGGCGCGATGGCTGGTGATCCTGCGGCCGAAGCGCTCCTCGAGCAGACGCGTCATGGCGCGGATCTTTGCCCGCATCACGCGATCGGGATACTCGATCAGGTAGGGCTGGTGCCGGAAATCGTCGTCGGTGAGCGAGAAAAAGGGCGGTGAGTTCCAGGCGTGCAGGTGCATGCCGATCTCACCGGCGCCGCGGTGCAGCACGTCGCGCCCGAACTCGACGAAGGCCTCCGTCATCGCCATCTCGAAGTTCGTGAGGTACACGGGCTTGAAACCGAAGCGCTCGCACAGCACCTGGAAGCGCGGCAGGAACGCTGCATTGCGCGTCGTGATTTCGCGCGGCTTCGCCCAGAGGTCGTCGCCTTCGGTGTCGATGGTGACGATGAAGGGCGTCCTAGGCATGGCTGGCCATGCCGGTGAGAATCTTCTCGTCCCCGCCGCCGTCGCGCATCACCTCCGCAAAGGCGTCAAGGTAGGCGGCCAGCACCTTGTCCTCGCCGTACTCGCGCGCCATGTACGCACGGCAGCGCTTGCTCGCCTCCCGCCGCGCGGCCGCGTCCTCCAGCAGCCCGCGCGCCGCGCCGACGAGGTCCGCCGGGGACGGCGCGGCGACGCCCAGGCCCTCGCGCTCGATCACGCGGTCCGGATCGATCAGGGTCACTACCGGCACGCCCCGCACCCAGGCCTGCAGGTAGGAATTGGGAAAGCCTTCCACGTCGGAGGTGTTGACCAGCACCCGCGCCCGGCTGTAGAGCGCGCTCGTCTCCCAGTACGACAGCCGCCCGTGGAAGATCACGTTGCGCTGGGACCCGGCCATGCGCCGGGTCTCGCGGAACAGCGCCTCTTCGCCGGGCAGCGGCCCGCCCACCATGTGCACCCGGGCTTCGGGCAAGCGCCGCGCGAGCGCGAGGATGCGGTCCGGCCGCTTCAGGCCGCGGATGTTGCTGACCCACAGCACGTCGATGTCGCGCGGCGCGGGCGGCGGCGGAGGTTCCACCAGCATGCCCGCCATGCGACTCGGCAAGCCGAAGTTGCGCGACATGGCCCGCGCCTGCGAAGCGCTTTGCACCAGGATCGCGTCGGCGCGCCGCAGGCCCCAGGCGTACAGCCGGCGGTCGCGTGCGTACTGCACCAGCAGGCGGGAGGGGTCGCTGTCCGCGTCGCTCGCCGCGCGGAAGATGAAGCGCTTGCCGTGGCGCCGGCAGAACAATGCCACCAGGCCGACCTGCATGCCGGCGCAGCTGGTGTAGTAAAGGTCGGCATCGGCGCGCGCGAGCGCGGCCCACAGGCCGGTCCAGCGCGGATGCAGGAAGCGCAGCACCGGCAGCCCGGCCTCCGGACGGTAGGCCTTGAACACGTGCACGCCGTCCCACTGCGCGCCGTCGGGCTGGCCGAGGTCGGCGCTCACCATGCTCACCTGGTGGCCGCGGCGCGCGAGCGCGCGCGCGAGCAGCGTCTGCTGCACGGACTCGCCGCCGATGGGGCGCCGCCGGAACTCGGGCGCGAGCACCGGCAGGTTGTCCATGCCGAGAAAACAGATCTTCATGCGGCCACCAGCTTGGCAGCGCGAGTTGGCGCGCGTTCCCGACCCCGCTAGTTCCCCTGGAGCACCCGCTGTCGCGCGCGTGCGATGGCGTGTCGGGCGAACCGCGACAACCCCAGGCGTGCTGCGCGAGGGCGGGCACTAGTCCGGTCGAGGCATGTCGGCGGCGAAGCGCGACAATCCGCGCCCGCTAGAGTCGGGGGACTCAACAGGAAGGACCGCGCGTGAGTAGCATACGGGAGTTCCGCAGGGAGGATGTCGCCAACGTAGCCGCCCTCTGGCTCAAGGTGTTTCGCCGTCGCGACGGACCTGCGCCGAAGCACTTGCAGGACTACTTCAGGAACGTCTTCTTCGACAGCCCCTGGCGCGATCCCGAATTGCCCTCGCTCGTCTATCAAGAGCCGGGGAAGGGCGTGGCCGGGTTTCTCGGCGTGATCCCGCGCGCCATGAGCTTCCACGGCGCACCGATCAGGGCCGCCGTATGCACGCAGTTGATGGTCGACGAAAGCGCGCGCCCGAGCTACGCGGCCGCCAAGCTGGTGAAGGCGTTGTTCGCCGGCGCGCAGGACCTGTCCTTCTCGGACGGCGCAAACGGGGTCTCGGAAAAGCTCTGGCATTCCGCTGGCGGCAGCGTAGCACTGCTCTACAGCCTGCGCTGGACCCAGGTGTTGCGGCCGGCCGAGTACGCCCTCCATCAATTGCGACGTCGCGAACCGTTGCAGCGGCTGGCGCGGGCGCTCCTGCCCGGCGCGCGCGCGATCGATGCTGCCGTGGCGCGCGGCGCACTGGGCGTACTCTCGCGCAAGTACCGCCTGCGGCAGCCGCCCGGGACCGTGGTGGAGCACGCGCCCTCGGACGAGACGCTCCTCAGCTGCGTCCGGCAGCTTTGCGGCAGGCGCGCCCTGCAGCCGCAGTACAGCCTCGAGTCCTTCGGCTGGCTGGTCAGCAGGGCGGGCGACAAGAAGCTCCACGGGGATCTGCGCAAGGGCGTCGTGCGCCGCCTGGGCGGGGAAATCCTCGGCTGGTATCTCTACTACCTGCAGCCCGGCGAAGTGGCCCAGGTGCTGCAGTTCGGCGGCCAGCCGGGCGCGATTCATGGCGTGCTGGACACGCTCGCCGGCGACGCCTTGCGACAGGGCGCCGTCGCGCTGGCCGGGCAAGTCGAGCCGCGCTTTGCCGTGGAACTCGCAGACCGCGGATGCAACTTCGCCTTGCCGGGAAAAACGCCCGGAATCTGGGCCGTGGCGCACTCGAAGAACGCGGCTTTGCTGGACGCAATCCACCGCGGAGACGCCTTCCTGACCCGGCTGGAAGGGGAGTGGTGGGCGCGCTTTTCGGACCCGCTGTGGTCCGAAGGCGCGCCGCGCGGCAGCGAGCACCTCCCGAGCGTCGGCCAATTTTTTCCAAGGACGGATCGCATATGAACCAGCAACTGCGCAAATTCATCGTCGAGAACTACCTGTTCGGCGGGGAATGCGAATTTTCCGACGACGATTCCCTGCAGGACAGGGGCATCATCGATTCGACCGGCGTGCTCGAGTTGGTTGCTTTCCTCGAGGAAAGCTATCGCATCGAGGTGGCAGACGACGAACTGCTGCCCGAGAACCTCGATTCGATCAATCGGCTGTCCTGCTTTCTGGAAAGGAAGCTGCGCGTGGCGGCCTAGGCCGACGCCTTGCGGCGTGCCAGCGCGACCCGCGCCTGTCCCTCGGCGTCGTGCAGCAGACGCAAGCCCTCGTACTGCGTGGCGCGCGCGAACAGCGCCGTCAGCTGGCGACCCTGGCCCAGACCGATCTCCAACAGCAGCACACCGCCTTCGCGCAGGAACTCGGGCGCTTCCCGGATCACGCGCTGGTGCACGCTCAACCCATAGGGCCCGCCATCGAAAGCGGCGCGCGGCTCATGCTCCAGCAGGGCCGCACTGTCGCCCTCGAGGCGCCTGGCCGAGATGTACGGAGGATTGCACACCACTGCGTCGATGCTGCCCTCGAGCGCGAATCCGCGCAGACCGGCGAACAGGTCGCCCTGGCCCAGGCGCACCCGGCGCGACAGCTCGAGGCGCTCGACGTTGCGCCGCGCGACCTCGACGCAGCGTGGCTCGAGGTCGCTCGCCCAAAGCTCGGCGTGCGGGGCCAGCAGGGCGATGCCGCAGGCAAGGTTGCCGGAGCCGCAGCACATGTCGATGACGCGAGGCACACCCAGGTCCCGCAGTTCCTGGAGCGCGGCGCGCGCGAGCAGCTCGGTCTCGGGGCGCGGCACCAGCACGCCGGGAGCGATCAGCATCTCGAAGCCCAGGAACTCGACCAGGCCCCTGCGGTGAATTTCGCGCACGTTCACGACAGTCCCGTCTTGCGGATCTTGCCGCTGTCGGTGCGCGGCAGCTGCGCCACGAACTGGATCTGCTGCGGCACCAGGTAGCTCTCGAGCCTCTCCAGGCAGCGCCGCTGCAGCTCCCGTGCGCTCAGGCTGACGCCGCTCTCGAGGACCACGTAGGCCTTGACCGCCTGTCCGAGCCGCTCGTCCGGAACGCCGATCACCGCCGCTTCCCGCACGCCGGGGACGTCCACCAGCACGCATTCGACTTCCCGCGGCGAGACTTTCTCGCCGCGGGACTTGATCATGTCGTCCATGCGCCCGACGAAATACAGGTAACCCTCGTCGTCCATCCGGCAATAGTCCCCGGTGTAGAGCACCCGCTCGCCCGGCAGCGGCCCGGGCCTGAGCCGCCGCGCGGTGGCCTCGGGCTTCTCCCAGTAGCCTTGCATCACGGTGGCGCCGCGGATCACCAGCTGTCCCACCGTATTGGGCGCAACCCGGCGGCCCTCCTCGTCGACGATCCACATCTCGGTGTTCGGGATCGCGATGCCGACACTGCCGGGCTTGCGCTCGAGGTCCTCCGGCGGCAGGTAGCTGCAGCGCTTGCACTCGGTCAAGCCGTACATCGAGAAAATGCGCGCGCCTGGAAACAGGCCCTTGAGCGCGGCGATGTGCTTCAGCGGCAGCGCGGCGGCGGTGTTGGTGACGTAGCGGACCTTCGACAGGTCGTAGTCCGTGAGCGTTTTCATCTCGGCAAGCAGCGCGAACATGGTCGGCACGCCGGGAAACCCGGTGACGCCTTCCTCGACCACGCGCTTGAGCACCTGCGCGGGGTAGGTGAAGGAGCGCTCGAGCACCAGCCGCGCGCCCTGCCGGAAGGCCATGATCATCTGGTAAAGCCCGTAGTCGAAGGACAGCGGCAGCACGCCGAGCACCACCTCGTCCTGCCGAATGTCGAGATAGCCCGCGATCGAGCTTGCCGCGGCGAGCATGTTGCGATGGCTCAGCATCACGCCCTTGGGCTCGCCGGTGGAGCCCGAGGTGTAGATGATCGCGGCAAGGTCGAGATCGATATTGCGGCGCGGCGGCGGCCGGCGGCGCTCCGCGCGCGCGAGCGCCTGCTCCCAGCGCAGGAGCCTGGGCAGGCGTGCGGCAGTGGCGTCGTCGATCCGGCCCGAGACGATCACGCAGCGCAGGTGGGCGCTGCGCGAGGGTTCGAGCCACGCATCCAGCAGGTGGGCATCGGTAATCAGCGCTGCGGGGCGACAGTCGGCGATCAGGTAGGCGAGCTTCTCGGACTTGGTCAGCGGGCTGACGATCGACACCACCGCGCCGGCCTTGAGGACCGCCCAGAAAGCGATCGCGGTCTCAGCCGTGTTGTCGGCGAACACGATCACGCGGTCGCCGCGCGCCACGCCGCCCTCGGTGAGCGCGAGCGCAAGCGCATTGGAGCGTTCCTCGAGCTCGCGGTAGCTGAGGCGCTCGCCCGCGCAGACGAGCGCGACCTTGCTGCCCAGCCGGCTCGCCGAGCGGCTCAGGTAATCCTGCAGCAGCGGCGCGGCGTCATGCATCGCAGGCCTGGCGGTCTCGCGGCGCGCTCGCGCGGCGACGGTCGACGTCGGTGCGCAGCAGGACGGGCGGCGCGTCCGACGGCCGCATGCGCAGGTAGTGGTGGTGCAGGAGTTGCGTCGAGAGCACGCCCACCAGTGCCATGTTGTCGGCGTTGGACAATGGGCGGTCCTGCGGCTGCTCCAGGCATTTGCGCCACAGGCGCGCGACCGTAGCGGGCTCGAAGACGCCGGCAGCCGCCAGGTTGCCCGGGTCGAGCATCGCGTCGACGTAGTCGGGCCGCTCCGCGCCGAGAAAGGACAGCGCGTCCGGGGCGCGGTAAGGCTGCTTGCTGCGCGCCAGGATTTCTTCCGCCACCAGGCCGCGCGCGG
>JANMUO010000212.1:0-7570 GCA_031391655.1 Betaproteobacteria bacterium
CGTCGCCAGCACGGCCTTCTTGGGGTCGTAGCCGTGGTCTTCGATGACCAGCTTCAACTTGCGGCCGTGGATGCCGCCCAGCGCGTTCACTTCCTCCACGCGCATCTCCATGCCGTTCTTCAATTGCTTGGAGAAAGCGACGATGGGACCCGAAAGGTCCTGCATCGAGCCGATGACGATTTCCTTCTGCGACACGCCCTGGCCCTGGGCGAAGACGGCGCCCGCGAACAGGACCGCGGACACTCCAACAATGCCGATGATGCGCTTCATGGGGTGTTCCTCCTCGTAGCCGGATTTATATCACGCCGCCGCCCGCTCGGAATACATGGCCTCGATGAGGCCCTTGTATTTCTCGTTGACGAGCTTGCGCTTCAGTTTCATGGTCGGGGTCAGTTCCTCGTCCTCGGCGGTGAGCTTGGTCTCCAGCAGGCGGAACTTCTTCACCTGCTCGACGCGCGCGAAAAGCTTGTTCACCTTGTCGATCTCGGCCTGGATGAGCCCGATGATCTCCGGCCGCCGGCACAGGCTCGCGTAGTTGGAGAACGGGATGGCCTGCTCCTGCGCGAAGTTCTCCACGTTCTCGTGGTCCACCATGACCAGCGCCACCAGGTAGGGGCGCTTGTCCCCGATCACCACCGCGTCGGTGATGTAGGGGGAGAACTTGAGCTGGTTCTCGAACTCCGAAGGCGTGATGTTCTTGCCGCCCGCGGTGATGATGATGTCCTTCATGCGGTCGGTGATGTAGAAGAATCCCTCCTCGTCCACCTTTCCGACGTCCCCGGTGTGCAGCCAGCCGTCCTTCAGGGTCTCGGCGGTCTTCTCCGGCTGGTTGAGGTAGCCCATGAACACGCCCGCGCCGCGTGCGAGCAGCTCGCCCTCGGGTGAGACCTTGACCTCGGCGTGGCCCATCTGCGGCCCGATCGAGCCGGGCTTGACCTTACCGGCCGGATTCGAGGTGATGGCGCCGCAGGATTCGGTCTGCCCCCACACTTCGTACATCTCGACACCGAGCGCCATGTACCAGCGGATGAGGTCGGGCGAGATCGGCGCCGCGCCGGTGATGCACACCTTGGTGCGATGCACGCCGATCACCTTGCGCACGTTGTTCAGCACCAGCAGCCGCGCCAGCCAGAAGGCGAAACGCAGGCTGGCGGGCACCGGCTTTCTCGCTTCCTTCAGCGCCGCCACCTTGTAACCCACGCCGATGGCCACCGAGTAGGCCCACTGCTGCAGCCGCCCCGCCTCCTTCAGGCGGATCAGCACGCCGGAATAGAACTTCTCCCACACCCGCGGCACGGCGGTGAAGATTGTGGGCGAGATCTCGCGCACGTTCTCCGGTACCGTCTCCGGGTTCTCCACGAAATTGAGCACCGCGCCGGCATGGAGCGAGTGGTACTGGCCGCCCAGGCGCTCGGCGATGTGGCATAGCGGCAGGAAGGCCATGCGCTCGTCGTCGGGCCCCTGCGGAAAAGCATCCTGGTAGCCGTCCAGCGTGGCGAGGATGTTCCGGTGCGAGATCATCGCCCCCTTGGGCTTGCCGGTGGTACCGGAGGTGTAGACGAGGATCGCGAGGTCCTCCGCCTGGCGCGTGCCGAGGCGCGACTCCCACAGCGCGGGGTTCTTCGCATGGTGGTCGGCGCCCAGCGCGCGCAGCGCCTCGAGCGACATCACCTGCCGGTCGTCGAAGTCGCGCAGCCCTTCCATGTCGAACACGATGATCTTGCGAAGCTTGGGCAGCCGCTCGCGCACTTCGAGGACCTTGTCGAGCTGCTCCTCGTCCTCGACGAACACGAACACCGAGCCGGAATCGGAGAGCAGGTACTCGGTCTGCGCCGCGGCGTCGGTCGGATAGATGCCGTTGGAGACGCCGCCCGCGCCGAGGATGCCAAGGTCCGCGTACAGCCACTCGCGGTTGGTGTTCGACTGGATCGAGCCCACTTCGCCGGGCTGGAAGCCGAGCGCCACGAGCCCCATGCCGACCTCGCGCGCCGACTGCCCGAGGTCGTTCCAGCTCACGGCGCGCCAGATGCCGAGTTCCTTCTGTCGCAGGATCACCTGCGGCCCGCGCGTGCGCACGCCGTGCCAGAACATCCTCGCCACGCTGCCGTGCTCGATCGCCCTCATTTCATCTCCATTGCTTCTTCCTCTTCCAGCGCCGCTGGCCGCGCACCCCGGCTGCCTGCACGCCGAGGTAGAACTCCTGGATGTCTTCCTTCATCGCCAGGTTTGCGCAGGTGTCCACCATCACGATGCGCCCCACTTCCAGCACGTAGCCCAGCTCGGCCACCGCCAGCGCCATGTGCGCGTTCTGCTCCACCAGCAGGATCGAGGTGCCGCGCTCGCGGTTGATGCGCGTGATGATGCGGAAGATCTCCTGCGTGAGCAAGGGCGACAGGCCCAGGCTCGGTTCGTCCATCAACATCACCGTCGGGCGAGACAGAAGTGCGCGCGCGATCGCCAGCATCTGCTGCTGCCCGCCCGAGAGCTGTCCCGCCTCCTGCTTCGCCCGCTCCCGCAAAATGGGGAAGTAGCCGAACACGGTCTCCATGTCCTTCGCCACCCCGTCCTTGTCGGAGCGGGTAAAGGCGCCCATCCTCAGGTTGTCCTCGACCGAGAGCAGCGGGAACACCTCGCGCCCCTCGGGCACGTGCACCACGCCCGCGCGCACGATGCGGTCGGGCGCCCAACCCTGGATCTCCTGCCCGCGCAGCTTCACCTGGCCCTTGGACGGGTCGATGATGCCGGATATCGTTTTCAGGATCGTGCTCTTGCCAGCGCCATTAGCGCCGAGCACGGTGACGATCTTGCCCTCGGGCACGGAGAGCGTTACGCCGCGCAGGGCCTGCACCGGGCCGTAGCTCGATTCCACGTTCAGCAATTCGAGGATCGGGAGGGTGGAGGTCATGCCGGCTCTTTCGACCCCAGGTAAGCCTCGATCACGGCCGGGTGCGCCTGCACCTCGGCCGGCGTGCCCTCTGCGATGGCGCGACCCTCGTTCAGCGCCAGAACCCGGTCGGAGACCCGCTGCACCAGGCTCATGTCGTGCTCGACCATCAGCACGGTGATGCCCAGGCCCTTCTTGATGTCCTCGATCCAGTAGGCCATTTCGTTGGTCTCCTCCGGGTTGAGGCCCGAGGAGGGCTCGTCCAGCAGCAGGAGTTTTGGTTCGGTGGCCAGCGCGCGGCCCAACTCGATCACTTTTCGCACACCGTAAGGCAGTCCGGCCACCATGGTGTCGCGGTAGTGCGCGAGATCGAGGAAGTCGATCACCTTCTCCACCGCCTCGCGCTGCGCCCGCTCGGCATGGCGCACCGCAGGCGTGAAGGCGAGTTCCTGCCACAGCGCGGTGGAGCGGTGGCGGTGGCGGCCGATGAGCAGGTTCTGCAGCACGGTGGCGTGCTCGAACAGCTCGATGTTCTGGAAGGTGCGCGCGATGCCCAGCTCTGCCACGCGGTGCGGGTTGAGTCCCGTGAGCTCGCGGCCCTGGTAGACGATGCGCCCTGAGGTGGCGGGGTAGATGAGGCCGATCAGGTTGAAGATGGTGGTCTTGCCCGCGCCGTTCGGGCCGATGATCGTATACACCTCACCGCGCGCCACGTCGAAAGATACCTTGTCCACGGCCACTACGCCGCCGAAACGGATGCCCAGGTTCTCGACGCCGAAGAACTTCACCGCAGGCGCTCCGACTTCATGTAGGCCTTCTGCCGGCGGAACATGCCGCGGCGGTAGAACGGAAACAGCTCCAGCCAGGTGCGCACCTTCAACCAGCGCCCGTACAGGCCCAGCGGCTCGAAGATGATGAAGCCGATCAGCAGCAGGCCGAACACCGTCGATTGCAGGCCGGCGGCGCCGGCCACGCCCGAGGGCAGGTAGTCCTTGGCGATCGAGATGAGCTGCGGCAGCACGATGATGAAGGCCGAACCGAGCACCGCACCGTGCAGCGAGCCCACGCCGCCGAGGATCACGATGGTCACCAGCTCGATCGAGACGAGCAGCGTGAACTGCTCGGGCGAAATGAAGGTCACCTTGTGCGCATACAGGGCGCCGCCGATGCCGGTGAGCGCCGCCGACAGCGCGAAGGACATGGTCTTGTATTTGGCGAGGTTCACGCCCATACAGGAAGCCGAGATCTCCGAATCGCGGATGGCGACGAAAGCGCGCCCGGTGGGCGAGCGCAGCAAGTTCGCCAGCGCGATGCAGCAGATCGTGGTCAGCGCTAGGACCAGGTAGTAGAAGTCGGCGTCGCCGTCCAGCTTCGCGCCGAACAGCTCGATCGCCTTCACGTGCTTGCCGGAGTTGCCGCCGGTGAGGCTGTCCCAGCGCGTGATGATCTCCTCCACGATCACGCCGAAGGCGAGCGTCGCGATGGCGAGGTAGATGCCCTTCAGGCGCAGCGCCGGCAGGCCGACGACGATGCCCACCGCCGCGGAAAGCAGCGCCGCGCAAGGCAGCGAGAGCCAGAACGGCCAGCCGGCCGCGCCGAGCAGCGTCTCGGTGTAGGCGCCCACCGCGAGGAAGGCCGCGTGGCCGAGCGAAATCTGTCCGGTGAAGCCCACCAGCAGCATCAGGCCCAGGCCGACGATGGAGTAGATGCCGATGAAGTGAAGCTGGGACATCACGTACTCGCTCGCCCACCAGGGCGCGGCGAGCAGCACCACCGCGAGCAGCCCGTACCAGAACACCAGCCCGCCGTGCTTGAACAGGCGCAGGTCCTGGTCGTAGGCCGTCTTGAAGAGGAAACGCATCAGACTTTCTTCGACACGGTTTCACCGAAGATGCCCGAGGGCTTCACCATCAGCACCAGGAGCACCACGACGTAGGCCGCGACGTCCTTGAAGCCTTCGGCCATATAGAAACCCGACAGCGCCTCCACCACGCCGATGATGAGGCCCCCGACGATCGCCCCCGGCACGCTGCCAAAGCCGCCCACCACGGCCGCCGGGAACGCCTTCAGCCCGATGAAGCCCATGTTGGAGTGCACGAAGGTGGTGGGCGCAAGCAGGATGCCGCCGATGGTGGCGATGCCCGCGGACAATCCCCAGATCAGCATGTTGATGCGCCGCACCGGGATGCCCATGTAGTAGGCGGCAAGCTGGTTCTGCGAACTCGCCTGCATGGCGATGCCGACGCGCGTGAAGCGGAAAAAGAGGTACAGCGCGAGGCAGAGCAGCGCGGTGTGGCCGATCACCGCGAGCTGCTGCTCGGCAACGATCACGCCGCCGAAGTGAATCACCTTGTCGGCGAAGGGCGTGGCCAGCGCGTAGGTCTCGGTGCCCCAGCCCGGAATCATGGTGACCACGCCGCGCATCACGTACCCCGCGCCGATGGTCACCATCACCACGGTGAACGCCGGGTGGCCGAGCACGGGGCGCAGCACGATGCGCTCGATCAGCATGCCGACCACGGCCATCACCGCGAGCGCGAAGACGATGGTCAGCCAGTACGGCAGGCCCATCACCGTGGCGGCGGTGAGCGCGAAGAACGACCCGAGCATCATCAGGTCGCCCTGCGCGAAGTTCACCGTCTCGGTCGCCTTGTAGATCAGCACGAAGCCGAGCGCGACCAGCGCGTAGACGCAGCCTTGCGCCACGCCGGCAAGCAGCAATTGCAGCAACTGGGTAATCGGAACCACCTCCTCCGGCGCGGAATTCTACAGGCACCGAAGGGCAGCATCGCACCGAGCAATTGCTATTCATTTCGTGCGCGCCTAGACTGGCTCGCGACATGCCCGCAACGCACGAAGTCCTCAACCAGAGCGCGCCCCTCGAGAATTACAACCTGTTCGCCGGCAACGCCGCGCTCGGCGACGCCCTGGCGTTCAACCTCCCGCGCGAGCGCCTTGCGGGCGCGCGCAAGCGCCTCGGCGCGCTGGGCACCGCGCTCGGCGCCCGCGACACGCTCGCGCTCGCCGACGCGGCCAACCGCTTCCCGCCCGAACTGAAGACGCACGACCGGCAGGGCCGGCGCCGGGACGAAGTCGAGTTCCACCCGGCCTGGCACGAACTGCTGGCGCTCGCCTTCCGGCACGGCCTGCACTCGGCGCCGTGGTCCGAGCCCGGCCCGGGAGCGCACGTGGAGCGCGCCGCCGCCTACCTGCTCTACTCCGAGATCGAGAACGGCACGCAGTGTCCGGTCACCATGACTTACGGCTCGGTGCCGGCGATCAAGGCCAACGCGAAGCTCGCGGCCGAGTGGCTGCCGCGTATCTACTCGCGCGGCAAGGACGCGGCGCTCATCGGCATGGGCCTTACGGAAAAGCAGGGCGGGTCCGACGTGCGCAGCAACACCACCCGCGCGGCACCGCTCGGCGGCGGCAGGTTTTCGATCACCGGGCACAAGTGGTTCCTCTCCGCGCCGATGTGCGACGCGTTCCTCGTGCTGGCGCAGGCACCCGGTGGGCTGTCGTGCTTCTTCCTGCCTCGCCTGCGCGCAGACGGCACGCACAACGCGATCCTCATCCAGCGCCTGAAGGACAAGCTCGGCAATCGCTCCAATGCGAGTTCCGAGGTCGAGTTCGAGGACGCGCAGGCGACGTTGCTCGGCGAGGAAGGCCGCGGCGTGCCGATGATCCTGGAGATGGGCGTCTACACGCGGCTGGATTGCGCCATCGGCACCGCGGGCCTCATGCGCCAGGCCTTGTCGCAGGCATTGTGGAACGCCGCGCAGCGCCAGGTCTTCGGCAAGCTGCTGAAAGACCAGCCGCTGATGAAGAACGTATTGGCTGACCTGGCGCTGGAGGCTGAAGCCGCCACGGCGCTGGTGCTGCGCCTGTCGCGCGCTTACGACTCCGAGGACGAGAAGCTCCTGCGCCGGGTGCTCACGCCGGCGGCCAAGTTCTGGGTGTGCAAGCGCGGCTCGCACTTCGGCCAGGAGGCGATGGAGGCGGTTGGCGGCAACGGCTACGTGGAGGAGCAGGTGCTGGCGCGCATTTACCGGGAGATGCCGCTCAATTCCATCTGGGAAGGCGCCGGCAACGTCATGTGCCTGGACGTGCTGCGCGCGCTGCGCAAAGCCCCCGACGTGATCGAGGCGGTAGCCACGGAACTCGACGCCGCCGCGGGCAGGCATCCCGCCTACGACGCGTTCTGCGCCTCGCTCAAGGACCGGCTGCAGGATGCAGCGGAACACGAATCCTCCGCCCGGCGCCTGACGCAGGACCTCGCGCTCGCGCTGCAGGCGAGCCTGCTCGCGCGCCACTCTCCTGCCCTGGTGTTCGAATCCTTCGTCAATGCGCGCCTCGGCGCGGACTGGACGGGCGCCTTTGGCACACTGCCGCCGAGCGTCCCCTTCGACGCGCTCATCGAGCGCGCGATGCCCGTCGCGAGATGAAGTCGGTCCGCGTAGGCGCCGGACTGGGCTTCTACGGCGATTCCTGGCGCCCGGTGCGCGCCTCGATCGAGCGCGGCGGCGGCGTGCAGTACATCGCCTCCGACCACCTCTCCGAGTTGACGCTCGCCATCCTGCAGACGGACCGGCAGAAGGACGCGGCCGTCGGCTACGCGCGCGACGGCCTGCCGATGCTCACCGAACTGTGGCCGCTGGCGGCGAAGCACGGGGCGAAGTTCATCCT
>JANMUO010000255.1:0-1916 GCA_031391655.1 Betaproteobacteria bacterium
CACATCCAGGGGCGGTCGCTCCTGCCCCTGCTCGCCGGCAGGCGCACGGGCTGGCGCAAGTCGTTTCTGGTCGAGTACTGGGCCGAGCAGGCGATGCCCTGGCTGGTCGGCATGACCTACAAGGCGGTGCGCACCGGCCGCCACAAGCTGATCCGCTGGGTGAACCGGGGCAGCGCGGGCGAACTCGACGAGCTCTACGACCTCGAGCGCGACCCCTTCGAGCTGAAAAACCAGGCGCGCAATACCCGCTATGCGCGCGTTAGGGCATCATTGCGACGGGAAATGCGACGGCTGGTGGCGGACGCCGCCGGCCTGTAACGCCAGCTCGCGAGGGAGGCAGACTTGGAATCGATCGATCGCCCCACCATTCAGCGCTCGGCCTCGGACCTCATCGAGGAGGTCAAGGTGCAATCCGCGCCGGCGGCGGCGGAACGCCTGGCGCGCTTCGGCGGCGCCGAAGTTGCCGCGGTGCTCACGCGCCTGAGCGCCGGCATCGCGCAGGAGATCCTCGCCGCGCTGCCGGCGGAATCGCGCGAGCGTGCGCTGGCCGCGGCGCCGCTGGAGTTCGCGCGCCAGTGGCAGCGCAACGGCCTGTATGCGGAAGGCACCATCGGCCGCATGATGGAGCCGGTGTACGCGGAGTTCCCGCCGCAAGCCACCGTGGGCCAGGCGACCGAGGCGCTGCGCGAGCTGGTGAAGTCCGCGTTCATCACCTACATCTACGTGGTGGACGACGACGAGCGGCTGCTCGGCATCGTCACCATGCGCGACCTCCTGTTCAACGAGAACGACCGGCTGCTGCGCGACGTGATGATCACCGACGTGTTCGCGCTGCACGCGCCCACGGTGCTCGAGGACGCGATGAAGCAGGTGCTCGACCGCCATTACCCCGTCTACCCGGTGGTGGACGCGGAGAACCGCCTGCGCGGCCTGGTGCGCGGCCAGAGCATGTTCGAGGCGCGCGCCTTCGACATCGCGGCGCAGCCCGGCAGCATGGTCGGCGTCGACAAGGAGGAGCGCCTGGGCACGCCGTGGCAACGGAGCCTCTTCATGCGCCATCCCTGGTTGCAGCTGAACCTGCTCACCGCCTTCCTCGCCGCGGCGGTGGTGGGCTTTTTCCAGGACACCATCGACCGCCTGGTGATCCTCGCGCTGTTCCTGCCGGTGCTCGCCGGGCAGTCGGGCAATACCGGCTGCCAGGCGCTCGCGGTGACGCTGCGCGGCATGACCATCGGTGAATTGAAGCCCGGCACGGAGAGGAAGCTGGTCTACAAGGAAGCGGGCCTCGGCCTGATGAACGGGGCTGGCGTGGGCGTCGCCGCGGCCATCGGCATGTACATCACTGCCAGCAGCCAGAGCTCCCCGAATGCCCTGATGCTGTCCTTCGTGGTGTTCGCGGCGATGGTCGGATCGTGCGTCGCCAGCGGCCTGTCAGGGGCCATGGTGCCCATCACGCTCAAGCGCCTGGGTTTCGACCCGGCGACCGCCTCAAGCATCTTCCTTACCACCGCCACCGACGTGGTGAGCATGGGCATGCTCCTTGGCCTCGCCACAATCCTGGTGAGGTAGACTGTCGCGAGCAGTCCGGCCACGGGAGGTCGACATGCAAGTCAAGGAGATCCTGCGGGTGAAGGGCAACCGGCTGCTCAGCATAGAGCCGGCAGGCCGCGCGGTGGACGCGGTGACAACCATGTCGGAGCAGAACCTCGGCTCGCTGGTGGTGCTCGACCAGGGCCGCATGGTGGGCATGCTCACCTTCCGCGAGATCCTGCAGTGCCTCGCGCAGCGCGACGGTTCGGTCGGCGACGTGCGCGTGGGCGACATCATGGTGCGCGACCCGGTGACCGCCACCCCGGACATGGAAGTGAACGACCTGCGCCGCACCATGCTCGACTCGGGCGCGCGCTACCTGCCGG
>JANMUO010000277.1:0-27831 GCA_031391655.1 Betaproteobacteria bacterium
ACGGGCCTGCTGGGCGCCGGGCTGCAGAGCACTGCCTGGCTGTACATGTTCTGGCACGGCGGCTTTCCGGTGGTTGTCATTGCGTATGCCTTCCTCAAGGGGGATGCGCGCAAACGCGTGGTGGTGAACCGCAATTCGATCTTGGCAGGCCTGCTCGCCGCGGCGCTGGCCGCCGCCGGCTTCACGCTCCTCGCGACGGCCGGGCATGCGCTGCTGCCGGAAGTGCTTCTGCAGAACCGCTTTACCCCGGCGATGATCTACGTCGTGGGACCCACGTGGGCGCTGACGGTGATCGCCGCCGCGGTTCTGTGGCTGCGGCGGCCGCACAGCGTGCTCGACATCTGGCTCCTGGTGGTGATGTCCGCATGGGTGTTCGCCATCGGGCTGAGCGCGGTGCTGAACGGCGGGCGCTACGACCTGGGCTTTTATGCCGGCCGCGTCTACGACCTGCTCGCCGCGAGCTTCGTGCTGATGGTGCTGCTCTTCGAGCACAGCGTGCTGTACGCCCGCCTGCTGGAGGCGCGCGCAGGCGAGCGCAGCAAGACCGATGAGCTCGTGGTAGCGACCGCCGACATCGCGGCGCGCAGGGAGCTGCTGCGCCGGCTCGCGCAGGTGGAAGAGGACGAGCGGCGCGCGATCCACCGGGAGCTGCACGACCGGATCGGCCAGGACCTCGCGACCGCCAAGCTGAACATCGATCTGGCCAAAAGCGCCGCCACGGTCGAAGCCGCGACCGGCGCGCGCCTCGAGGTCGCACGGGACCTGGTGCAAAACGCGATCCAGAACTCGCGCGACATCATGGCCGAGCTGCGGCCCCCCGGCCTCGACGACCATGGATTGGCAGTCGCCCTCGAGCTTTACGCGGAAGCGGTTGCCAAACGCCTTTCGATAGCCGTGACCGTACGCGGCGTCGAGCTCGAGCAGCGGCTGCCTCCCCTGGTGGAGACCTCGCTCTTCCGCATCGCCCAGGAAGCGATCAACAATCTCGCCAAGCATGCCAACGCAAGAAAGGTGGACATTTCACTCGACGAAGAAGCGCGGGAGGTGCGCCTGACGATATCCGACGACGGCTCCGGCTTCGACGCCGCCCGGCTGCCGGACGCAGGCCACTACGGGTTCCGGATCATGCGCGAGCGGGCCGAGGCAGTGGACGCGAGGCTTGAAGTCGAGTCCGCCCAGGGTCACGGCACGCGCATCGTTGTAATTCTGGAGCGCACGGCATGACGACAAGGGTGCTGCTGGTGGACGACCACGCCATGATGCGCGAAGGCCTCTCGGTGCTGCTCGCGGGCGCCGGAATGCAGATCGTCGGCTCCGTTGGAAACGGGCGCGACGCGGTGCGCGCCGCCGCTGCCACGTCGCCCGACGTGGTCATCATGGATATCTCCATGCCGGAGATGAACGGCATAGAAGCCACGCGTGAGATCTGCGCCCGCGCGCCCGCGGTGCAGGTGGTGGTGCTCTCGATGCACTCGAATCGGGAACACGTCTACCAGGCGCTGAACGCCGGCGCCACGGGCTATGTCCTGAAGGACGCAGCAAGCACCGAGCTCGTGAACGCGGTGCGGGCCGTCTGCGCGGGAAGGCGCTATGTGAGCCCGGCCATCGGTCCGTTGACCGAGCCTTCGGGCCAGCGCGGACCGCTTGCCAGCCTTTCGGCGCGCGAGCGCCAGGTGCTCCAGCTCGTGGTCGAGGGCCGCACCAGCGTGGAGATCGCGCAAGCCGCCAACCTTTCCACGAAAACGGTTGAGACTTATCGCAGCAGGCTGATGAAGAAGCTCGGCGTCTCCGACGTGGCTTCGCTGGTCAAGCTCGCCATTCAGCACGGACTGACGCCGCCGGGCTAGGCGCACTGTCCAACAATCCCTACAGCCCGGCGTGCGGACTGTAGGGTTTGCCCCACATACCCTCTGGTGCGCTCGGCGCATAGTCAGGCTTCATCATCCAGTCAGGAAACCCAATGAGCCAACCCAGAAGCGGTGCACTCGAGGCGACAGTGCTGATCGTCGAGGACCACGCACCCATGCGCACCGCCCTTTACCATCTGATCCGGCACTCGTTTCCGAGGCTGCGGGTCATCGACGCGCACGATGGAGCGAGCGCTCTGACGCATGTCGATGCGCATCGCCCCTCATTTGTCGTGGTCGACAAAAATCTGCCGGATGCAAACGGATTCGATCTCACGCGCACGATCAAGAAGCTGAGCCCCTCCACGCTGGTTGCTGTCACTTCGATCGAGAAGAATGCACTCATCGCCGCACAAGCGCTGGCGGCAGGAGCGGTGGCGTTCATAGGCAAGGACAAGCTGTTCGACGAGATCGTGCCGCTGGTCGGTGCCGCCGTGACGCTGACGGATTGGGCCCAGAACTAACCGAACGGCACCCTATAGTCCGATGGTCCGGACTGCCTCCGCTGCAAAGCAATCTCCGAAGGAAAACGGACTGCTTGCGGCGCTGCCTGGGGACAGCTACGACGCGCTGCTTCCTTTTCTCGAGCCGCTGGCGATGCCGCTCGGGCTCTCGCTGTACGAATCCGGCGGCGCGCAGGGCTACGTCTACTTTCCGACGAATGCCATCGTGTCGCTGCTGTACGTGCTGGAAGGCGGCGAATCCGCCGAGATCGCCGTCACGGGCAACGAGGGCCTGATTGGCATCTCGCTCTTCATGGGCGGCGAGACCACGCCGAGCCGCGCGGTGGTGCAAAGCGCGGGCCACGGCTTCCGGCTCCGCGCCACGGTGCTGAAGAAGGAGTTCGAGGCCGGCGGCGCACTGCAGCACCTGCTGCTGCGCTATACACAGGCGCTGATCACGCAGATGACGCAGACGGCGGTGTGCAATCGCCACCACTCGGTGGACCAGCAGCTTTGCCGCTGGCTGCTCCTGAGTCTCGACCGGTTGCCCGCGAAGGAGCTGGTGATGACGCAGGAGCTGATCGCCAACATGCTCGGAGTGCGCCGCGAGGGCGTCACCGAAGCGGCCGGCAAACTGCAGGCCGACGGGCTGATCCACTACAGCCGCGGCCACATCACGGTGCTCGACCGGCCGCAGCTGGAAGGGCGCGTGTGCGAGTGCTACGCGGTGGTCAAGAAAGAGTACGACCGGCTGCTGCCGGAAGTGTCGGGGCCGCCTATTTCCCCAGCGGGCCGGTGACGGCCGCTCTGCCTACCTTCTTCTTTCATACTACTAGCGGTTCGCGAGACGACGTACGCGGAATTGTGCGCCGTCACGCCGGGGCAGGGAAGCAGGAAATGGACAAATCGTGCGGCAAGGGGTTGATAGATTTTCCTATCCGTCGTTACCGCCCGCGATGCAGGAGACGTTGCCAGAGGTCCCGCGGTGAAACAATGGGGACTCCTTCGTACTCTCCGAGTTTCAGCAGCGCACCATCGCCGGTAACGAAGATCTCCGCTTTGGCGCGCGCCGCGCATTCGAGTATTGCCGCATCCGCCGCGTCAATCCGCGCAGGGCGACCGGCCCGAAGCGGCGCCGAAGGAGCGAGCTCCAGTTCCGAGACAAAGCCGGTCACCATCTCGACCCGGTCCGCGGGCATGCGCAGCTTGCCGCGCAGATTTCGCCGCAACTCCACCAGAACGGGGGCACCGATGACGACGTCATGCTCCGCGAGCAACGCACGCAGCAAGTCCGAACACAGGCCGCGCGTCGCGAGCGCGGCGTAGAGAACGTTGGTATCCGGGAAAACCCTCAAGACACCGCGGCGAACACGTCCTCGTCCGTAAGCAGGCCGCGCGCCTCGGCAAACGGCAGTACGACGCGACGCGCCTCCTCGAAGCGGGCCATCGTGAGCTGGCGGCGCAACGCTTCGCGCGCGAGTTCGCTCTTCGGGCGGCCTGTACGGCGCGCAAAGCGCGTCAGCGCGCGGTCAAGTTCGTCATCGATCCGTATGGTCAAGGTCGTGCTCATGGCGCCATTCTCCGGCCCGTGTCAGGTGTGTTTCATTGTAACACACCCAATGCCATGCCGGATCAGGGCCTGGCGCCGCCGAACTGAACGGGCCGCACGATGCGCGCGCCGCCGTAGGCCTCGGGCTTGGTGAGCCCGAGCAGGCCGAGGTTGCCCAGCTTCTTGAACACCTCGTGCGCCGGGAACTGCTCCACCGCTTCCCATTCGTCGACATGCGGGTTGATCTCGTTGTCGATGACGCGCTTGAGCGTGCGCCGGATCTCTTCGTGTTCCTGGGAGAATTTCATGAGCGCCCGTCCCTCAATCCGGATTGGCAATTCTGCCAGAGTTCTATGTGGGCCAACCGACAGACCTGCGCGTTGCCTCCCGCCATGCTGCCCGCTCACCAACTGGAGAACAAAATTGGACGAATCAAATCGCAACAAGGCCTCCGCAGGCTTCAGGGCGGGCGGCAATTCCGACACCCCATTTGACAAGGCGTCCTCGGGCGCCCACGCCGCGGTGAATTCGTTTGCCGATGCGGCGGACGAGGTGGCACGCAAGGCGAAGCCCGCGATCGACAAGGCTGCGGCATTCGCGCATTCGGCGGTGGACACGGCAGCCAGCGCGGCCGCACCTGCGGCCAACTGGCTGGCCGAACACGCCGAAAGCCTGAAAGCCGCGCAGAAGAAGCTGCAGTCGGATTCCAGTGCCTACATTTCGGCGCACCCGATGAAGGCGCTGGGCCTGGCCATCGTCCTCGGACTCCTGCTCGGCCGCGTCGTACGTTAGAGCGGCGCCCCGGCGCCCGGCGCACGGATCGAGAAGCGCAAGAAAGAGCTCAAGCAATCGAACTGAAATGACCGGCGCGAAAGCCAAGGGCCCCCGCAAGGGCCCTCAACGCCATGCGAACGGCGGCACGACCGTGCGCATATCGCAGGACCTCGTCCCGAAGCTGCCGCATGAACGGGACGAGTCTCCTGCAACCGGCGAGAAACCGCCGCAGCCCGTCATCGCCCAGGCCGCCGAGGACCTGAAGCAGGGGCGCAAGGACACCGATAGGGCTCCCGAGACGAACCGTCTGGCCCGCAAGCTCAATTCCAAGAACTGAGGAATCCCACGACCGTGGCCGGGGAGCGCGGCTCTAAGGGCTATTGCGCTTCGGCTGGCCGGAGGCGCAATATTGCACATTGTGTAATGTAAGGGGGGCGTCATGAAAAAACTTATTCTGGCTTTCGCCGTCCTGGTATTTGCGTCGCTCGGGGCGATAGCGGCCCCACCGCCGGAATACTTCGTGGACAAGACCAAGTTGCCGTTCGGCGAAACCGCGAGCATCCCGACTCAGCGGCTATGGGGGGTCCACAACAGCGCGGGCTACAGGATCGAAGTGCCGTACAACTGGAACGGCAAGCTGGTCATGTGGGCCCACGGCTATCGCGGCACCGGGCTGGAACTCACGGTGGACGATCATCCGCTGCGGGTATTCCTGATTGCCAACGGGTACGCCTGGGCGGCTTCGAGCTACAGCAGGAACAGCTACGACCCGGCGCAGGGCGCGAAAGATACCCATGCGCTGACCAAGTTCTTCAATGGCAGGTTCGGCAGGCCGACCCGGACCTACATCACCGGCGCGTCGATGGGCGGTCACATCACCGGCATCGTGGCCGAGCAATGGCCGCAGTCGTACGACGGGGCGATGCCGATCTGCGGGGTGATGGGCGACTACGAGTTGTTCGACTATTTCCTCGATTTCAACCTCGCGGCGCAAACACTGTCGAGAGTCGGGAAACCGTACCCCTTTGCCGCGGACTACCTGGGCGTCACGGTACCGGCGACCAAGCTGGGGCTCGGACCGGCGTTTCCGTTCGTGCTGAATCCGGCCGGTCAGAACTTCAAGTCGCTCGTCGAGCTGCGCTCCGGTGGCGTCAGGCCCGTGTTCGAGCAGGGTTTTCTGTTCTGGAACGGAATCGTCCCGGGGGATTTCCTGTTCGGACTCGGGGTCGGCGACGGCACGCTGCCGCGGCAGCCCGGGGTCGCGGTGCAGAACTCCGACGTGACGTACCAGTTCGACACCAATGTTGGTCTGACCGCGGCCGAAGTGGCATTCAATGCCGCCATACAGCGCGTCACCGCAGACCCGCAGGCCCGGCATAACAACGGCATTTCCAACGTGCCGCCCACCACCGGGGACCTCAGGATTCCGATGCTCACCCTGCACACGCTGGGAGACCTGTTCGTGCCGTTCCAGATGGAGCAGGTCTATGCGGAGCGGGTCGCCGCGCACCATGCCTCGCATCTGCTCGTGCAGTGCGCGACCAGGGATTTCGGGCACTGCAGCTTCACCGGGCCCGAACTCGTCACGACCTTCGTGGACCTGGTCAAGTGGGTCGAAGCCGGCATAAAACCCGCAGGCGACAACGTGCGCGATCCGGCCGCCGTTGCGGATCCGGACTTCGGCTGCACCTTTACCGACAAGGTTTCGCCGCGGCTCTGGAATCAGGCCGGATTGGAATTCCTGCAGCCGCCCGCCTGCGCTGCGCCGTAACAAGCTTCACCGGGTGCGGTTCAGCCGGTCAGCTTGCGCGCCAGCACGCGCAGCGCCATGCGCAGCCACGCGCCCGGATGGTTTTGAGCTGGCCGCGGCCTGCCACCGGTCCCGGTCAATTCCGCACTGCGCGGGACAAGTCAGGGCCTGGCGACGCCGAACTGGACGGGCCGAACGGTCCGGGCGTCGCCGTCCTTGCAGAGGGATAGCGTGTAGCCCAGAACGTTGCGCGTGTCGCGCGGGTCGATGATGCCGTCGTCCAGCAGCAGCGCCGAAGTGACGAGCGCGCTCTGCTGGCGCTCGAAGTTCTCCACGATCTTCGCTTTCATGGCGTCGATCTGGGCGTGGTCCACGTCCTGGCCTTTGCGCTTCATGCCGCCTTCCATCACGATCGCCATGGTGAGCGCGGCCTGCTCGGCGCCCATCACCGCGGTCTGCGTGTTTGGCCAGGAGAAGAGGAACCGCGGGCTGTAGCCGCGTCCGCACATGCCGTAGTTGCCGGCGCCAAAGGAAGCTCCGCACATCAGCGTGATCTGCGGCACATTGGCGTTGGATACCGCCTGGATCATCTTGGAGCCGTGCTTGATCATGCCGGCCTCTTCCGAGGCCTTGCCGACGATGTAGCCGGTAGTGTTCTGCAGGTAGAGGATCGGCAAGCCGGCCTGGCAGCAGGACTGGATGAAGTGCGTGGCCTTGTTCGCGCCGTCGGGGTCCAGGGGCCCGTTGTTGGTGATGACGCCCACACGGAATCCCTGCACCGAGGCGTGGCCGCAGACGGTGGCAGGACCATAGTCGGCTTTGAAATCGAGGAAATCCGAATCGTCCGCGAAGCGCGCGATTGCTTCGCGCATGTCCACGGGTTTGCGGTAGTCCTCGGGAATCACGCCGAGCAGCTCGTCGGCCGCGTAGCGCGGTGGCTTGCCGGCCGGTGGGAACGAGGAGCGCCAGTCCAGGCGCGAGAGCACTTCGCGCGCGTAACGGATGCCGTCCGCGTCGTTCTCGGCGAGGTATTCGCCCAGGCCCGACACGTGCGTGTGCATCACCGCGCCGCCGAGTTCCTCGTCGGTGGCGATCTCGCCGGTGGCAGCCTTGAGCAGCGGCGGGCCGGCGAGGAAGGCCTTGGCGCGGCCGCGCACCATGATCACGTAGTCGGAAAGTCCCGGCATGTAGGCGCCGCCCGCGGTGGAGGAGCCGTGCACCACAGTCACTACCGGCAAGCCCGCCGCCGAGAGCTTGGCGAGGTTGTAGAAAATTGCGCCGCCGTGCACGAAACCCTCGACGCGGTACTTGAGCAGGTTGGCGCCCGCCGATTCCACGAGGTGCACGAAGGGCAGCTTGTTCTCCAGCGCGAGTCCCTGCGCGCGCATGAGTTTCTCCCGCCCCATGTGCTGGATGGCGCCGGCGTCTATCCCTGAGTCGCTCGCCACCACCATCGAGCGCACGCCGGAGACGTAGCCGATGCCGGCGATCATGCCGCCGCCGGGGATGGTCTTCTCCGGATCGGGATTGTCGAGGCAGTAGCCGGCCATGGAGGACAACTCGAGCCACGGCGCGCCGGCATCCAACAGGCGCGCGATGCGTTCGCGCGGCAGGAGTTGCCCGCGCTTGTCGAACAGCGGCTTGGCCATCGCCGATGCGTCGCGCGTGCGCGCCTCCAGCGCGCGCAGCCGCTCGAGGAGCTTGAGCATGCTCGCGCGGTTGCGCTGGAACGCCTCGCCCGCTACGTCGATCTTCGACTGGATTGCGGGCATCAGCCCAGTTTCGTCCAAGGACCGGCGCTTCGTCAATGATTCGCTTTTATCCCGGAAGCCGTTGCCCGAGAATGCGCCCATGCCCCGCGCAGCTGCCGCTTCCGCCTGGGCCGGCGCCCTGGCCGGGTTGGCCGCGCTTGCCGTTGCCATGGGCATCGGGCGCTTCGCCTTCACGCCGATCCTGCCGATGATGCAGGCGGACTTCGGCCTGTCCGTTGCTGACGGCGGCTGGCTCGCCACAGCGAATTACGTCGGGTACCTCATTGGCGCTTTGGCGGCGATCCGCCTGCGCATCCAGCCCGTGGTTGCGATCCGCACCGGGCTGCTCGTCCTCGGCCTGTCCACCCTTGCCATGGCGTGGGAGCAGCCGTTCGCTCTATGGCTTGTGCTTCGCCTGGTCGCCGGAATCGCCAGCGCTTTGGTGCTGGTGTTCGTTTCCGCCTGGTTGCTCGAGTACCTGGCGCTGGCCGGCCGCCCCGACCTGGGCGGCACCGTCTACGCGGGCGTCGGCGCCGGGATCGTGATTGCAGGCGGCGCGTGCCTGGTGGTCACCGGTTCCGCCGATGCGTGGCTTTCGCTCGGCGCCCTCTCCATTGCGGCCACCGCGGTGATCTGGCCGATGGTGAAGACGAGCGCACGCTCCGGCGTGGCCCCGGTGGTTGCGCCCGCGGTTCCCTGGAGCGCGGAGTACCGGCGACTCGTGCTGTGCTACGGCGCCTACGGCTTTGGCTACATCATCCCGGCCACGTTCCTTCCCGCCATGGCGAAGGAGATCATTCCTGATCCGCAACAGTTCGGCTGGGCATGGCCTGCGTTCGGCGCGGCGGCAGTCGCTTCGACGCTGCTCGCTGCCGCGCTGCAGCAGGCACTTTCGCACCGGGCTGTCTGGATCTGGTGCCACTTCATCATGGCGATAGGGGTCGTGATGCCCCTCGCGATCCAAGGGCTCGCTGGAATCCTGCTGGCGGCGCTTCTGGTGGGCGGCACGTTCGTGGTCGTCACCATGGCGGGCATGCAGGAGGCGCGCAGGGTGGCGGGAGCCCATGCGCGCGCGCTCATGGCGGCGATGACCGCAGCCTTTGCGCTGGGCCAGATCCTGGGCCCGGCGCTCGTCAGCGTGCTGTTGCAGACGAAAGGCCAGTTCACGCCGGCATTGATACTGGCCGCCGCAACGCTCGCGCTGAGCGCGCTGTCATTGCGATGGACTAGAATTCCCCACCCGTGATTCCCCGCACCCTCTTCACGCCCGAGCACGAGACCTTCCGCGACAGCGTGCGGCGCTTCCTGGAAGCGGAGGTAAAGCCGCACGACGAGCGCTGGCAGGAGCAGGGCTACGCCGACAAGGCGGTGTGGAAGAAGGCCGGCGAGCACGGCTTCCTCTGCATGAGCATGCCGGAGGACTACGGCGGTTCCGGCGCGGACAAGCTGTTCAGCATGGTGCTGATGGAGGAGCAGGCGAGGATCAACAACTCCTCGCTCGGCTGGGGCCTGCACTCGGAGATCGTCGCGCCCTACCTGCTCAATTACGGCAGCGATGACCTGAAGAGGAAATACCTGCCGAAGATGGCGAGCGGCGAGATGATCGGCGCGATCGCGATGAGCGAGCCGGGCGCGGGTTCCGACCTGCAGTCGATCAAGACCAGCGCCGTGCGCAAAGGCGACAATTACATCGTCAACGGCTCCAAGACCTTCATCACCAACGGCTGGAACTGCGACCTCGTGATCGTAGTGGCCAAGACCGACCCGGCCAAGGGCGCCAAGGGCACCAGCCTCGTCGTGGTGGACACCTCGATGAACGGCTTCAGCAAGGGCAAGCGGCTGAAGAAAATGGGCCTCAAGGGGCAGGACACAGCCGAGCTCTTCTTCGACAACGTCGAGGTGCCGGCCGAGAACCTGCTCGGGCAAGAGAACAACGGCTTCATCTACCTCATGCAGGAGCTTCCCTGGGAGCGCATGCAGATCGCCATCGGCGCGGCCGCGAAATGCGAAGCCGCGCTGGGCTGGACCATCGCCTACGTCAACGATCGCAAGGCTTTCGGCAAGCCCGTGTCGAGCTTCCAGAACACGCGCTTCAAGCTCGCCGAAGCGGCCACCGAAGTGCAGGTGATGCGCGTGTTCGTGGACCGCTGCATGGAACTGCTGATCGAGAACAAGCTCGACACCGCCACCGCCTCGATGGCCAAGTACTGGGCCACGGACATGGAAGGCAAGGTGCTGGACGAATGCCTGCAGCTGCACGGCGGCTACGGCTTCATGTGGGAATTCCCGATCTCGCAGGCCTACGTGGACGCGCGCGTGCAGCGCATCTACGGCGGCACCAATGAAATCATGAAAGAAGTCATATCCCGATCCCTCGGACTGGGTGGAGAAAAATAGGGACAGACCCTATTTTTCACATGGTGATAAATAGGGTCTGTCCCTATTTTTGTTTTCGGAGGCTTTCATGCCTGAAGCGATGGTTTTCGATGCGATCCGCACGCCGCGCGGCAAGGGCAAGCGCGACGGCTCCCTGCACGAAGTCAAGCCGGTGACGCTGCTGGCGGGCGTGCTGAGGGAACTGCAACGCCGCCACGACCTGGATACCGCCGAGGTGGAGGACGTGGTGATGGGCTGCGTCACGCCCTCGGGCGAGCAGGGCTCCTGCATCGCCAAGACCGCGGCGCTGGTCGCCGGCTGGGACTGGAAAGTGCCTGGCGTGCAGTTGAACCGCTTCTGCGCCTCGGGGCTCGAGGCTGTGAACCTCGCCGCGCAGAAGGTGCGCTCCGGCTGGGAAGACCTAGTGGTGGCGGGCGGCGTGGAGTCGATGTCGCGCGTGCCGATGGGCTCGGATCGCGGCGCCTGGGCGATGGACCCGCAGACGAGCCTGGACACGGCGTTCATCCCGCAAGGCATCAGCGCCGATCTCATCGCCACGCTGGAGGAGTTCTCGCGCGAGGAGATCGACGAGTTCGCGCTCGGCTCGCAGAAAAAGGCCGCTGCCGCGCGCGAGGCCGGGCGCTTCAAGCGCTCGCTCGCCCCGGTGAAGGACGCGGTCGGTGATGTGATCCTCGATTTCGACGAGTTCATCAAGCCGCACACCACGCTCGAAGCGCTCGCTGCGCTGAAGACCTCCTTCGACAAGCCCGGTGAACTGGGCTTCGACGCGGTGGCCATCCGCCGCTACCCGCAGGTGGAGCGCATCCGCCACGTGCATACCGCCGGAAACTCGTCGGGCATCGTGGACGGTTCGGCCGCCGTGCTGATCGGCACCGAGAAGAAGGGCAAGGCGCTGGGCCTGAAGCCGCGCGCGCGCATCGTCGCCGCCGCGCTCTCCGGTGCCGATCCCACGATCATGCTCACCGGCCCGATGCCTGCGGCGCGCAAGGCGCTCGCCAAGGCAAAGCTGAAGATCGGCCAGATCGACCTCTTCGAGATCAACGAAGCTTTCGCCGTGGTGCCGATGAAGTTCATGAAGGAGATGGGCGTCCCGGCGGAGAAGGTGAACGTGAACGGCGGCTCGATCGCCATGGGCCATCCTCTCGGGGCCACCGGCGCGATGATCCTCGGCACGCTCATCGACGAGCTCGAGCGCAGGAAGCTGCGCTACGGCCTCGCCACGCTGTGCGTCGGCGGCGGCATGGGCATCGCCACGATCGTCGAGCGCCTCTGATGCCGGTGAACTATGAAAAGGGCGGCGATGCCATCGTCACCCTGACCTTCGACGCGCCCGGCGCGCCGGTCAACACCATGACCGAGGCGTGGAAGAAGGCCTTTCACGCCGCGGTCGAGCGGCTGCAGAAAGATAAGGACGGGATCGCGGGCGTGATCCTCTGCTCGGCGAAGAAAACTTTCTTCGCCGGCGCGGAGCTGAAAGACGTCCTCAAGTTCACGGAAAAGGATGCGCCGCGCTTCTTCGCCGAGATCGAAGAGGTCAAGCGCGACTTCCGCGCGCTCGACAAGCTCGGCAAGCCCGTAGTCGCGGCGCTGGAAGGCGCGGCGCTTGGCGGCGGCTGGGAGCTCGCGCTCGCCGCGCACTGCCGCATCTGCCTGAACGACGAGAAGATCGAGCTCGGGCTGCCCGAGACGACGCTGGGCCTGCTGCCCGGCGCGAGCGGCGTGACCAAGACCGTGCGCCTGCTCGGCCTGCAGGCGGCGCTGCCGATGCTCATGGAAGGCAAGACCATGCGGCCCGCGGAAGCCGCGAAGCTCGGCTTCCTGCAGGGGCTCGCCGCCAACCACGACGATCTTTTCCGCATGGCGCGAGAGTGGATCGCCAAGAACCCCGCGCCCAAGCAGCCCTGGGACGAAGACAACTATCGCATGCCCGGCGGCACGCCCTCGAGCCCGCAGATCTCGCAGATGCTTACCATCGCGCCGGCGATGCTGATCGAGAAGACGCGCGGCCTGTATCCCGCGCCCGAGGCAGTGATGGCGGCCGCGGTGGAAGGGGCGAGCGTGGACTTCGACACCGCGCTGCGCATCGAATCGCGCTACCTCGTGAAGCTTGCGGTGAGCCAGGTGGCGAAGAACCTGATCACGCTCTTTTTCAACCGCACGGCGATCCGCTCGGGCGCTTCGCGCCCTAAGGACATTCCGCGCTGGAAGGCGACCAAGGTCGGCATCCTCGGCGCCGGGATGATGGGCGGGGGCATCGCCTGGGCGACCGCGAGCCGCGGCGTGCCCTGCGTGTTGAAGGACACCACGCTGGAGCGCGCGCAGAAGGGCCGGGCCACCAGCGAGGCGCTGGCCGCCAAGCGCAACCGCCCGCAGATTCCCGATCTGATCAAGCCCACCGCCAGCGCCGCGGACCTGCAGGGCTGCGACCTCATCATCGAGGCGGTGTTCGAGAAGCGCGATGTAAAAAGCCAGGCCACGAAGGAAGCGGAACCCCACCTCGCCGCCGGCGGCATCTTCGCCTCCAACACCTCCACGCTTCCCATCACCGGGCTCGCGCAGGCTTCGGCGAAACCGGAGAACTTCATCGGCCTGCATTTCTTCTCGCCGGTGGACAAGATGCAGCTGGTGGAAATCATCAAGGGGAAGAAGACCTCCCCCGAGACGCTGGCGCGCGCCTACGACTACGTGCTGCAGATCGGCAAGATCCCGATCGTGGTGAACGATTCGCGCGGCTTCTACACCAGCCGCACCTTCGGCACTTTCGTCGCCGAAGGCTGCAGCATGCTCGCGGAGGGCATCCCGGCGGCGGCAATCGAGAACGCGGGGCGCCTCGCCGGCATGCCGGTGGGGCCGCTCGCGGTGATCGACGAGACGTCGATGTCGCTCTCGGTGGCGGTGATGGAACAGACGAAGGCGGACCTCGAGGCCGAGGGCAGAAAGTACGCCCCGCATCCGGGCCAGGAAGTGATCGTGCGCATGGTGAAGGAGTTCAAGCGCGCCGGACGCGCGGCCGGCGGCGGCTTCTACGAGTATCCGAAGGAGGGGAAGAAGTTCCTCTGGCCGGAGCTCGCGAAGATCTACGGCCGGAAAACCACGAGCTGGGACTTCGAGGAACTGAAGGAACGCATCCTCTATCGCCAGGCGATCGAGACCGCGCGCGGCCTGGAAGAGGGCGTGCTCGAGCACGTGCACGACGGCAACATCGGCTCCATCTTCGGCATCGGCTTTCCGGCCTGGGCGGGCGGCGCGCTGCAGTACGTGAACCACGTCGGCACGAAGAAGTTCGTCAAGCGCGCCGAGGAGCTCGCCAAGAAGGTCGGCCCGCGCTTCGCGCCGCCCAAGCTGCTGCGCGACCTCGCTGCGAAGAACAAGCCGCTGGCCTGATGTCGTTGCCGCCTCTGCTGCAGCACCTGAAGCTGCCGGTGATCGCCGCGCCGATGTTCATCGCCGGCAACCCGAAGCTCGTCATCGAGCAGTGCAAGGCCGGCATCGTCGGCTCCTTTCCGGCGCTGAATGCCCGCCCCAAGGAAGCGCTCGACGGCTGGCTCACCGAGATCGAAACCGGTCTCGCGGGCCAGGCGGACGCCGCGCCCTACGCGGTGAACCAGATCGTGCACAAGTCGAACGACCGCCTTGCGCACGATGTGGAGGTGTGCATCCGGCACAAGGTGCCGATCACCATCACCAGCTTGAGGGCGCCCACCGAGGTGGTGGCAGGCGTGCACTCCTACGGCGGCATCGTGCTGCACGACGTGATCAACGTGCGCCACGCCGAGAAGGCACTGGAAGCGGGCGTGGATGGATTGATCCTCGTCTGCGCGGGCGCCGGCGGCCACGCGGGGACGCTCTCGCCCTTCGCGCTCGTCGGCGAGGTGCGGCGCTTCTTCGACGGGCCCATCGTGCTCTCGGGCGCCATCGCCTCGGGGTACTCCATCCTCGCCGCGCTCGCGGCGGGCGCGGACCTCGCCTACATCGGCACGCGCTTTCTTGCCACGCCCGAGGCGAGCGTTCCCGACCGCTACAAGGAAGAGATCCTCAAGGCCGCGGCTTCCGACATCGTCTACACGGACCTCTTCTCCGGCGTGCACGGCAATTACCTGAAGCACAGCGTCATCTCCGCAGGTTTTGATCCGCTCAACCTGCCAAAGTCCGATCCCAACAAGATGAACTTCGGCACCGCCGGCGGCGCCGAGAAGAAAGTCTGGCGCGATATCTGGAGCGCCGGGCAGGGCGTGGGCCAGATCGACAAGGTGATGCCGGTGCGCGAGGTGGTGCGCCAGCTCGCCGACGAGTACGCCGCCGCGCGGCATCGCCTCGCGCTGTCGTGATCCTCGACATCCAGCACAAGGGAGCGGCGGCCTGGTTGTGGCTCTCGCGCCCCGAAGTGCGCAACGCGCTCAACGATGAATTGCTGTCAGCGCTGGAGACGGCACTCGACGTATTGGAGAAGGGCGCTGCGACGCGCGTGCTGGTGCTCGCCGGGCGCGGGCCGGCGTTCTGCGCGGGCGGCGACCTCGCGAGGATGGAGAAGGCGGCGAAGATGACCAAGGCGCGCTCGCGCAAGGAAGCGTCGCGATTCGCCAAGCTCCTTTACCGCCTGCACAGCTATCCCAAGCCGGTTGTCGCGCGCGTGCACGGGCCCGCGTTCGCGGGCGGCATGGGACTGGTTGCGGCTTCCGACATCGTCATCGTCGCCGAGGAAGCCGAGTTCGCGCTGCCCGAGACGAGGATCGGCCTGGTGCCGGCGATGATCAGCCCTTACCTCGTGAAGGCGATGGGCGCGCAGCAGGCGCGGCGCTACATGTTGACCGGCGAGCGCCTGTCAGCCGCAGAGGCAAGACGAATCGGCTTTGCGCACGAATGCGTCCCTGCGGGCGAGCTCGACGCCACCGTTGTGCGCGTCTGCGAGCGGCTGGCGCAGGCGGGGCCGCAAGCCCTGGCGCGCACCAAGAAGCTGCTGCAGCGCGTCGTGGGCGCCGCCATCACGCCGCAGCTCGCCCTCGAGACCGCCGCCGTGCTGGCCGAGGCCCGCTCGGATGGCGAGGCGCGCGAGGGCATCCGTTCGTTCCTCGAGAAGCGCAAGCCTTTCTGGCAGTAGGAGCTGTTTAAGAGCGCTGGCGTACCGAACGCCTGGGCGGGGAGGGCTACGATTCCCAACCCACTCCAAAAGGAAATCCCATGAACAGCATCGTCTACATCGTCGGCGCAGTCGTCATCATCGTTGCCCTCCTGTCGTTCCTCGGTCTGCGCTGAAGCGCCTGAAATCGAAACCCGGAGACGCGACGCCGGCCCCGCCGGGTATTTGGGTCGCCCTCAGGAAGTCGGCTAGCCGGCTGCAGGACTGGTTCGTGATCCAGCGGGTGGCCGTCAGGCTGAGCCTGCTGGCGCTTGCCGTCCTGATCCCGGCCACCGGCCTGTATTCGCTCGCCCACCTGCACAAGCAGGCCGCCACGGCCGAGCAGGTTGCGGGCATGACCATCGCAGGCGAAGGCGGCGAGGAACGCTGGACGCTCAAGGAAACACCGCCCGTGGTGTTCGGCACCGGCTCGGTGCTGAGCTTCCTCGAGGCCAACCCGGTCGAGCGCATCACGGTGATCTACAAGCCGCTGCTGTGGAACGTATCGGAACGCATCATCCTGATCGAATCCGGCGGCCGGCAGCACGCCTACTACCCCAGCGACATGGAGACCAAGATCTTCGCCGACAAGGCGGTCACCGCGCCGTGGGGCGGCAAGCTTGCCTTCGTGCCGCGCGGCGAGCTCGGCGCCGGCAGCCTCAAGCTGCTCGAGCGCCTGGACCAGCGCTTTGACAGCGCGCGCCCGCAGTCGGAGAAGGATCGCTGGATTGGCCTGCTCAGCGGCGCTCTGTCGGCCGCGCTGACGCTCGGCCTGCTCGGCTTCCTTTACCTCCAGCTCAAGGGCCAGTTCAAGTCGCTCAAGTTCATCGAGCCGGCGCAGGTGCAGGGTTCCATCGACGACCTGGTGGGCATGGACGACATCAAGGCCGAAGTGGCGCAGATCAAGGACCAGTACGAGCGCCGCGCGGCGTATGCCGAGTACGGCATCAGCAAGCCCTTCAACGTGATGTTCAGCGGCCCGGCGGGCACCGGCAAGACCAAGCTCGCGAGCTACCTGGCCAAGGAGCTGCGGCTGCCGATCCTGTTCCACTCCGCCGCCAACCTGGAGACCGGTTTCGTGTCGGGCGGCTCCAACACCCTCGCTCGCATCATCGCCATGGCCAAGCGCCGCAAGCGCTGCATCGTCTTTCTGGACGAGGCGCAGGACCTGTTCATGAAGCGCGGCGGCCGGCGCAAGTTCGACGACGACACGGCGAACACGCTCCTTTCGGTGCTCGACGGCGTGCGCAGCAGGAACGAAGCCGAGATCATCTGGATCGTGGCCAGCAACTTCAACAGCGAAACCATGAAGATGGACGAGGCCATGCTGCGCCGCTTCCAGATGAAGGTGGACTTTCGCATGCCCAACCGGGAAGAGCGGCTGGCGATTTTCGGCCACTACCTGGGCAGCCGCGCCGGCAAGGTGCGGCCCGGCCTGGACCTGCGCCCCCTGGTGGAAGTGACCGAGGGCCGCAGCCCGGCCGACCTGGAGACCATCGTCAACCAGGCCGGCATCACCGCCGTGCAGGCTGGCGGCATGATCGGCGCCGACACCCTGATGCAGGCGGCAGAGCGCGTGCTGGTGGGCAACGTCAACCTCCACACCACCAAGGAGCGCGAGCGCGACCGCCGCATCATCGCCGTGCACGAATGGGGCCACTTCCTGGTGGACCTCGAGTACGAACGCGGGTTGGCCAACGGCGACTGGGAGCGGATCCTGGCCGAGATGAAGACCATCAAGATCTCGCTCAAGGCCAACCCGCGCACCAATGCCCTGGGCTTCGTGTTCCACAAGCAGGGGATCAACCTGCTCAAGACCAAGGGGGACATCGAGCACGACGTGCGCGTGCTGCTGGGCGGCATGGCCAACGAGGAGCTGTTCTTCGGCGAGGAAGGCACGACCAACGGGGCGCACAACGACATCACCCGCGTGACGCAACTGCTGCACCACGCCGTGGGCGAGATGGGCATGTACCGCAGCACGCGCCTGAACTTCGGCGCCCTCGACCGCGAGGGCGGGCGCGGCGGCCGCGACGTGGACAAGGAAACGCGCGGCATCATGGAGGCGCAGAGCGAGCGCCTGTACGGCGAGACCAAGGCCGTGCTGATCCGGCTCAAGCAACTGACCGAGCACCTGGTGGGCAAGCTCCTGGAAGCCGGCGAAATGAGCTTGGCCCAGGCGGTGGTCGAGATCCGCAGCTTCGAGAGTTCGAACCCGGGCGCCAGCCGGCAGTAGCTGCGCTACCATCGGATTCCTTTTTCCAGGGAATCCCCGCATGAACAAGCGCGTCGTCCTCGCCAGCTATCCCGAAGGCCGGGTCACCGAAGGCAATTTCCGCGTCGAAACCGCGCCCCTCCCCAAGCCCGCCGAGGGCGAGGTGCTGGTGAAGAACCTGTGGCTCTCGCTCGACCCCTACATGCGCGGCCGCATGAGCCAGCAGAAGAGCTACGTCAAGGGCGTGGAGATCGGCGAAGTGATGACCGGCGAGACCGCGGGCGAAGTCCTCGAATCGAAGCACCCCAAGTTCAAGCCCGGCGACACCGTCACGGCGCCCTCGGGCTGGCAACAGTATTGGAGCGGCAAGGGCGACCTGCTGACCAGGGTGGACGCGTCCAAGGTCCCGTTGTCGTATTTCCTCGGCTGCCTCGGCATGCCAGGGCGCACCGCCTACTTCGGCATGAAGGACATCTGCCGGCCCCAGCCCGGCGACACGGTGGTCGTGTCCGCCGCCTCCGGCGCGGTGGGCAGCGTCGTGGGCCAGCTCGCCAAGGCCTGGGGTTGCCGCGCGGTGGGCATCGCCGGCGGCAAGGCGAAGTGCGACTATGTGGTGAAGGACCTGGGCTTCGACGCCTGCATCGACTACAAGGCGGGGAACCTGTTCGAGAACCTCAAGGCCGCCTGCCCCAAGGGCGTGGACGCACTGTTCGAGAACGTCGGCGGGGAGATCTTCGACACCACGCTGCGGCTGATGAACGTGCGCGGGCGCATCACGATCTGCGGGCTGATTTCGGACTACAACGCCAAGGAGCCCTACGGGCTGAAGAACTTCCGCTCGACCCTGGTGAACCGGCTGACCGTGCGAGGCATGATTGTGTTTGACTACCTTGAGCGCTATCCGGAGGCGAACCGGGACTTGATCGACATGGTCGTCGGGGGCAAGCTCAAGACCCGGGAATCGGTGGTGCAAGGCATCGAGAACGCGCCCAAGGGGCTCATCGGCCTGCTCAAGGGCGACAACTTCGGCAAACAGTTGGTAAAACTCGGGTGAAACTCACATGATCGACCTGTATACCTGGCCTACGCCCAACGGGCACAAGATCCACATCATGCTGGAGGAGACCGGATTGCCCTACAAGGTGATCCCGATCGACATCGGCGTCGGCGACCAGTTCAAGCCCGAGTTCCTCAAGATCTCGCCCAACAACAAGATGCCGACGATGGTGGATTCGGACGGCCCCGGCGGCAAGCCGATGGCGCTGGCCGAATCCGGCGCGATGCTCTTTTACCTCGCCTCGAAGACCGGAAAGTTCCTGCCCACGGACCTGCGCAAGCGCTGGCAGGTGATGCAGTGGGTGATGTTCCAGATGGGGCATATCGGCCCGATGCTCGGCCAGGCGCACCACTTCCTCGGCTACGCGCCGGAGAAGATCGAATACGCCATGAACCGCTACAAGAACGAGGCCAACCGCCTCTATGGCGTGGTCGAGCGGCGGCTGAAGGAGTCCAAATTCCTCGCCTGCGACGAGTACACCATTGCCGACATGGCCGCGATGCCCTGGATGCGGTTCCCCGAACGCCAAGGCGTGGACATCGCTGAATTCCCGCTCGTGCAGCGCTGGCGCGACGGCATCGCCGCGCGGCCGGCGGTGCAGCGCGCGCTGCAGGTGCTCGCCGAGCGGCGCAGGCCGGAGATGTCGAAGGAGCAAAAGGAGATTCTGTTCGGAGCGACGCAATATGCCAAGCGATAGCCTCAAGGGGAAGGTCGCCTGGATCACGGGCGGGGGCTCCGGCATCGGCCTCGCGGGCGCAAAGGAGCTTGCGGCCGCTGGCGCCCACGTCGTGATTTCCGGCCGCACCGCGCGCACCAACGACAGCGCGGTCGCGGAACTGAAAAAGCTCGGCAAGGCCGAAGCGACGCTGCTCGACGTCTCCGACCAGCAGGCGGTGGTGAAAGCCGCAGCTGACATCGCAAAGCGCCACGGCCGCATCGACATCCTCGTCACCAGCGCCGGCACCAACATCGGCGGCGGCAAGCGCAATTTCAATGGCATGACACTGGAGGGCTGGAACGACGTGGTGCGCATCAACCTCGACGGCCTGTTCACTTGCTGTTATGCAGTGTTGCCGGGCATGCGGGCGAGGAAGGACGGCCTGATCATCAACATCTCCTCCTGGGCCGGGCGCTACGCCAGCGTACTCACCGGCCCGGCGTACAACGCCACCAAGCGTGCGGTGATCGCGGTGAGCGAGTCCATCAACATGGAAGAGTGCATGCACGGCATCCGCGCCACCTCGATCCTGCCCGGCGAAGTGGCCACGCCGATCCTGGAGAAGCGCCCCGTGCCGCCCTCGGCGGAGGAACGCGCGCGCATGGCGCAGGCGGAAGACTTCGGCAAGGCGATCCTTTTCGTAGCGACCATGCCGGCGCGCACCTGCGTGAACGAGATGGTCATCGCGCCGACGTGGAACCGCTTCTACCTGGGTGGCCTGGAGACGAAGAAATAATCTTCTTTCGCGTCACCCTGCCGTTCCTGGCGGGGTATTTCGTCTCCTATATCTATCGCTCGGTCAACGCGATCATCGGGCCGCAGATCGCGAGCGAACTGGGTCTCTCGGCGGCCGGCCTGGGATTGCTCTCCGGCATCTACTTCTTCACCTTCGCGCTGTTCCAGTTGCCCCTCGGCGTGCTGCTCGACCGCTACGGCCCGCGCCGGGTGAACGCCGCGCTGCTGCTGGTGGCGGCGGCGGGAGGCGTCTGGTTCGCGCTCGGGCAGACCGCCGCCGAGCTGACCGCCGCGCGCGCCATCATGGGCCTTGGCGTCTCGGGCTGTTTGATGGCCGCCTTCTCGGCATTTGCCTTGTGGTACCCGCCCGAGCGCATCGCCACCATGAACGGCGTGGCCTTCGCCAGCGGCATGCTCGGGGCGCTTGTCGCCACCGTGCCGCTGGAAATGCTCCTGCGCGTGCTGCACTGGCGCGAAGTCTTCGGCGGCATCGTGGCGCTCACTGTCGCCGTCAGCGCGCTCATCTTCTTCGCGGTTCCTGAGCGCGCGGCGCATCGCGGCGAGAGCCTGGCGGAGCAGTGGCGCGGCTTTGCACGGCTTGCGCGCGATCCCGGCTTCTGGCGCGTCGCGCTGTGCATCGGCGCGAGCCAGCTGGTGGCGGTGTCGCTCGCTACGCTGTGGGTGGCCACCTGGCTGCGCGACGTGGCCGGCTACAGCCAGGCCGGGGTGGCGCGCGCGCTGCTGGTGTTCGCGATCGCCATGTTCGCCGGCTACCTCGGGTTCGGACGCGCTGCCGACGCGCTGGTGCGCCGCGGGCGCAGCACGCTGCCTCTGCTGATCGGTGGCGTTGCGGTCGCGTCGGTCAGCCTCGGCCTCATCGCGCTTGGCGTGCGCACCGGCGCGATCCTGCTGTGGAGCTTGTTCTTTTGCAGCTCGACCGCGATCGTGCTGTCGTATTCGCTGTTTTCCCGGCGCTATCCCAAGGAGATGGCCGGGCGCGTCAACACCGCGCTCAACACCTTCGTGTTCGTGGGAATGTTCAGCGGCCAGTGGGCGGTCGGCCTGATCCTCAACCTCTGGCCGTCGACGGCGAACGGCTACGCGCGCGAGGCCTACGACTGGGCGCTCGGCGCGCTCTGGCTCGCCCAGTTCGCCGGGCTCGCCTGGTTGTGGTCGGGGCGGCGCCGGCTCGCCGCGCCTACGCCGTGAGGAAGATGTCCTTGTAGCTCGCGTACAGCGAGCCCGCAAGCACCGGCCCAAGCACCAGCCAGCCCAGTCCCAGCGGGATCGAGGCGAGCACGCCGAGCACCAGGCCCACCACACCGTAGACGAGGAACGGCACGATGTTCCTCAGGCAGCCGGCGAAGCTCTCCTTCAATGCGTCCACCGCGCCCTTGTCGTGAAACACCACCAGTGCCGGCGCGAACCAGACCGCCATCAGCACCGGCACCATGAGCGCCAGCGCCACGAGTACGCCGATCAGCATGGCGAACACGCCAGCGGCCGTGGCGGCCTGGCTGCCGGAGGCGATGCCGAAGATGCCCGCCCCGGCGATCAGCACCGTCACGCCGACGATCACGAGCGTCGCCGCCAGGTAGAGCGCGCCGACCGTCGCCAGCGGCGCGAGCTTCTCCTTGAAGCCGGCGAACAGGTGGCCGATTTCCAGGGGACGACCTTCCTCGATGGCGCGGCAGCCCAGCACGATGCCGCCGCCGATCACCGGCGTGAGCACGATCGAGGCGATCGAGCCGATGATGGGAATGAACGCCAGCACCAGGAAGATCACGAATGCCACCACGATCAGCGCGATCCACATGCCTGCCTGCTTCTTGAACATTTCCCAGCCCGCGGCGAACCAGTCCCAGCCGCGTCCCGCCTCCACGCCCCGCCCGCCTGCCACGTAGGTTGCCATGTCAGCCTCCCTTTTTGTCGTCCGCCTTCCTCACCTTCACCGTGCCGATCGCCTTCGCCACCAGCGAGCCGTCGGCGTTCTTTGCTTCCGCTTCCACGAAAGTCATGTTGCGCGTGTCCTTGAGCACCCGCGCCTCGGCGAACAGGTGGCTGCCGCTGCCGCCGCCGATGAAGGAAGTGCTCATGTCGATGGTCACCACGCCGGTCGACTCCGGGTGCAGCGTGCGCGCCGCGGTGCACAGCGCCACGTCGAGCAGCGACATGATCACGCCGCCGTGCGCGGTGCCCAGGCTGTTGGTGAAGTGCGGCGGCAGGGGCATCGACAGGCGCGCCGTGCCTTCGCCGAGCGCCTCCGTGGTGAGGCCGAGGTGCGCCACAAAGGGGATCTTCTTCTGGTAGTCGCGCGTGAAGGCGACCTTGGCGTCGGCGCTCATATGATGGTGGCGCCGCCGTCCACGACGATCGCCTGGCCGGTGATGTGGCGGCCCGCCTCCGAGGCGAGCAGGGCGGTCACGCCCTTCAGGTCCTCGTCGTTGCCGGCGCGCCGCGTCGGCGTCGCGTCGAGGATGAACTGGAGCTCGGTGCCCAGGGTCGCCTTGGTCATCTTGGTCGGGAAAAACCCCGGGCAGATGGCGTTCACCGTGATGCCGTGCTCGCCCCATTCGGCGGCGAGCTGGCGCGTGAGGCCGACCACGCCGTGCTTGGTCGCGACATAGGCTGCCGTGCGCACGAGGCGCGGGTCGTTCGCCTGGATGCCGTTGACCGAAGCAATGTTGATGATGCGGCCCCACTTGCCGGGGATCATCACCTTCTTCGCCAGCAGCTGGCTGAGCACGAAGGTGCCCGTCAGGTTGAGGTTGACGAGCTTGTCCCAGGCCTCGAGCGGGTGATCCTCCGCGGGTGCGCCCCAGGTGGCGCCGGCGTTGTTCACCAGGATGTCCACGCGGCCGAGCTTGGCGAGGATTTGCTCGAGCACCGGCGCGATCTGCTCGCGCTTGCCCAGGTCGCACACCCAGGCCGTCGCATCGAGCCCCTGCGCCTTGAGGTGCTTCACCGCCTCGTCGAGCTCGTCCCTCTTGCGCGCGGTGATGGCAAGGCGCGCGCCCATCTCGCCGAGCGCCTCGGCCATCTGCAGCCCGAGGCCGCGCGAGCCGCCGGTGACCAGCGCCACGCGCCCGTTGAGGTCGAACAGCTGCTTGACGTTCATGTTGTCGGCAGTTGATATTGTGGCGGCTATGCTAGCACCGGATTCCCGCACAGCGTACACGCGCGCCGAGCTGTCGCGGCTCATTGCGCCGCGCTCGGTGGCCATCGTCGGTGCTTCGCCGCGCGCCGGTTCTTTCGGCATGCGCACGCTGGAGAACCTGGCGAACTACGGCGGCGCCGTCTACCTGGTGAACACCAAGTACGAACGCGTCGGCGAGCGCGCCTGCTACGCCTCGCTCGCCGCGCTGCCGCAGTCGCCCGATTGCGTGGTGCTGGTGGTGCCGCGCGAGGGCGTGGAGGCGGCGCTGGAAGAAGCGGCGGCGGTCCGCGCAGGCTCGGTGATCGTCTACGCCTCGGGCTACGGGGAGATGGCGCGCGACGAGGCAGGGCGCGCGCAGCGGCGCCTTGCCGAGATCGCGCGCGCGGCGAAGATGCCGATGCTGGGGCCCAACTGCATGGGTCTCGTGAACCACTCGCTGGGCGCCGGCCTGTCCTTCATCCCCGAGTATGCGCGGGCGCCGCGGCATGAGGGATCGCTCGCGGTGGTGAGCCAGTCGGGCGCACTCGGCTACGCGCTGGCGCAGGCCTGGGAGCGCGGCCTCGGGATCCGCTATTTCTTTTCCGCCGGCAATTCCGCGGACGTCGACGTCGGCGACCTCATCGCGGCAATGGCCGAGGACCCGGAGTGCAAGGCCATCGCCTGCCTGTTCGAAGGCGCGGCGGGCGCCGCGCGCATGCTCGAGGCGGGAGAACGCGCGCGCCGCGCGGGCAAGCCGGTGATCGTCTACAAGCTCGGCAGCAGTGAAGACGGCGCGGCAGCAGCGCGCTCGCACACGGGGTCCCTGGCCGGCTCGGCGGTCGCCTGGCGCGCGCTCTTCGAGCGCGCGGGCTTCATCCCGGTGGAGGACTACGACGCGCTGCTCGAGTACGCGCGCTTCTTTGCCGTCGCGGGCAAGCCGCTCGCGCGCGGCGTGGCGGTGATTTCCGGCTCCGGCGGGGCGGGGGTGATGGCGGCCGACAAGGCCTCCAGGCACGGTGTGCCGATGCCGCAGCCGCTGGAGGCGACCGGCGCGGCCCTGCGCGCGCAGGTGCCGGAGTTTGGCGCGGCGCGCAATCCCTGCGACCCTACGGGGCAGGTGCTGAACAAGCCGGAGTCCTTCGGCGCCTGCTGCCGCGCGCTGCTCGCCGACCCGCAGTACGGCGCGCTGGTGGTACCGGGCACCGTCGCGGTGCTCGAGACGGCCAAGGACCGGGTGCCGGCGATGGCGGCGCTGGCGCGCGAACAACCCAAGCCCGTGGTGCTGGTGTGGCTGTCGGAGTGGCTGCAGGGGCCGGGGTCGGGCGAATACGAGAAGGAAGAGCGCATCCCGCTGTTCCGCTCGATGGAGCGCTGCTTCGGCGCCATCGCCGCGTGGCACGCGCAGGCGGACAGCAAAGCCGAAAGCGCGCCGCGGCTCTCGCCGCCGGGGGCGGCGCAGGCGGCGCGCAAGCTGCTCGCCGGCGCGAACAACACGCTGACCGAGAGCGAATCGAAGCGGGTACTGGCCGCGTATGGAGTGCCCGTCGTGCAGGAGCGGCTTGCCGGCACTGCCGACGAGGCGGCAGGCGCGGCGCGGGAACTCGGCTACCCGGTAGCCATGAAGGCGGAGTCGCCGACCATCCTGCACAAGACCGAGCTGGGCGTGGTGCGCATCGGGGTAGCGGACGAAGCCGCATCGCGCCGGGCCTATGCGGAGATTGTGGCGGCCGCGCGCGGCCACGAGCTGCGCGGCGTGCTGGTGCAGCCGATGATTCCCGGAGTCGAAGTGATCGTGGGCGCGCGCGTGGATCCGGTGGTCGGGCCGCTGGTGGTGGTCGGCTCCGGCGGCGTGCTGGTGGAGCTGGTGCAGGACAGCGTGGCGGCGCTCGCGCCGGTGTCGCAGGCGCAGGCGCTGGCGATGCTCAAACGCCTGAAAGGCTACCGCCTGCTCACAGGGTTTCGCGGCAGCGCGCCGGTGAACCTGGATGCGCTTGCCGGGGCAATCTCGCGCGTCTCGGAACTGTCGGCGGACCTCGCCGGCGACATCGAGGAGCTGGATGTGAATCCGCTGCGCTGCAACGCGAAGCAGGTGGTGGCGGTGGATGCGTTGGTCGTCAGGCAGGGGACCGCATGAACGATGCTAGAGGAGTACCCGTATCGGGAGGCAGCGCGAAGAGCCAGCAAATCTACGAGCAGGCGCTGCGCGCGCTCAACATCTATCGCGGTGACGCGGTGGCGATCATCGACCAGGCGCTGGCCGCCGAGCCGGATTTCGCCATGGGCCACGCGCTGCGCGCCCAGGTGCAGGTCACGATGTGGGAGCGCAGCGTCCTGCCGGGCGTCCGCGCGGGCGTCGAGCGCCTGAAGGCGCTGCAAGACCGCAGCAACGACCGGGAGCGCCGCCATGCACGTGCGCTGGAGCTGTGGGTGGCGGGCGACTGGGACGGGCATCGCGCGGAACTCGACCGGCTGCTCGCGGAGTATCCGCGTGACCTGCTGGCCCTGCAGGTCGGGCATGTTGCGGATTTCTTCCACGGCGACCGGGACAACCTGCGGGGGCGCGTCGAACGCGCGCTTCCGGCCTGGAGCCGCGAGGACAGGGACTACGGGTTGCTGCTCGGCATGCAGGCCTTTGGGCTGGAGGAGTGCGGCAGCTATGGCCCGGCCGAAGAGGCCGGCCGCCGGGCGATCGAACTCGAAGGCGACGACTGCTGGGCGCAGCACGCGCTGGCGCACGTGATGGAGATGCAGGCGCGCCAATCCGAGGCCATCGGTTTCATGGAAGGCCGCAAAGCCGGATGGGCGCAGGAGGACAACGGCTTCGCCTTCCATAACTGGTGGCACACGGCGCTGTTCAACCTCGACCAGGGCAACGCCCGGCGTGCACTCGAAATCTACGACCAAGGCGTACGGCCGCAGCCGAGCGAGATTCGCCTGATGATGCTCGATGCGGCGGCGCTACTGTGGCGCATGCATCTGCGCGGGCAGGGCGTGGGCCGGCGCTGGGAAGAACTCGCCGACGCTTTCCAGAAGGGCGAAGAGAACGGGTTCTACGCGTTCAACGACATGCACGCCATGATGGCTTTCGTTGCCGCCGGGCGCACGCAGGCGGCAGTCGGGCTGCTCAAGGCCGTCGAGGCGTCTGCGGCGCAGCGCAATACCAACGGCCACATGGAGCGCGAGGCCGGCTTGCCGATCGTGCGTGCGATCGAGGCGTTCGGACGCGGCAGGTATCCGCAGGCAGTAGACCTGCTGATGCCAGTGCGCTACCGGGCCCACGTCTTCGGCGGCAGCCATGCGCAGCGCGACATCGTGCACCGCACGCTTCTCGAGGCGGCGCTGCGCGCGGGCGACAAGGCGCTTTCCCGGGCGTTGGCCAGCGAGCGGGTGGCGCTAAAGCCGCACTGCCCCTTTAGCCTGGAGCTGCGCGCGCGGGCTATGCAGTAACCAGCTTCAGCCCCAAGATCCCGGCCAGGATCAGGCCGACGAAGAACAGCCGCACCAGCGTGGCCGGCTCGTTGAACAGCACGATGCCAAGCAGCACCGCGCCTGCGGTGCCGATGCCCGTCCACACGGCGTAGGCGGTGCCAAGCGGCAGCGTGCGCACCGCGATGGCGAGCAGCACCACGCTGCCGATCATCGCCACAACCACGCCGGCCGTAGGCCAGGGGCGCGTGAAGCCGTCCGTGTACTTGAGCCCCACTGCCCAGACGACTTCCAGCAGCCCCGCGAGGAATAGCAGCACCCAGGCCATGGCTCAGGCCTTCAGCTGCAGCGACTTGAACTCGAGGAACTCCTCGAGCCCGTAGACGCCGGCTTCGCGGCCGTGGCCGGACTGCTTGAAGCCGCCGAAAGGCGCGTTCATGTTGAAGGCGCCGCCGTTCACGTCCACCTGGCCGGCGCGGATGCGCCGCGCCACGCCCTGCGCGCGCGCCTCGTCCCTGGACCACACCGCACCGGCAAGGCCGTAGGGCGTGTCGTTGGCGATGCGAACCGCTTCTTCCTCGTCCTTGTAGGGGATGATGGCGAGTACCGGCCCGAAGATCTCTTCCTGCGCGATGGCCATCGAGTTCTTCACCCGGCCGAACACCGTCGGGCGCACGTAGTAGCCGCCCTGCGGCGCGCCCTCGGGCGGCTCGGCGCCGCCCGCGACCAGCACGGCGCCTTCGTCGATACCCTTCCTGATATAGGAGCGCACGCGCTCGAGCTGCGCTTGCGAGCTGAGCGGCCCGAGCTTGGTGGTGTCGGCCATGGGGTCGCCGACGGTGAAGCCATTGGCGACT
>JANMUO010000303.1:0-3733 GCA_031391655.1 Betaproteobacteria bacterium
GTGACGGCGCGCTCGCCCGTGTGCAGCAGCATGAAGCAGCCGGTGCCGTAGGTGTTCTTCGCCATCCCTGCCTGGTGGCAGCCCTGGCCGAAAAGCGCCGCCTGCTGGTCCCCGGCGATGCCGGCGATGGGCACCGGCGCGCCGAGCACCGAGGGCGCGATCATGCCGAACACGTGCGCCGACGGGTGGACATCGGGCAGGATGGCGCGCGGCACGCGCAGGATGCGCAGCAGCTCGTGGTCCCAATCCCCCTTGTGGATGTCGAACAGCATCGTGCGCGAGGCGTTCGTGGGGTCGGTGACGTGCGTGCGACTCTCCGAGAGCTGCCAGGTGAGCCAGGTGTCGATGGTGCCGAAGGCGAGTTCGCCGCGCTCGGCGCGCGCGCGCGCGCCGGGGACGTGGTCGAGCAGCCAGGCGATCTTGGTGCCGGAAAAGTACGGGTCGAGCACCAGCCCGGTCTTCTCCCGGATCAACGGCTCGACGCCCTGGGCGCGCAACTCGTTGCACATCGGCGCCGTGCGGCGGTCCTGCCAGACGATGGCGTTGGCGATTGGCGTGCCGGTCTGCCGGTCCCACAACACGGTGGTCTCGCGCTGGTTGGTGATGCCGGCGGCGACGATTTCGGTCGGGTTGATGCCGGCCTTCTCCACCGCCTCGCGCGCCACCTCGCACTGCGTGGCGAAGATCTCGTTGGGGTCGTGCTCCACCCAGCCCGGGTGGGGATAGATCTGGCGGAACTCCTGCTGGGCGATCTCCACCGGCGCGCCTTCCTCGTTGAACAGGATGGCGCGCGAGCTGGTGGTGCCCTGGTCGAGGGCGAGGATGTAACGCATCAGACTATTCTACTGACCGGTAGCGCGCGGCGAGCGCGAGGAAATCCCGCAGCGAGCCGCCAGCGTCGAACGCCGCGCCCAGTTCCTCCGCGAGCAGCGTGGCCACGGGCGCCGCTACCGATGCGGCCAGGCGCGCATCGAGAAACAGCAGGCGCGAGCGGCGCGCAAGCACATCTTCCACCGTGCGCGCATATTCATGGCGCACGGCAAAACGCACCATCGCCTCAGTGAGCCCGGGCGCGAGTTCGCGCTGCGCGCCGGGCAGGGACAGCACCTGCGGCGCGTCGGAGCCGTACAGGTGCAACCCTGGCGCGTCGCTCAATGCCTGCCCGCCGCCCCTGGCGCCAACCAGCGGCAGCGTGGCGGTCACCCCGGCCGCGCGCTGTGGCAGGAGCCCGTTCGACATGCAGTGCGCGAGCACGTCTTCGGCCATGGCGCGGTAGGTGGTCCACTTGCCGCCGGTGACTGTGACGAGGCCAGAGCGCTCCACCAGCACCGCGTGCTCCCGCGACAGCGCCTTGGTGTCGCCCGGGTCCTCGTTGGGCGGCTTCACCAGCGGCCGCAGCCCGACCCACTGCGAGCGGATGTCCGCGCGCGTCGGCGCCTTCGCCAGGTATCGCGCCGCCTCTCCCAGGATGAAGTCGATCTCCTCGCGGAACGGCTCGGGCTCGATCGCCAGGTCGTTGCGCGGCGTATCGGTGGTGCCGAGGATGGTCTTGCCCAGCCAGGGCACCGCGAACAGCACGCGGCCGTCCCGGGTCTTGGGCACCAGGATGGCGTGGCCGCCCGGCAGGAACTCGCGGTCCACCACGAGGTGCACGCCCTGGCTCGGCGCCACCAGGTTGCCGCGCGGCGCGCGGTCCATGCGCCGCACCGCGTCCACCCAGACCCCGGCGGCGTTGACTACGCAGCGCGTGCGCAGGGCGTGGCGCTGGCCGCTCACGCGGTCCTCGAATTCCACGCCGGCGATGCGGCCGTTCTCGTGCGCGAGTCCCACCGCGGCGCAATGGTTGAGCACGGTCGCGCCGCGAGCGATGGCGGTGCGCGCCAGCGCCAGGGCGAGGCGCGCGTCGTCGAACTGGCCGTCCCAATAGCGCACCGCGCCCGCCAGGTTGCGCGCCTGCAGGCCCTGCGCGACGCGCACGGTCTCGGCCGCGCCGAGGAACTCAGTTTGACCCTGGCGCTCGCCTCCCGCCAAAAGGTCGTACAACATCAGCCCGGTGCCGTAGAACCACCGGTCGAACCAGCGCCCCTTGGCGCCATAGAGCGGCAGCAGGAAAGGCAGCGGCCGGGCGAGGTGCGGCGCGTTGCGCAAGAGGATCGCCCGCTCGCGCAACGCTTCGCGCACCAGCTTGAGATTGCCTTGCGCGAGGTAGCGCACGCCGCCGTGCACCAGTTTGGTGGCGCGCGACGAGGTGCCTTTGGCGAAATCCTCTGCTTCGACGAGGGCCACCGACAGGCCGCGCGCGGCGGCGTCGAGTGCGACGCCGAGGCCGGTGGCGCCGCCGCCGATCACCACCACGTCCCAGGCGGGGCGCTGCGCGAGCGTACGCGCCAGGTCCTGGCGCGACGGTTGCGGGGCCGCGCTCATTCTGCGGCGATGTCGACCGCCACGTGGTTTTCCGCGCAGATGCGCTGCAGCCGTTCGGGCGGCGCGGCATCGGTCACGAAATGGTCGATGTCGGACAGGTGGCCGATGCGCACCGGCGCCGAGCGGCCGTACTTCAGGCTGTCGGCGACGAGGATCGCGCGCCGGCTGCTCTCCACGATCTTGCGCGACACCTCCACCTCGCGGTAGTCGTAGTCGAGCAGGCCGCCGTCCTCGTCGATGGCGGAAGTGCCGATGACCGCATAGTCCACCTTGAATTGGCGCAGGAAATCCACCGCCGGCTCGCCCACGATGCCGCCGTCGGAGTGGCGCAGCACTCCGCCCGCCACGATCACCTCGATCTCGGTGTAGCCCTGCAGGATGTTCACCACGTTCATGTTGTTGGTGATCACCATCAGGCCCTTGTGCGCGCGCAGGGCGGTGGCCACCTGCTCCGTGGTGGTGCCGATGTTGATGAGCAGCGAGCAGTCGTTCGGGATCAGCTGGGCGGCCTTCAGGCCGATGCGCCGCTTGGCGTCGGTGGCCAGCTGCCGGCGCGCTTCATAGGCGAGGTTGGCGACCCCCGAGGGCAGCATCGCGCCGCCGTGATAGCGCTGCAGCACGCCGTGGTCGCACAGCTCGTTCAGGTCCTTGCGGATGGTCTGGGGCGTGACGCTGAACCGGCTCGCCAGCCCGTCGACGTCGAGCCGGCCGTTGTCGCGGGCGAGCGCAACGATGTCTGCCTGTCTTGGCGTCAGCAGGGGCATGTTGTAGTTATATTAACAAGATGACTTTCCAATTCTTTCGTTTTGCCGCACTGCACCAAGCGTTTTTAATATATTGACATTCGTTTGCTTTCGCTCATAGCATGATTTTGTTGCCGACAAAGGGAGGAAACATGACGAGGTACAGGAAAGTAGGCGCGACGCTCGCCCTCGCGGTCGCCGCCGCCTTCGCCCCGGCGGGTTTTGCGGGGGAGAAGGAGGCCAAGCAGTGGGTCGACAAGGAATTCCAGCCCTCGACGCTGAGCAAGGCGCAGCAGTTGAAGGAGATGGAGTGGTTCATCAACGCCGCCAAGCCGTTCAAGGGCCTGGAGATCAACGTGCTGTCGGAAACCATCCCGACCCACGAGTACGAATCCAAGGTCCTCACCAAGGCCTTCTTCGAGATCACCGGCATCAAGGTCAACCACCAGCTGCTGGGCGAAGGCGAGGTGGTGCAGGCGGTGCAGACGCAGATGCAGACCAACCGCAACCTGTACGACGCCTACATCAACGACTCCGACCTGATCGGCACGCACTCGCGCCTGCAA
>JANMUO010000340.1:0-8420 GCA_031391655.1 Betaproteobacteria bacterium
GCGCGAGCCGCTGTACCCGGCCGAGGAGATCTACGGCGTGATCCCGTCTGAGGTGCGCAAGCCCTACGACGTGCGCGAAGTGATCGCGCGCATCGTGGACGGCTCGGAGCTGGACGAGTTCAAGCAGAACTACGGCACCACACTGGTGACGGGCTTTGCGCGCCTGCACGGCTACCCGGTGGCGATCCTCGCCAACAACGGCATCTTGTACTCGGAGAGCTCGCTCAAGGCCGCGCACTTCATCGAGCTCGCCAGCCAGCGCGGCATCCCGCTCCTTTTCCTGCAGAACATCGCCGGCTACATGGTGGGCAGGAAGTACGAGGCCGGCGGCATCGCCAAGGACGGCGCCAAGATGGTGACCGCGGTGGCCACGGCGAAGGTGCCCAAGTTCACCATGATCCTCGGGGGCTCGTTCGGGGCGGGCAACTACGGCATGTGCGGGCGCGCCTACTCGCCGCGGTTCCTCTGGATGTGGCCCAACGCGCGCATCTCGATCATGGGCGGCGAGCAGGCGGCGAGCGTCCTGGCGACGGTGCGCGGGGACTTCAAGTCGGCGGCGGACGAAGAAGCGTTCAAGAACCCGATCCGCGAGCAGTACGAGCGCCAGGGCCATCCCTACTACGCGAGCGCCCGGCTGTGGGACGACGGCGTGGTGGACCCGGCCGACACGCGGCGCCTGCTCGGCCTCGCCCTCTCCGCGGCGCTGAACGCGCCCGTGGAAGAGACGAAGTTCGGCATCTTCCGGATGTAGCCGTGTCCGAATACCGGGCCACCGTCGAATGGGCGCGCGCGACCGCCGACTTCGACTACCAGACCTACAACCGCTCGCACACCCTGAGCTTCGAGGGCGGGATCAGCGTGCCCGCCTCCGCCGCCGCGGGAAACACCCCAAGCACCGCGGCGGGCGCCCCCGGCGTGGATCCGGAACAGGCCTTCGTGGCGTCGCTCTCCTCCTGCCATCTTCTCTGGTTCCTGCACATCGCGTCGCAGGCGAAGCTGGTCGTCGAGCGCTACGCGGACGAGGCCTCTGGAGTACTGGAGAAGAATGTCGAGGGCCGCATGGCGATGACGCGCGTCACGCTGCGGCCCGCGGTGAAATTCACGGGCCGCCAACCCAGCGCGCAGGAGCACGCGCAATTGCACGAGCGCGCGCACGACAAGTGCTTCATCGCCAACTCGGTGAAAACCGCAGTGACGGTCGAGCCGAGGCTCGCCTGAGATGCTGAAAGTCCACACCAGCGACGGCGTGGCCCGGGTCACGCTCGACCGGCCGGAGATCCGCAACGCTTTCGACGACGCGCTGATTGTGGCGCTCACCGGCGTGCTGCGCGAGCTCGACGCCGAGGATGCGGTGCGCGCGGTCGTCCTCGCCGGCAACGGGCCGGCTTTCTGCGCCGGCGCGGACCTCAACTGGATGAAACGCATGGCCGGCTACGGCTATGAGCAGAACCTGGCCGACGCGCAGGCGCTCGCGGAGATGCTCAAGACGCTCGACCGCATGCGCAAGCCGACCATTGCGCGCGTCCACGGCCCGGCGTTTGCGGGTGGGGTGGGGCTGGTTGCCGCTTGCGACATCGCGGTTGGTTCGCCAGAAGCCAAGTTCTGCCTTTCCGAAGCAAAACTCGGTTTGTCCCCCGCCACCATCAGTCCTTATGTCGTGAGGGCGATGGGGCAAAGAGCGGCTCGTCGCTATTTCCTAAGCGCCGAAGTCTTCGATGCGAGCGAAGCGCATCGTATTGGGCTCTTAACTGCTGTCTCGCCGTCCGACAAACTGGACGGCGAGATCGGGAAAATTCTAAAGCACATCGTGCAAGGCGGGCCCGTTGCAATCGCCAAGATCAAGGACCTGATTCGTCGCGTCTCCTCGGGAGCTGTCGACGACGCGATGATCGCCGATACCGCGCAGCAGATCGCCGAGATCCGCGTCTCGCCCGAGGGGCGCGAGGGCATCGCTTCGTTCCTCGAGAAGCGCAAACCGTCGTGGAAGCCCTGATGTTCCGCAAGATCCTCATCGCCAACCGCGGCGAGATCGCCTGCCGCGTGATGCGCACCGCAAAGCGCATGGGCATCCGCACGGTCGCCGTGTATTCGGATGCCGATCGTGACGCGCGCCATGTGAAGCTGGCCGATGAGGCGCGCCGCATCGGGCCGCCGGCTGCGCGCGAGAGCTACCTGAACGTGGAGGCGATCCTCGCCGCGGCGCGCGATACCGGAGCCGAGGCGATCCATCCGGGCTACGGCTTCCTGTCGGAGAACGAGGATTTCGCACGGGCCTGCGCCAAGGCCGGCATCGTATTCATCGGCCCGACGCCCGAGGCGATCGCGGCAATGGGCGACAAGTCCGCTTCCAAGCGGCTCATGGAGAAGGCCAAGGTGCCGCTGGTGCCGGGCTACCACGGCGAGCAGCAAGATCCCGCCTTCCTTGCAAAGCAAGCCGACGGCATCGGCTACCCGGTGCTGATCAAGGCCAGCGCCGGCGGCGGCGGCAAGGGCATGCGCGTGGTGCGTGCACCGGGGGAGTTCAAGGCAGCACTCGAAGGCGCGAAGCGCGAAGCGAAGTCCTCCTTCGGCGACGAGCGCGTGCTGATCGAGCGCTACCTCGACCGGCCGCGGCACATCGAAGTGCAGGTGTTCGGCGACACGCGGGGCGGCCTGGTATATCTCTTCGAGCGGGACTGCTCGGTGCAACGCCGGCACCAGAAAGTCCTGGAGGAGGCACCGGCGCCCGGCATGACCGCGGCGCGGCGCAAGGAAATGGGCGAAGCGGCGATCGCCGCTGCGCGTGCGGTGAACTATGTCGGTGCGGGAACCGTGGAATTCATCGCCGAACAGGACGGGCGCTTCTACTTCATGGAGATGAACACGCGCCTGCAGGTCGAGCACCCGGTGACCGAAATGATCACCGGCCTGGACCTCGTCGAGTGGCAGTTGCGCGTGGCGGCCGGCGAGCCGCTGCCCCTCGCGCAGGCGGAGCTGACGATTCGCGGCCACGCCATCGAGGCGCGCCTGTACGCAGAGGACCCGGCGCGCGACTTCCTTCCGCAGACCGGGCGCCTCGCCCACCTGCGCTTCCCGGCAGACGCCGCCGACCTGCGCACCGACACCGGCGTGGAAAGCGGCGCCTCGATCACGCCCTACTACGATCCGATGATCGCCAAGCTCATCGCCTGGGGCGAGGATCGCCCGGCGGCGCTGGCGCGCCTTGCCGCTGCGCTCGACGAGGTGGAGGTCGCGGGCCTGAAGACCAACGTAGAGTTCCTCGCCCGGACGGTGCGCAGCCGCGCGTTCGCCAGCGCCGAACTTGATACGGGACTGATCGAACGCAGCCGCGCCGAGTTGTTCCCGCCGCGCGCGCCGCTCCCCGATGCGGTGCTCGCCGCCGCCGCCTATGCTGAGCTGCTCGCCGAGGAGGATGCGGCCCGCGCCCGGGCCGCCGCCTCCACGGATCCGCATTCGCCCTGGGACCGCGTGGACGGCTGGCGGCTGAACCAGGACTCGCACCACGCCTTCGCGTTCGACGAGGGCGGCGAGCGGCATTCAGCGACGGTGCATTTCCGCGATGCAGGCCTGCGCATCGTCACGGCCGGGCGGGAATATGCGCTCGAAGGCGAGCGGCTCGCCGACGGCAGGATTCTGGTGCGCCTGGACGGACGCGCGACGAAAGCGCGCGCGGTGCGCGACGGACGCGACTGGCACCTCTTCGCCGACGGCGCGGTTCGCCGCCTGGCGCTGCACGACGAATTCCAGGGACTCGACGCCGACACCGCCAGCGGCACGCTCGCCGCACCGATGCCCGGCAAGGTGATCGCCGTGATGGTCAAGGCGGGCGACAAGGTGGCCAAGGGCACGCCTTTGCTCATCCTGGAGGCGATGAAGATGGAACACACGATCGCCGCGCCCGCCGACGGCGTTGTAAAGGAAATCCACTTCGCCGCGGGCGAGCAGGTGCCCGAGGGCGCCGAACTCCTGAAACTGGAGTAAGCCATGGCCGCATTGCCCGTGCAGGTGCGCATCGTCGAAGTGGGGCCGCGCGACGGCCTGCAGAACGAGAAAGCCGAGGTGCCGACCAAGGTGAAGCTCGAGCTGATCGAGCGGCTTGCCGAGGCCGGCCTCCCCGCCGTGGAGGCGACGGCCTTCGTCTCGCCGAAATGGATTCCGCAGATGGCCGACCACACCGAGGTGTTGGAAGGCATCCGCAGGAAGCCCGGCGTGTCCTACCCCGTGCTCACGCCGAACCTGAAGGGCTTCCAGGCTGCGCTCGCGGCCGGCGCAACCGAGGTGGCGATTTTCGGCGCTGCTTCGGAGGCCTTCTCGAGGAAGAACATCAACTGCTCGATCGCCGAATCGCTGGAGCGCTTCCGCCCGGTGGCGGAGGCGGCAAAGGCGGCGAAGGTCAAGGTGCGCGGCTACATTTCCTGCGTGCTCGGCTGCCCCTACGAAGGCGACGTCCCGGCGCAGAAGGTCGCCGAGGTCGCCGGCGCGCTCTTCGACATGGGCTGCTACGAGGTGTCGCTCGGCGACACCATCGGCGTGGGCACCCCGGTCAGGACGCAGAAGATGATCGAGGCGGTCGCCAAACGCGTTCCGCTGGAACGCCTCGCCGGCCACTATCACGACACCTACGGCCAGGCACTCGCCAACATCTACGCTTCGCTGCAGCTGGGCGTGGCGACCATCGATTCGTCGGTCGCCGGCCAGGGCGGTTGCCCCTACGCCCAGGGAGCCGCGGGCAACGTCGCCACCGAAGACGTGGTCTACATGCTGCACGGCCTGGGTATCCGCACAGGCGTCGACCTCGACAAGCTGGTCGATACCGGGGCCTGGATCTCCTCGGTGCTCGGCCGGGAACCGGTGTCCAAGGCAGGCAAGGCCATCGCGGCGAAAAGGGCCAAGCCGGTTTGATCGCCTCGCCCTGCACCAAGGTCTGCGTCATGGATGCGGATCAGCGCTACTGCCAGGGCTGCCGGCGCACCCTGGCCGAAATTGCCGCCTGGGGATCGCTGACCGACGAAGAGCAACGGGCGGTGCTCGCGCAGTTGCCGCAACGCCGCAATATTTCCGAGCCTAGAATCACTGAATGAACCCGGCCTCCAAGCGTTTCTCCCTGCCGCTCGCCGCGCCATGAGGCGCGTCGCCTGGTACTTCGACTTCGTCTCGCCCTACTCCTACATCTCGTTCAAGCGGCTTCACGAGCTGCCGCGCGACGTGTCGGTGGAGTTGAAGCCGGTGCTTTTCGGCGCGCTCCTGAATCACTTCGGCCAGAAGGGCCCGGCGGAGGTGCCTGCCAAGCGGCTTTGGACGTACCGCTGGTGCATCTGGTGGGCACAGAGCCTCGGCATCCCCTTCCGCTTTCCTGCGCTGCACCCCTTCAATCCGCTGCACCACCTGCGACTGGCCATCGCCACGGGCACGACACATGAGGCGGTGGACGAGATCTTCGATGCGATCTGGACTACCGGGGAGAATGCCTCCGACCCGGCGCGATTCAGCGCACTGGCGCAAAAGCTGGGCGTGGGCGACCGGTTGAACGCGCCGGAGGTGAAGGACGCGCTGCGCAAGAACACCGAGGACGCCGCGGCGCGCGGCGTGTTCGGCGTGCCGAGCTACGAAGTGGACGGCGAAATCTTCTGGGGTGCCGATTCGATCGGCTTCGTCAACGCCTTCCTCGCCGATCCGTCCGCACTAAGGAACGACGAGATCCGCCGCGCCGACAGCCTGCCGGTCGGCGCGGCGCGCAAGACCTAGGCTAGAACTTCACTTCCTCGCCTGGGTTCATGACGATGACCCGGGTCGAGGCGCCTTCCAGCCCTTTGACGAAATCCTCCGGCTTGCCGGCGAGGATCGGGTAGGTGCCGTAGTGCATCGGGATGGCGAAGCGCGGCTTGACCATCTCGCGCATGGCGTAGGCGGCGAGCTGCGCGTTGATGGTGAAGTTGCCCCCGATCGGCACCAGCACCAGATCCGGCTTGTACATCTCGCCGATCAAGCGCATATCGCCGAACAAGCCCGTGTCGCCCATGTGGTAGACCTTGAAGCCGTTCTCCATCTCGATGATCCAGCCCACCGGCGTGCCGCCCGGATACATGCGCTCCACGCCGGTCGCCGGATCCTTCCACCGGTACTCTGAACTGTGGTTGGCCTGGACCATGTGGAACTTGATCTCCGGTCCGAGCGGCGTAGCGATGCCGCTGATGTTCATGCCCGGTGCCTGGTCGGCGGGCACCTCGCCGAGGGTCACCAGCGTGTTCGACAACCCCGGGGGCGCATAGAGCCGCACCTTGTTCAACTTCACCAACTCGGCCGCATCCATGACATGGTCGGGGTGCCCGTGCGTGACCAGCACCAGGTCCACCTTACCCAGCGCCGCGAGGTTCTTGTAGCCGGCGGGCGTCTTCGGGTTGGTCTTCAGCCAGGGATCGATCACGATCACCTTGCCGCCGGGCGTGGTGATCTTGAAGGCCGCCTGGCCGAGCCACAGGACTTCCACCTTGCCTTGCGCAAGGGCCGAGCCCGTGACGAGGGCCAGCGCAACTGCGAAAAGAATCTTCTTCATTGTCTCCTCCATTAGTTGTACTTGCGCATATCGTCTATCACCTTGCCATCGTTCGGCAAGCTGCCCGGCGCCACCAGTTCGACTTCCCCGCGCAGCTTGGTGACATCGCGGATCGACGCCACGATCGCCTCGGCGAGCCCCGCCGGCCGCTCTTTCGCTTCGCATTTCAAGGTCATGCGGTCGTTGCCGGTCTCGCCTTCCACCACCAGGCGCGCTTTCACGATCTCCGCGTGCCGGCGCAGCACCTCGCCCACCAGCTTGGGCGAGACGAACATCGCACGCACCTTGCAGGTCTGGTCGGCACGCCCCATCCAGCCCTTGATGCGCATGTTGGTGCGCCCGCAGGGGCTGGTGCCGGGCAGCAGCGCCGACAAGTCGCCGGTGGCGAAACGGATCAGCGGATAGTCCGGGTTGAACGAGGTGACGACCACTTCGCCCACTTCGCCGGCCGGTACCGGGTCGCCGGTGCCCGGCCGCACGATCTCGAGGATCAGCGCCTCCTCGAGGACCATGCCTTCGTTCACCTTGCCGTCGGGCATCGCGCTCTCGTAGGCGAGCAGGCCGATGTCGGCGGTGGCATAGAGCTGCAGCACGCGGATGCCGCGCGCGGCCATCGCCTGGCGCAGCGCGGGCGGCAGGTACTCGGCGCCGACGATCGCCTTCTGCAGCGAGGAAATGTCGATCTTCAGCTCATCCGCCTTTTCCACGATCAGCTTGAGGAAGGAAGGCGTGCCGCCGTAGCCGTTGACATGCAGGTCGCGGATCACCGCCGCCTGCATCTCGGTCTGGCCTGTGCCGCCCGGCACCACGCTGCAGCCGACGGCCAGCGCGCCGTGCTCGACCATCGAGGCGGCGGGGGTGAAGTGATAGGAAAACGCGTTCAGCACCAGGTCGCCGGCGCGAAAGCCCGCGGCATACAGGGACCTCGCGGTACGCCACCAGTCCCTCCCCTGTCCCTCCGGGTCAACTACCGGCCCTGGAGAGACGAAGAGCTTGGCGAGCTTGGCCACCGGCGTGGCGTTGAGGCCGCCGAGCGGCGGCAGGGCTTTCTGCAGTTCGGGGAGATCGGATTTGCGCGTGACCGGCAGTTTCGCCAGCGCGGCGCGGCTGGTGACCGCCGCCGCATCGCAGTCCTTCAGGATGCGCGCCCAGCCGGGGGCGTTCTGCCTGGCGTGCGCGAGGTGCCTGGGCAGCGCCGCCATCAACGCCGCCTCGCGCTCCTCGGGCCGACGCGCCTCGAGCGCGTCGTAGAAAGCTACAGCCACCGCTTCCTGCGCCGGTAGGATTTCACGTCGCGGAAGTTGCGTCGCGCGCCGGAGGAAAACCCGAGGTAGAACTCTTTCACGTCCTCGTTCTCGGCGAGCGACCTGCCCTCGCCGTCCATCACCACGCGGCCGTTCTCCAGGATGTAGCCGTAGTCGGCGTACTTGAGCGCAATATTGGTGTTCTGCTCCGCCAGCAGGAAGCTCACCTTCTCCTTCTGGTTGAGCTCCTTCACGATCTCGAAGATCTCCACCACCAGCTGCGGCGCGAGGCCCATCGAGGGCTCGTCCAGCAGGATCATCTGCGGCCGCGCCATGAGCGCACGGCCGATGGCGGTCATCTGCTGCTCGCCGCCCGAGGTGTAGCCCGACTGCGCCTTGCGTCGCTCCTTCAAGCGCGGGAAGTAGCGGTAGACCTTCTCCAGGTCGGCGTCCAGGTTCGCGCTGCCGCGCGTATAGGCGCCGGTGAGCAGGTTCTCCTCTACGGTCAGGTGCTGGAAGCAGTGGCGCCCCTCCATCACCTGGCAGATCCCGCGCTTGACCAGCTCGGACGGGTTGAGCTTGTCGATGCGCTGGCCGCGGAACTCGATATGCCCCTTGGTGAC
>JANMUO010000367.1:0-13180 GCA_031391655.1 Betaproteobacteria bacterium
ATTCGAGCAGCACGCGCGCGGGTTCCGGAAGGAGACCAAAGCGGTCGACCAGCTCCTCGGTGAGGCGCTCGAGCTCGTCATCGGTGGCGCAGTTCGCCAGCCGCTTGTAGAGCACCAGGCGCTCGTGCACGTCGCCGCAATAGGTTTCCGGCAAGAGCGCGGGGGCGTGCAGGTTCACTTCCGTCGCCACGTTGATCGGCCGGGAAAGGTCGGGCTCCACGCCGCGCTTGAGAGCGCGTACCGCGTGGTCGAGCATTTCCGTGTAGAGCGTGAAGCCGATGTCGTGGATGCCGCCGGACTGGGAGTCTCCGAGGACCTCACCCGCGCCGCGAATCTCGAGGTCGTGCATCGCGAGATAGAACCCCGCACCGAGGTCCTCCATCATCTGGATCGCCTCGAGGCGCTTCTTCGCCGCGGTCGACAGCGCATCCTCGGGCGGGGTGAGGAGGTAGGCGTAGGCCTGGTGGTGCGAGCGCCCGACCCTGCCGCGCAGCTGGTGCAGCTGGGCGAGGCCGAACTTGTCGGCGCGGTGGATGACGATGGTGTTGGCGGTGGGCACGTCGATGCCGGTTTCGATGATGGTGGTGCACAGCAGGAGGTTGGAGCGCTGCGCGTAGAAGTCGCGCATCACGCGCTCGAGGTCGCGCTCTCGCATCTGGCCGTGCGCCACCGCGATGCGCGCCTCGGGCAGGAGCTTCGCCAGGCGCTCGCGCATGCGCTCGATGGTGTCCACCTCGTTGTGCAGGAAGTACACCTGGCCGCCGCGCTTCAGTTCACGCAGCGCCGCCTCGCGGATGAGCCCCTCGGAGAATGACGCGGCGAAGGTCTTGATGGCGAGGCGCTTTTGCGGCGCGGTGGCGATGACGGAAAAATCGCGCAGGCCCTCGAGCGACAGCGCGAGCGTGCGCGGGATCGGGGTGGCGGTGAGCGTGAGCACGTCGACTTCCGCGCGCAAGGCCTTCAGCGCCTCCTTCTGGCGCACGCCGAAGCGGTGCTCCTCGTCGATGATGGCGAGTCCCAGGCGCTCGAACTTCACGTCCTTCGAGAGCAGCTTGTGCGTGCCGATGAGGATGTCCACTTCGCCCGCGGCGAGCGCCTTGAGCGTCGCCGAGGCTTCCTTGCCCGAGCGGAAGCGCGAGAGTTCGGCGATCCGCACCGGCCAGTCGGCGAAGCGGTCGGAGAAGGTCTGGAAGTGCTGCTCCACCAGCAGCGTGGTGGGGCACAGGATCGCCACCTGCTTGCTGTCGGCAACCGCAACGAAGGCCGCGCGCAGCGCCACCTCGGTCTTGCCGAAGCCGACGTCGCCGCAGATGAGGCGATCCATCGGCTTGCCCGTGGCCATGTCTTCCACCACCGACTTGATGGCGGCGGCCTGGTCCGCGGTTTCCTCGAAGCCGAAGCCGTCCGCGAAGGCATCGAGGTCGTGCGCGAGGACCTTGAAGGCGTGGCCCTCGCGCAGCGCGCGCCGGGCGTAGAGCGCGAGGAGCTCCGCGGCCGTGTCGCGCACCTGCTTTGCGGCGCGCGCCTTGGCCTTGTCCCATTGCCCGCTGCCCAGCTTGTGCAGGGGCGCGGCTTCGGCTTCGGCTCCCGAGTAGCGCGAGATGACGGCGAGCTGCGACACCGGCACGTAGAGTTTGTCGCCGCCTTCGTACTGCAGGTGCAGGAACTCGGTGGGTCCTTCCCCCAGGTCCATGCCGACGAGGCCCTGGTAGCGGCCGATGCCGTGCTGCGAATGCACCACCGGGTCGCCGACGCGCAGCTCCGAGAGGTCGCGCAGCATGCCTTCGACGGAGCTTTTCTTCTGCGCGTCCCTGGCGCGGCGGCGCACCGTGCCGGCATACAGCTCGGCCTCGGTGACCACGCACCAGCCTTCCGCGCCGAGCGCAAAGCCGTTGTTGAGCGGCGCCACCGTGATGGCGAAGCGCTCGCTCGAGCCGAGCCAGGCAGCGAAATCCGCGCAGGGCGCGGGCGAGAGGCCGTACTCGGCGAAGTAGGCGAGCATGGTCTCGCGCCGCCCTGCGGATTCGGCAGCCACCAGCACGCGCAGTCCGCAGCCGGCCAGGAACTGCTTGAACAGGGCAAGCGGATCCTGCGCCCGGCGGTCCACCGCCACGGCGGGCAGCGCCTCGCCGGGCAGGCTGCGCTCCAGTTCGGCCTGCGCAAAGCGCCTGGCCGCGACGTGGAACTCCTCGGCGGGAAGGAAGATCTGCGCGGGCGGCAGGAGCGGCCGCTCGCGCTCGCCGCCGAGCAGCCGGTAGCGCGAGTTCGTGTCGCGCCAGAAGGCGTCCACTGCGGCCGGGACATCGCCCTGCCGAACGACGGTGGTGCCCTGCGGCAGGTAGTCGAACAGCGTCGCCAGCGCGTCGAAGAACAGCGGCAGGTAGTACTCGATGCCGCCGGCCGCGATGCCGTTGGAGACGTCGCGGTACAGGCCCCGCTTGGAAGGATCGCCCTCGAAGACTTCGCGGAAGCGGCTGCGGAACTTCGCCTTGCCGGCATCGTCCAGCGGAAACTCGCGCGCCGGCAGCATGCGCACTTCCTTCACCGTGTACAGCGTGCGCTGCGTGTCCACGTCGAAGGTGCGGATCGTGTCGATCACCTGGTCGTCGAGGTCCAGGCGGTAGGGGAGCTGGCTGCCCGCGGGGAAGAGGTCGATGATCCCGCCGCGCACGCAGAACTCCCCGGGCGCCACGACCTGCGTGACATGGTGGTAGCCGGCGACCGTAAGCTGCGCGAGCAGCGCTGCGAGGTCGAGCAGGTTTTTTTGCTCGAGGAAGAACGTGCGCGCGGCGAGGTAGGACGGCGGGCACAGGCGCACCAGCGCCGTCTGCACAGGCACCACGGCTATATCGAACTCTCCGCGCTGCATGCGGTACAGCGTGGCGAGCCGCTCGGAGACGAGGTCGTGGTGCGGCGAGAAGGAGTCGTAGGGCAGCGTTTCCCAGTCGGGCAGCAGGCACACGCGCAGTTGCGGCGCGAACCACGCGAGCTCTTCGACGAGGCGCTGCGCATCGAGCGCGGTGGCGCTCAGCACCGCCAGAGGACTGGACGCTGCGGCAATGCGGCAAAGGGCGAGCGCGTCCGCCGAGCCCACCAGCCGGGCGTCGTGCGGCTTACCAGGGAACGGGTCGCGAAGCATGCCGAAAGCAATTATACTTGCTTGAATTCATGGAGTTTTTGCTTTGACCTGGTATGGCCTGATTCCGGCGGCGGGCAGCGGCAGCCGCTTTTCCGCCGCGCAGCCCAAGCAATACCTGCCGCTGCTGGGCAAGCCCATGCTCTGGCACGCCGTGGCGGCGCTCTGCCGCCCCCCGGTGGAGATGGTGTTCGTGGTGCTGACGCCCGGCGACAATGCGTTCGCCGGCTATGACTGGAGCGCCTTCGCCGGCAGGATCGAGCCGCTGTACTGCGGCGGCGAGACGCGGCGCGACTCTGTCTACAACGGGCTGGTGGCGGCGATGGCCGAGGTGCATGCCGACGACTGGATACTGGTGCACGACGCGGCGCGGCCGTGCCTGCCGGCAGCCGACCTGGCGCGCCACATCGGGGATTGCAGCGGCGACGAGATCGGCGGCATCCTCGCGCTGCCTGCTTCGGACACCGTGAAGCGCGTCGCCAAGGACGAGACCGGCGCCCAGCGCATCGCCGGCACCGAAGACCGCAACCTGCTGTGGCTGGCGCAGACGCCGCAGATGTTCCGCGCGGGCCTGCTGGTGCAGGCGCTGCGCCAGGCGAAAGGCGCGGTGACCGACGAGGCGAGCGCGGTGGAGCAGATGGGGCTCAAGCCGCGGCTGGTGCCGGGCAGCCGTGAGAATCTCAAGGTAACGTGGCCGGAAGACCTTGCCATCGCACAAGCCATCCTCTCGAGGCGCTGACATGAGAATCGGACAAGGCATCGACGTGCACGCGCTGGTCCCGGGGAGGAAGCTGGTGATCGGCGGGGTGCACATTCCCTACCACCTCGGGCTGGAAGGCCATTCGGACGCCGATGTGCTGCTGCATGCGATCTGCGACGCCTTGCTCGGCGCCGCGGGGCTGGGCGACATCGGGCGTCACTACCCCGACAGCGACTCGAAATTCTCCGAGATCGACAGCCGCATGCTGCTGCGCGACGTGGCGGCGAAGCTCGCGGCGAACAAATGGCGCGTGGTGAACGTGGATGCAACCGTAGTGGCGCAGGCGCCGCGCATGTCGCCGCACTTCGCGCGCATGACCGGCAACATTGCCGCCGACCTAGGCATCCCGGCGGGCCTGGTGAGCCTGAAGGCCACCACCACCGAAGGCCTGGGCTTCACCGGGCGCGGCGAGGGCATCGCCGCGATGGCGGTGGCGCTGATCGAGGAGCTCTGACATGTACTCGCCGCCCTACAACCAGGTCGAGGACCGCAGGGAGCTGGTGGAGTTCATGCGCGCCAACAGCTTCGCCCTCGTGGTCACCGCCACCGGTGGCGTGCCCGTGGCGTCCCACCTGCCCGTGACCGTCGCCGACAGCGAGGCGGGCCTGGTGATCCATTCGCACATGGCGAAGAACAACCCGCAGTGGCAGGAGTTCTTCGACGACGAGATCCTGCTGGTATTCGCCGGCCCGCACGCCTACGTCTCGCCGCGCTGGTACGCGGACGTGGAGCGCGTGCCGACATGGAACTACGCCGCGGTGCATGCCTACGGCAAGGTGACCCTCAGCGACGATCGCCAGGGCAAGCATGCCGCGCAGCGTGAGCTGGTGGCGACACTCGATCCGCAGTGGCTGCCGAAGTTCGACGCGCTGCGTCCCGAGTACGTGAAGAACATGCTCGACGGCATCGTCAACTTCGATGTCGCCGTCACGCGCCTTGAGACGCGCTGGAAGCTGTCGCAGAACCGCGGCCGGCGCGAGCAGGCGCTGATCGCGGCCGAGCTGGAAAAGTCCGACGACCTATCGGTGCGCGCGCTCGCCGCGCTCACCCGCAGGCACTACGTCGCGGAGTAGCGCGTCCTCGCGCGGGCGGTGAACAGGCGCCGGGGCAATTCCAGGAGGGTGACGAGGACGTCTGCAATGGCGTCGGCCTGGGCGAGGGCAGCCCTGGCGTTCAGGCGCTCGGCGGGGCTCATCTGGATTTCGTCCAGCCGCGCGTAAAGCGCCTCGAGGCCTGGCTTGGTGTTGCGGTCGTGGTCCATGCAATGCTCCTTCTGCTGCAGGTTTAGCGGTCGTATGTTGCGTTGCACGATTAAAGTGCAGCCGCAACTTGCAGGTGCATATCCTTGTGGGATATACGCTACTTCGACAGCTTCCTCTCTCTCAGGTTGCATTGCAGCAAGAATCCAGCCATGGCGCCTTGACCCCGGTCAAGCCGCCGGCAGGACTAGCCGGGCAGCCAGCCCGCCGCCCTCCCGGGGCGCCAGCTCGAAGCGCCCGCCGTGGGCCCGCGCCACCCGCTCGACGATCGCCAGGCCGAGGCCCGCGCCACCCTGGCCGCTGCGAGCCTCGTCCAGCCGCGTGAAGGGGCGCTTGAGGCGTTCGACTTCGCCCTCCGGGATGCCCGGGCCGCGGTCGAGCACTTCGAGCAGTACCTCGCTCCCGCGGCTGGCGGCGTGCACTTCGATCTCGCCGCTCGCATAGCGCAAGGCGTTCTCCACCAGGTTCATCAGGGCGCGGTGCAGGGCCATGCGCGCGGCCTGGGGGGTTGCCCCTGAGCTCCCGGTGCGGCGCACCGGCTTGCCGAGCCTGGCGAAGTGCGTCGCCACCTCATCGGCGAGCTCGTCCACCGCCACCGGCTCGCGCTGCTCGTCGTCGCCGCGCGCGAAGTCGAGGAACTGCCCGATCACCTGGTCCATTTCCCCGATGTCCGCGTTCATGCCCCCGGCGGTCGCGGAGTCCGCGCCGCTCATTTCCACCGCGAGGCGCAGGCGCGAGAGCGGCGTGCGCAGGTCGTGCGAGATGCCCGCAAGCACCATGGCGCGCTCGCGCTCCATCGAGGCGAGGTCGCCGGTCATGCGGTTGAACGCCGATTGCACCGTGCGCAGCTCGCGCGCGCCGTCCTCGGCGAGCGGGGCGGGGACGTCGCCGCGCCCGATGCGCCGCGCCGCCTCGGCGAGGCCGGCGAGCGGCCGCGAGATGCTCGAGGCGATGAGCCAGGCCCCGAGCAGTGCGAGGGCGAGCAGCGCGGCGCCCCAGCCGAGCCATCCCAGGCCGAACTCCGGCTCGAAGCGCTCGCGCGGCAGCATCACCCAGAACTCGTCCTCGTCGATGTAGAAGCTCACCCAGAAGCCGCGCATGCCGTCGCGCGCGGCGGCGAAGCGCGTCGCCGCGCCGAGCTGCGCGCGCACGCGCGCGGCCACGCGCTCGAGTGGTCCGTCCGGGCGCAACAGCGCGAGCTTTTCCTCATTGGTCACCGGGTAGATGCGGATGCCCTCGCGCTCGTTCAACTCGAGCAGCAGCTCGCGGCGCAATACCGGGTCGGCGTTCACCAGCGCGGCGCGCGTCAGGTTGACCACGCTCACCGTCTGCTGCGCCAGCTCCCGGGAGCGCGGCTCGCGCTCGTAGACGCGGCTGATCTGGAACGAGGCCAGCACCGACACCACGATCAGCGCGGCGATCAGGAGGAACGACCGCCAGAACAGCGTCATCGCGGCGTGCCGTCGGGCACGAACACGTAGCCGTGGCCCCACACAGTCTGGATGTGGCGCGGCTTGCCGGGATCCTCTTCGATGAGCTTGCGCAGGCGCGAGATCTGCACGTCGATGGAGCGGTCGAACACTTCGTATTCGCGGCCGCGCGCCAGTTCCATCAGCTTGTCGCGCGAGAGCGGTTGCCGCGGGTGCTGCACCAGCACGCGCAGCACCGAGTACTCGCCAGTGGTGAGCGCCACTGCCTTGCCGTCCTTCTTCAGCTCGCGCGTGGAGGGGTTGAACTCGAAGGCGCCGAAGCGGTACAGGCCTTCTTCCGTGTCGGGTGCGCCCGGCAGCCCGGACTTCGGCTTGCGGCGCAGCACCGCCTGGATGCGCGCCACGAGCTCGCGCGGGTTGAAGGGCTTGGGCAGGTAGTCGTCGGCGCCCATTTCCAGGCCGACGATGCGGTCCACCTCGTCGCCCTTGGCGGTGAGCATGAGGATGGCGGGGGCCGATCCGGCGGCGCGCAGGCGGCGGCAGATGGCGAGGCCGTCCTCGCCGGGGAGCATGAGGTCCAGCACGATCAGGTCGTAGCGCTCGCGCGCGAGGTGCTTGTCCATCTCCTGCGCGTCGCGCACCGCCCGCACCTCGAACTGCTGCTCGCCGAGGTAGCGCGTGAGCAAGTCGCGCAGGCGCTGGTCGTCGTCCACGACGAGGATGCGGGTCTTGAGTTCGGCCATGGGGGTGGAGGGTAACGGATTGTCACAAAAAACCGTTGACCTGACACACGTGAAAGGCGAAAGCTCCTTACTATTCAGGCCGTATGAAGGCCTTCCTTTCCCTGGTTTTCGCGCTCGCCCTGTTCTCGGCGGGGCCGGCTGCCGCCCAGGAGAAGGGGCGCGGCGCGCAGTCGCCGAAACAGGGCATGCAGCAGACGCAGAAGGCTGGCGGGCGCGAGATGCGCCGCGAGCGCCTCTCGCGCGACCAGCGCGACCAGTTGCGCCGGGACATTAACGACGCCAACCGCGACATGAAGGGCCGCCGGCAAAAATAGGGACTGAAAATCGGGGTCAGAGCCCGATTTACCGCCCCGCTACTTCCCTGGCGTGTACGAGGTCAGTTCGATCTCGCGAGTTCCCGGCCCGGCGGGATTGCTGGCGGTGCGACGAAGATTCTGCTTTATGAATAGCCCCAGGGCAGGCGCATACCAAGCAAGGTTGTCGTTCCCGAAATTGTCGACCGTACGGACCCGCCATGCCTTGAACGTGCCTGCAGGAACAGTCGTATCCTCGTAGGCTTCGATCGTTACCTTGTCCTCGACAGCAAGCGTCCGCTTGGCGGCATGGATGGTCATGCTGTACTTTCTGGTGAACGTCTTGCCGACCTCGAGCGGGTATTGCCAGGTGATGGGCGGCTCCCAGGTAAGGATCGGCGTGTCGCCCCTGACCTGCGCGACGAAATCCAAGTTTCCTCCGGCCGACCCAAGCAACGTGAGCTCAGGTGTTTCGAAGGCGCGGTAGCGCTGCCCGCGCCAAACCTGCTCGCCCAGGTACTTGCCGGGCAGATGCACCGTCGAAGCTCCATAGCTCCCCGTGTCGCGGCGATAGTTAGAGTACGTCGTGCCGACGGTCGGCGCCACATAGGTCTCCGTTCTCGGCGCCATCATTGCGCATCCCGCGACAGCCAATGCCGCGGCCGTGACAGCCGCAGCAGCCTGCAATTGCAATCCAGTTCGAAGCATTGCCTTGCCCCCTCAAGTAAGTTGATAGAGAACGCGACGCTTACGCTGCTTCGCAGAGTGGTACAGGAGTACCGAAAGGACGAGCCCTGCCGGCCCAAATGCAGATGACTGAGACCCACCTCACCGGCGGGCCCGTATTCTTGACAGCTTATTTCGCTAAAAAGTTTACGCCGAAAATCGGGCTCTGACCCCGATTTCGAATAAAAAACATAATCGGGCTCTGACCCCGATTTACAGCAGGTGGGCGATCGAGTTGGCGTAGTACCGCAGCAGGGGCAATTCCTCGGACTGCGCATAGAACAGGCCATCGCGCTCGCCCACCAGCCGCCGCAGGCGCAGCATCCTCAATCCGACGTTGACTGCGTAGTCGAAGTCCTTGCGCGGCACGTAGACGTGCGCGCCGCTGGCAGTCAGCCTCTCCACTAGCTGGCTCACCTCTGACTTCAGTTCCATCTCCGAGATCGCCTTGTCGCCGTGCGCGACGAACACAGTGGCGATCAGTGGCACCGGCAGCACCGGCACGATGCGCCCGACCGAATCCATGAGGTGCTTGCCCAGCCGGCCCATCTCCCGCTTGCGCTCCTCGCCGGAGAGCTTGTGGAAGTCGAGGTCGTGCTCCTTGCAGTAAGTGCGCATGGACACGGGCGCGCCGAAGTTGACGCAGGCGTAGCCGAAGCGGTGCCATTCGCTCCTCAGCATCAGCGAGAAGTTGTGGAAGGCGAAGCGGAACGTCGTCCACAGCGCCTTCGACGGGCTGCTGCGCGTCGCCTCCGGGTCGATCGAGCGCAACAGCGTCCTGTCCTCCAGCACGCGGTCGTAGTTGATGCCCAGCGGCACGAACACCAGGTCGCGCTCGCCGTCCACGCGAAAGCCCCGCATCATGTAGTCGATGGCGCCCAGCTTGGGTTCGCGCATGCGCCCGTCGCGCGTCAGCCCGCCCTCCGGGAACACCGCCTGCGGCACGCCTGCTTCGGTGGCCATGACGATGTAGCGCTCGAGCACCTTGCGGTACAGGTCGTTCTTGGAATTGCGCCGCACGAAGTAGGCGCCCATCGAGCGGATCAGCGCCGACAGTGGCCAGATGCGCGCCCATTCGCCCACCGCGTAGGACAGCGCCGTCTGGTCGGCGGCGAGGTAGCTGGCGAGCACGTAGTCCATGTTGGAGCGGTGGTTCATGACGAACACCACGGTGGAGTCGGGCTCCACGCGCGCAAGGTTTACCGCGTCCACATAGCCCAGGCGCACGCGGTACAGCAGCTGCGCCACCCGCTTGCCGACCCAGTAGCCGGTGCGAAAGTACAGGTAGGCGTTGAAGGCGGGCACCGTCTCGCGCGCGTAGCGCTCGACGATCTGCAGCGCGATGAGCACCGGGACCTTGTTCTCCTTCGCGAACTGCTCGGCGGCCTGCTGCACTTTGGGGTCGGTGAGCAGCCGATGGATCAGCGCCTGGCGGCGCGTGCGCTGGAACGGGCGGATGCCGATGCGAAGGCGCTTGCCGACCTCGTCGATCACCTGGTTGGCCGGATGCATCACCAGCCAGCGCAGCGCGGGCATCAACGCATGCTCGTAAAGCGCCCAGGCCGCGAGCAGCGCGACCGCGACCGCGAGCCAGAGCGGTACCGCGACGATGTCCTGCATCCTGCCTCCCCGCCGGGGAGTCTAGCCTAACGGCCGCGCCGCTCGCGCGAGAACAGGTACAGGCCGCTCGCCACCACGATCGCGGCCCCGATCCAGGTCTCCTTGTCGGGCACGTTGCCGAACTCGAGGTAGCCGAAGAGCGCCATATAAAGGATCTGCTGGTACAGGAACGGCGCCAGCGTGCTCGCGGGCGCGTAGCGGTGGGCCATCGCGAGCAGGTAGTGCCCGGTGCCGCCGAACACGCCCATCAGGCACAGCAGCAGCCATTCGAACCAGCCGGGCGGCGATTGCCACGCGGCCAGCGCGAACGGCGCGAGCACCACGCTCGCCACCACCGCGGGCAGGAACTGGATGGTCTCCGGCGGGTCGTAGGCGGCGAGCTTGCGCGTCATCAGATTGAAGAACGCGTAGAGCACGGCGTTGGCGAGCGACAGCAGGATCGCGGGGTGGAAGGCTTCCGAGCCGGGGCGCACGATCACCAGCACGCCGGCGAAGCCGACGAGGATCGCCGTCCAGCGCTTCGCGTCCATCCTCTCCCCGAGTAGCGGCGCGGACAGCAGCGCCACCAGGATCGGCACCAGGAAGAAGATCGAGGCGGTGACAGTGAGCTGGAGGAACTGCAGCGCCCAGAAATTCATCCCGGTCATGGCGACGAACATCAGCCCGCGCACGAGGTGCCAGCGCAGGTGGCGCGTGCGCACCAGCGCGCGGCCGCGCAGCGGGAAGAGCAGCGCGGAGGCGATCAGGGTGTGGGTGAGAAAGCGCAGCCAAACCACCATCAGCACCGGGACCGACTGCACCAGCCACTTCGCGCTGCCGTCGAGCAGCGTGAAGCAGACGTAGGTGAGCGAGATGAGGCCGATGCCGGTGAGGCGGTTCCTCGCGCTGTCCGCGTGCAGCAAGCGGCTACTCGGGTTTCAGCTTCTCGTCCAGAAACTGCTGCACCGCCTGGAACAGCTGCATGCGGTTTTTCTCCATGATCACCGTGTGCGTGCCCTCGCCGATTTCGACATAGCGCTTGTAGGGGGCGTTGGTAAGCTTGGCGAAGTAGGCGTGCAGCATGTAGCTCGGCAGATCCGCGTCCCATTCCGCGTGGGCGAGAAAAGTAGGCACGCGGATGCCGGCAGGGTCATACAGCGGCTTGCCCGCGCTCCAGTACTCGAGCCCGTCGATCACCACGCCGTTGGGCGCGCGCAGTACCTGCGGCGTGCGCTTCGAGCCGACCGGGTCGGTGGCGAAGGTGGCGTCGGCCCAGGCCTCGAACCAGCCCGGCGGGATGAGCGCGGCCTTCTTGTCCTCGGGCACGCCGGTGAGCCAGCGGCCCTTGGCAGCGTCCTTCGACACCGTGCGGTAGGCGCCGACCTTCGCGCCCGCCTGCACCAGCGATGCGGTGGTGCGAATCCATTGCGGGGCGTACAGCACGAGCTTGTGCACCTTGTCGTTGTTCTGCACGGTGTACGCGCCCATGATGGTGGTGCCCCAGGACCAGCCGAGCAGGTTGATCTTCGAAACGCCGCGCCGCTTGAGGATGAAGTCGACCGCCGCGCCCACGTCCTGCACCGCGACCGAGGTGCGCACCAGCGGCGCGTTCTGCTCGGGCGGCTGGTCCATTTCGGGCGGGCGCGTGGAGCGGCCGTAGCCGCGCAAGTCCACCAGGTAGACGTCGTAGCCGTGGCGCGCGATGTAATCCATCCAGGACATGCCGTTCAGCTGCAGGTCGAACGCGGTCTCGGACGGGTAGGTGGCGCCGTGCACGTAGAGCAGGATCTTGTCTGGGCTGAAGCTGTTCACGCCCTGCGGCCGCTTGTTCCTCACGTACAGCTGGATGCCGGCGTCCACCGCGGGCACCATGAACTCTTCCATCACCACGTCAGTGGCGCCCTTCTGGTGCGCGCAGGCGCCCAGCAGGGCGGCAAAGGCGAGCGGCAGCAAGCGGATCCAGCGTTTCATCGTCCATCTCCTCTAGAGGGCTCGTTTGACTGCGTTGGTCACGGCGCGAGTATCGTGCATGCCGCCCAGGTCGGGCGTGAATACCTGTTCTTCGGTGGTGTGCTCGATGGCCGTCATCAGGCGCGCGGCGGCCTTCGGCTCGCCCAGGTGCTCGAGCATCATCGCCGCGGTCCAGAAGGTGGCGATCGGGTTGGCGACGCCCTTGCCGGTGATGTCGAAGGCCGAGCCGTGGATCGGCTCGAACATCGAAGGGAATTTCCTCTCGGGATTCAGGTTGGCGGTGGGCGCAATGCCCAGCGAGCCGGAAAGCGCCGCCGCGAGGTCGGACAAGATGTCGGCGTGCAGGTTGGAGGCGACGATGGTGTCCAGCGAGCCGGGTTTCAGCACCATGCGCGTGGTCATCGCATCCACGAGTATCCGGTCGGTCTTCACATCGGGATAGTTTTTCGCGACCTCGTAGAATATCTCGTCCCACAGCACCATGCCATGCCTTTGGGCATTCGACTTTGTCACCAGCGTCAGAAGTTTCCGGGGACGTTTCCGGGCAAGCTCAAATGCAAATCGGTGAATCCTCTCCACCCCAACGCGCGTGAACACCGAGGTCTCGGTGGCGATCTCCTCGGGCAGCCCCTTGTGCACGCGCCCGCCGGAGCCCGAGTACTCGCCCTCGGAGTTTTCGCGGATGATGACCCAGTCGATGTCTTTCCCGCCTGCGAGCGGGCTCGCGACGCCGGGCAGCACGCGCGAGGGGCGCACGTTGGCGTACTGGTCGAAGCCCTGGCAGATCGGCAGGCGCAGGCCCCAGAGCGAGATGTGGTCCGGCACGTCCGGCGAGCCGACTGCGCCGAAGAAGATGGCGTCGAAGGTCTTCAGCTTCTCCAGGCCGCCCTCGGGGATGTAGGCGCCTTTCTCGAGGTAGCGCTTCGAACTCCAGTCGAAATGCTCGAACTCGAGCTTGAATCCCTCCTTCTCGGCGAGGACCTTGAGGACGTCGATGCCGGCGGCGATCACCTCGATACCGATGCCGTCGCCCGGGATCGACGCGACCCGATAGGTTCGCACTACTTCTTGCCCAGTCCCAGCCGCGCCGCACCCTCGGTGTAGAGCTTGGTCTTCTCCCTCATGAAGGCGTCCATCTCGGCAGTGCCGACGTTGACAAGCTCGAAGCCGCTCTTCGCCGCGAGTTCCTTCATCTCAGGCTCGTTGTTCAGCGCCCGCCACAGCTCGGAGATGCGGTTCTTCACGTCCGCCGGCGTTCCCTTG
>JANMUO010000369.1:0-13764 GCA_031391655.1 Betaproteobacteria bacterium
GTGGAGGTTGCCGGTCGGCTCGTCGGCGAGCACCAGCTTGGGCTGGCCGACCAGCGCGCGCGCGATCGCCACGCGCTGGAGTTCCCCGCCCGAGAGCTCGCGCGGCATGGCGGTTTCGCGGCCGCCGAGGCCCACCGCGCCGAGGAGCTTGAGCGCCCTGCTGTGGATTTCCGCGGCCGGCAGGCCGCGCAGCAGGAGCGGCAGGCCCACGTTCTGCTCGGCGTTGAGATGCGGCAGCAGGTGGAACGCCTGGAACACGAAACCGAAGTGGTCGCGCCGCACGAGCGTGGCCGCGTCGTCGGACAGCGCCGCCATCTCGAAGCCGTCGTAGGCGATCGAGCCGCCGTCGACCGGCTCCAGGCCGGCGATGACATTGAGCAGCGTCGACTTGCCGATGCCCGACTCGCCCAGCACGGCGACGTGCTCGCCGGGCGCGACCTCCAGCGACACCTGGTTGAGCACGGTGCGCCCACCGAAGCGCTTGGTCACCCCCGAAAGCCGCAGCATCCGGCAAGTCTAACTGCTCGCTGCCTAGACACCGCTCAGGGCCGCTTGCTAGACTGCACGAGCACATCCCCCGAGGAGAATTATCTTGCATACCCCCGTCCGCCTGCTGGCTGCCGCAGCCGCCGCCGTATCGCTGGCCTTTGCGCTGCCGGCGGCCGCGCAGCAGAAGATCAAGATCGGCTTCATCACCACGCTCACTGGCCCGGCCGGCATCATCGGCAAGCACATGAAGGACTCGGTGGAGCTCGCCGTCGAGCACCTGGGCGGAAGGATGGGCGGCGTGCCCATCGAGGTGATCTTCGGCGACGACCAGTTCAAGCCCGATGTCGGCGTGCAGGTCACCGAGGAGATGCTCAAGAAGCATCAGGTGGACATCATGTCCGGCATCATCTGGTCGCACGTGATGATGGCCGTGGTGCCCGTGGTCACCGGCGCCGACAAGGTGATGGTCGGCACCAACGCCGGGGCGAGCCCGCTCGCCGGCAAGTCCTGCCACCCGCAGTACTTCTCCACTTCCTGGAACAACGACCAGACGCCCGAGGCGATGGGCAAGTTCATGCAGGAGCAGGGCATCAGCGACGTCTACGTGCTGGCGCCCAACTACCAGGCCGGCAAGGACATGGTCGCGGGCTTCAAGCGCTACTTCAAGGGGCGCATCGTCGACGAGGTGTTCACCACGCCGGGACAGCAGGACTACCAGGCGGAGATCACGCAGCTGCGCTCCAAGAGCCCGAAGGCGGCGTTCGTGTTCTATCCCGGGGGCATGGGCGTGCAGTTCGTGCGCCAGTACTTCCAGGCCGGCCTGCGCGAGCGCATCCCGCTCTATTCCGTGTTCACGGTGGACGAGACCACGCTGCCGGCGCTCAAGGAGACGGCCATCGGCCAGTGGGAAACGAAGTTCTGGAACCACGACCTCGACGTGCCGGCGAGCAAGAAGTACATCGCCGACTTCCGCAAGAAGTTCGGCTACACGCCATCCTTCTACGGCGCGCAGAGCTACGACGGCATCATGCTGATCGACTCCGCGGTGCGCGCCAACAAGGGCAGCCTGAAGGACACCAAGGCAGTGGTGGCGGCGATGCGCAAGGCCGACTACGCCTCGATCCGCGGCAAGTTCCAGTGGAACGTGAACCAGCACCCGATCCAGGACTTCTACCTGATCCAGACCGTCAAGGGCGGCCCGGACGGCGTGACCACCGAGATCAAGCGCAAGGTGTTCGAGAACCACAAGGACTCGTACTACCAGGACTGCAAGATGGCCTGGTGAGCGCCGCCGCGCGACGCTAGCCGAGGGCGCGGCCGCATGCCGCGCCCTTCTTATTTGTGAACCTGATCCTCGTCTTCGAGCAGGCGCTGAACGGGCTGCAGTTCGGCGTCACGCTGTTCCTCATGGCTGCCGGGCTGACGCTGGTGTTCGGCATCATGAACCTGGTCAACCTCGCGCACGGCTCGCTCTACATGGTCGGCGCCTACCTCACGGTCGCCGCGATCGGCTGGACCGGGTCCTTTCCGCTGGGCGTGCTGTTGGGGCTCCTCGGCGCCCTGGCAGTCGGGATGCTCGTGGAAGTGATCGCCCTGCGCACGCTCTATGAGCGCGACCACCTCGACCAGGTGCTCGCCACCTTCGGCCTGATCCTGTTCTTCAACGAACTGGTCGCCATCCTCTGGGGGCGCGCCTCGCTGTACACGGTGCTGCCCAACTACCTGCAGGGCTTCATCGAGATCGTTCCCGGCTCCATCTACCCGGTTTACCGCGCGCTGGTGATCGCCGTGGGCCTGGTCGTGGCCCTGCTCCTTTGGTTCGTGGTGGCGAAGACGCGCCTGGGCATGCTGATCCGCGCAGGCGCCTCCAACCGCACCATGGTGGCGGCGCTCGGCATCAACATTCGCCTCCTCTACACGGTGGTGTTCGGCTTCGGCGCCGCGCTGGCCGGCCTCGCCGGCCTGATGGCCGGACCGATCTACTCCGTGCAGCCCGGCATGGGCGAGCTGATCCTGATCCAGGTGTTCGTGGTGATCGTGATCGGCGGCATCGGCTCGATCCGCGGCGCGCTGGTCGGCGCGCTGATCGTCGGCATGGTGGACACGATGGGCCGCGCCTTCCTCAAGCCCATGCTCGCGCATTTCATCTCGCCCACCGCGGCCGAAGCCGCGGGCCCGGCGCTCGCCTCGATGCTGATCTACCTCCTCATGGCGCTGGTGCTGGCGCTGCGACCCGAGGGCCTGTTTCCGGCCAAGAGCGGCTGACCGTGCCTACCAATCGCGCCCGCACCCTGGTCCTGGCTGCCTGCGTGCTCGCGCTCGCCGCGGCGCCGCTTGTCGCGGCCGCCATCGGCCAGGCCTACTACGTTGAGCTTCTGCGCCGCGTGATGATCTTCGGCATCGCCGCGGCCAGCCTCAACCTGATCCTCGGCTACGGCGGCTTGGTGTCCTTCGGCCACGCCGCCTACCTCGGCGTGGGCGGCTACGCGGTGGGCATCCTCGCCTTCTACGGGGTGAACAACGGCTGGCTGCAGTGGACGGTGGCGATCCTGGCTTCCGCACTGGTGGCGCTCGCCATCGGCGCCATCTCGGTGCGCACGCGCGGCATCTACTTCATCATGATCACGCTCGCCTTCACGCAGATGCTGTACTACCTGGGAATTTCGGTCGAGGAGTACGGCGGCGACGACGGCCTGCGCATCAAGGTGAAGAGCCAGTTCTCCGGCCTCGTCGACCTGAACGACCCCGTCGCCTACTACTACGTGGTGCTCGCACTGCTGCTCGGCGTGATTTACCTGGTACACCGGCTGGTGAACTCGCGCTTCGGCATGGTGCTGCGCGCCGCGCGCTCCAACGAAGCGCGCTCGCGCGCCATCGGCTTCTCGCCCTACCCCTACCAGCTCGCCGCTTTCGTCATCTCCGGCGCCTTGTGCGGCCTGGCGGGCGCGCTGTACGCCAACCACACCTCCTTCATCACGCCCGAGTACATGCACTGGACGCGCTCGGGCGAGATCATGTTCATGGTGATCCTCGGCGGCATAGGCACCGCGGCCGGCCCGGCGCTGGGCGCCTTTGCGCTGCTGATCGTCGAGGACCTGCTCGCCGGCTGGACGCAGCACTGGCAGGTGATCCTCGGACCGCTGCTGGTGCTGTGCGTGCTGTTCTTCAAGCGCGGGCTCGCCGGACTCCTGCCCGGTGGAGGCAAGGATGGCTGAGGCGATCCTGGAAGTGCGCGGGCTGCGCAAGACCTTCGGCGCGCTGGCGGCCACCGACGGCGTGGACCTCGACCTGCGCGAGGGCGAGACACACGCCATCATCGGCCCCAACGGCGCCGGCAAGACCACGCTCATCGGCCAGCTTGCCGGCAACATCCGGCCCGACGCCGGGCAAGTGCGCTTCGCGGGTGAGGACGTGACGCGCCTCTCGGCGCCGCAGCGCGCGAAGAAGGGTTTCGCCCGCTCCTTCCAGATCACCAGCATCTACCGCGACTTCACTGCGCTGGACAACGTCGCGCTCGCGGTGCAGGCGCACGCGGGCCACAGCTTCCGCTTCTGGAAACCGGCGCGCGAAGAGCGCGCGCTGCGCGACCCGGCGCGCGCCGTCCTGGAAGAAGTGGGCCTGGGCGCGCGCGCGGACGTGCTCGCCGCCAACCTCGCCCACGGCGAGCAGCGGCAGCTTGAAGTGGCCATGGGCTCGCCACGCGGCCGCGCCTGCTGCTGCTGGACGAGCCGGTCGCCGGCATGGGACTGGAAGAGTCGCAGCGCATGGTGCGGTTCCTCGCCGGGCTCAAGGGCAGGCGCAGCATCATCCTCGTCGAGCACGACATGGACGCGGTGTTCACGCTGGCCGACCGCATCTCGGTGCTGGTCTACGGCCGCATCATCGCCAGCGGGTCGCCGGAGGAAGTGCGCGCCAATTCGGAAGTCCGCCGCGCCTACCTCGGGGAGGAGGCTTGATGCTCAAGGTCGAAGGCCTGGAAACCGCCTACGGCCAGTCGCAGGTGCTCTTCGGCGTATCGCTCGACATCGGCGCCGGCGAGGTGGTGACGCTCCTCGGGCGCAACGGCATGGGGAAAACGACCACCGTGCTCTCGATCATGGGCGTGGTGCGGCCGCGTGGCGGGCGCGTCGAGATGGCGGGCGCCGCACTCGCCGGGCTGCCCTCCTATCGCATCGCCCAGGCGGGCCTGGGCCTGGTGCCGGAAGGCCGCCAGGTGTTTCCCAACCTCACCGTGCGCGAAAACCTCGTGGCCACCGCCTCGCGGCGCGGACCCTGGACGCTCGAGCGCGTCTACGGGCTGTTCCCCAACCTGCGCGCGCGCCAGTCGCACTTCGGCAACCAGCTCTCCGGCGGCGAGCAACAGATGCTGGCGATCGGCCGCGCGCTCATGACCAACCCGAAGCTGCTGATCCTCGATGAGGCGACCGAGGGACTCGCGCCGCTGGTGCGGCTGGACATCTACCGGTCCATCGAGCAGCTCAAGGCCGAAGGCCTCTCGATCCTGGTGATCGACAAGGATGTGCGCGCGTTGGCTCGCGTCGCCGACCGGCACTATGTGCTGGAAAAGGGCCGGGTGGTTTGGAGCGGCGACTCTGCTGCGCTGAGCGACAATCGGGACGTGCAGCACCGCTACCTGGGCGTGTAAAGGAGAAGCGATGATCAGCGCGGAACAGAACGATCTCATGACGCGCGTCGGACCGGGCACCCCGGCCGGCAATCTGTTACGCAACTACTGGCAACCCGTTGCGCTGGTCGACGAATTCGAAGGGCCGCGGCCAGTGCGGCCCATCACGGTGCTGGGTGAGAACTACGTCCTGTTCCGTAACGCGGAGAGCCGCTACGGGATGCTGGATCGGCATTGCCCGCACCGCGGCGCCGACCTCGCCTACGGGCGCTGGGAGGAAGGCAATCTGCGCTGCGTGTTCCACGGCTGGCTGTTCGACGTGTCCGGCAAATGCCTGGAAACGCCGGCCGAGCCCGAAGGCAGCCGCATGTGCGAGCACATTCGCCAGCGCTCCTATCCGGTCGAGGCGCGCAATGGGATACTTTTCGCCTGGCTGGGCGCGGGCGAGCCCTCCGCGTTCCCGCGCTTCGACTGCTTCACCGCCCCTGGCGCCTACACCTTCGCCTTCAAGGGCTACTGGGACTGCAACTGGCTGCAGGCGCTGGAAGTCGGCATCGATCCGGCGCACGCCTCCTTCCTGCACCGGTATTTCGAGGACGAGGACACGGCGGCGAGCTACGGCAAGCAGTTCCGCGGCAAGCCGCTTGACTCCGACCTGCCGATCACCAAGGTGCTGCGCGAGCAAGACCAGCCCGAGATCAGCGTTGCGCGCACCGATTACGGCATGCGCCTCGTGACGCTGCGCAGGATCGACGAGCAGCACACGCACGGCCGCTCCACGCATGTGTGGTTCCCACAAGCTTTCGTCATCCCGATGAACGCCGAGATGACCATCACGCAGTGGCACGTGCCGGTGGATGACCACGGCTGCTACTGGTATTCGATCTTCACCAGTTTTACCGGGCCGGTGGACAAGAAGACCATGCGCGAGCAGCGCCTGAAGACCTATCCCGCGCCCGACTACAAGCCGATCCACGGCCGCGCCAACGGCTGGGGCTTCGACGCCGAGCAGCAGAGGAAGTCCACCTACACGGGCATGGGGTTCGATATCAACATCCATGACCAGTTCGCCTGCGAGTCCCCGGGGCGCATCGCCGATCGCACGAAGGAAAACCTCGGCAGCAGCGACAAGGGCATCGTGCTCTACCGGCGCCTTCTGGTGGACGCGATCCAGAAAACGGCGAAGGGCGAGAAGACGATGATGATGCTGGACGACGCCGCCGCGCGCGCCCTCACCGGCCCGGCCGCGATCGACGGCATCGGCCCGACCGGCCGCTGGGACGACTACGGGAAGGAGTCCGACGCCGCGCGGCGCCTTCGCGCGCCCTGGAGCGCGAAGGCGGCATGAGCATGCTCAAGGAGATCGAGGCGCGCGGCCTGCAAGCGGTGCGCTTTTCCTTCGCCGACCAGCACGGCGTGCTGCGCGGCAAGACGCTCGCCGCCGCCGAAGTGAAGGGCGCGCTCGAGCGCGGCGTGACGATCACCAGCACCCTGCTCCTGAAGGACACCTCGCATCGCACGGTCTACGCCGCTTTCACGCCGGGCGGCGGCGTCGGCATCCCGGAGATGCAGGGAGCGGCGGACGTGCTGATGATTGCCGACCCCTCGACCTTCCGCGTGCTGCCCTGGGCGCCCGAAACAGGCTGGGTGCTGTGCGACCTGCAGTTCCAGGACGGGCGGCCGGTGCCTTTCGATACGCGCGCGCTGCTGAAGAAGGCGCTGACGAAGCTTGCCGCGACCGGGCATGAGTTCATGGCTGGGCTGGAAGTCGAGTTCCATGTCTTTCGCATCACCGACCCGCACCTCAAACCCGCAGACGCGGGCCAGCCGGGCACGCCGCCCGAGGTCGAACTGCTCACCACCGGCTACCAGTACCTCACCGAGAACCGCTACGACCAGATCGACCCGGTGGTCGAATTCCTGAGGAAGGACCTCGCGGCGCTGGGCATGCCGCTGCGCTCCTTCGAAGTGGAGTTCGGCCCCAGCCAGTTCGAGTTCACCCTCGGCGTGCTGCCCGGTCTCGCCGCGGCTGATGCCATGATGCTGATGCGCAGCGCCATCAAGCAGAGCGCGCGCCGCCGCGGCTACCACGCCACCTTCATGTGCCGCCCGAAGCTGCCGAACATGATGTCCTCCGGCTGGCACTTGCACCAGTCGCTCGCCAAAGGCGGCAGGAATGCTTTTGCGTCGGACAAGGGTGACCTGTCGGAGACCGGGATGCAGTGGCTGGCCGGGCTGCTCGAGCATGCGCGCGGCGCGGCGGCGCTCTCGACGCCCACCTTGAACGGCTACAAGCGCTACCGACCCTACTCGCTCGCACCTGATCGGGTGGTATGGGGCCGGGAGAACCGCGGCGCGTTGCTGCGCGTGATCCAGGGCCGCATCGAGAACCGCGCGGGCGAGCCGGCGGCCAATCCCTACCTGTATTTTGCTTCCCAGGTTTACGCGGGCCTGGACGGGATGGCGAGGAAGCTCATCGCGCCACCAGCGGCGGATACGCCCTACGAGGCGAAAGCCGATTTGCTGCCGTGCACCCTGCAAGAGGCGCTCGATTGCCTGCGGAAGGACAAGGTGCTTTGCGCGGGGCTGGGCCAGGCCTTCGTCGACTACTATTGCCGCATCAAGCAAGCCGAGATCGCGAGGTTCAACCTGGAGGTCTCGGACTGGGAGCACAGCGAGTACTTCGACTTGTTCTAAGGAGTCCAGAGATGCCTTCCGCGAGGAAATCGGCAAAGTCCCGCAAATTGGAAAGGCTGCAGGCGGTGTCAGCCATCAAAGGGCCGATCGCATTCATGCACAACGAGGACATCGGCAAACTCGTCGCGCGCGGCTCGAAGCGCGCTGGCCGCAGGCTGAGGCCCAACTACGCCGTCCGCGAGGATGGTGTCGACACGGTCAAGGTGCTGATGGCTACCGATTCGGTGATCAGCTTCGAGGCATTCCGACCGAAAGGCGCAGCAGACACGGCGCACCAACACCCGGACCATCACTCGGTGGTCTATCAAAAGCAGGGGCGCGTGCGGATGCGCATCGGCGAACAGACTTTCATCGTCGAGGCAGGCGACAGCTACATCCATCCCATGGGCGTGGTCCACCAGCACGAGGCGCTGGAGGATTCGGTGCGCATCGAAACGAAGATCTACCCCGGGGGCGGCGCGGTGGCCTCCTGGAACAGGCTGGTCGGCAAGTCGGCATAGCGCTGACGTGCGCTGGCACGCTACTGCACCGGGAACAGCGTGAATACGAACACTTCTGCAACTTCTTCCAGGAGGGGCCGGATCCCGATCTTCCGCCCTGACTTCGCCGCGGATTGGCTACCTGCCTGCCGCGATGACGCAGAGCTGACCAACCTGGGAGGGCACGCCAACGTCCGCTTTGCCGTGCAGGCCGATGGCGTCGCGCTGACATTGCAATTCACGGACGGCAAGCTAGTCGGTGTCGGCGCGGGAACGGACGCAACCGATTTCACCCTGCGCGCCCCCGCTGCGGTGTGGGACAAGTTCATGCAGCCCGTGCCGCCCGCGCCGTACCACCACGTGCTGGCGATGAAGATGCGGGTGCCGGAGTTTTCCGTCTCGGGCGACGAGCAGAAACTCCTGCAGCATGCCCATCTGGTGCGGCGCTCGCTGGAACTCGCCCGCTGGGTGGCCAACGGTCGCGACGCCGGGGCGCTGCGCCCGGAAATTCCGGAGAAAAGTACCGCCGCGAACAGCATCGAGCCGATCGCCGGGCGCTACGCCGTGATCGACATCGAAGGCCGCCACCACCGCCTCTACTTCGAGCAGGCCGGCACGGGCCGCGACCTGCTGTTCCTGCATACGGCGGGCTCCGACACGCGCCAGTTCCGCAGCCTGATGAACGACGCGGCGCTGCTGCGCGCTTGGCGCATGACCGCCTTCGACCTGCCCTGGCACGGCAAGAGCCTGCCGCCCGACGGCGGGGTGCCGGGCGAATGGAGCCTGAACACGAATCGCTACGTCGCCTGCATAGACGCCGTGATCCGCGGCCTGCGCCTGCAGCGCCCGGTGCTGATGGGCTCCTCCATGGGCGGCCAGATCTGCCTGGAGATGGCCTACCGCTTCCCCGACACGCTGGGCGGCGTCGTTGCGTGCGAAGCCTGCGACCGCATCACCGGGCGTGAGGTGCCCTTCGCCAAGCACGCGCTCTACAACCAGGCGCTCGCCGTGCCGGAGTGGATCTACGGCCTCATGTCGCCGAGCACCCCGCGTTCGCGGGCGACCGAGATCTGGTGGGAATACTCGCAAGGCGGCTATGGAATCTTTCATGGCGACATCGACTTCTACGCGCACGACTGGGACGCGCGCGAGCGCGTCGCGCGCATCGACACGCGCCGCTGCCCGGTGACCATGCTCACCGGCGAGTACGATTTTTCCTGCACGCCCGAGATGTCGCGCCAGACCGCGGCCAAGATCCCCGGCGCGCAGTTCCAGATGATGCAGGGCCTCGGCCATTTCCCCATGACCGAGAATCCGGAAGCCTTCCTCGACTACCTCAGGCCCGCCCTGGACAAGCTAGAAAATAAATAGGGACAGACCCTATTTATCGCACTATCTATCGCATCGTGAAAAATAGGGTCTGTCCCTATTTTCTTATTGGCGTTGCGCCGGCGGAGCCTTTGTCGTAGACCTCGACGCCCTCGGGGATCGCGACCCAGGGGCGCGCGGAGCGTGACCAGATGTGCCGGTCGATGCGGAAGGAGTCGGGGTCGTCGAGCGTTCCCGCCGAGATGCCGCGGACGCCCGGGCGCAGCTCCGTGGTGTGGGTGACCGGGGTGCCGCAGACCGGGCAGAACTCGATCCTCAGCCAGCGCCCGGTCTCATCCGAGCGATGCTCGTAGGCGGTAAGGCGCCCCTGCAGGAACTCCACGTCGACCTCGTTGCAGTAGGCGACGAAGGAAAACGCGCTGCCGCTGCGCCGCTGGCACCACTTGCAGTGGCACACCAGCCCCGCCTGCGGCGGCGCCTTGATGCGGTAGCGCACCGCGCCGCACACGCAACCACCTTCGTTCGCCTTGGCCATCGTGCCTCCGTTAACCCTTTTTCGATTCTCCTTCGTTTATAGCAAGGTCGCCAACCAGAAAAAGGACCGCACCATGATCCGCAACAGCCTCCACGCCGCCGTCGCGGCCGCCCTGTGCACTTTTTCCACTGCCTACGCCGCGGTGGAGGAAAAACCCAGCACCCTTGCCGACCAGCAGTTGGTGGCCGTCACCATCTACAACGAAAACCTGGCCCTGGTGAAGGACACCCGCAAGCTGGTCCTCGGGGCCGGCGCCAACCGCGTGGCCCTGCGCGAAGTGAGCGCGCGGATGCGGCCGGAAACCGCCCTGCTGCGCAGCCTCTCCCACCCCGGCTCCTTCACCCTGCTCGAGCAGAACTTCGACTTCGACCTGCTCACGCCCGCCAAGCTGCTGGAGAAGTATGTCGGGCGCACGGTGCGCATCGCCCGCACGCATCCCACCACCGGCGTGGACACCCTGGAAACCGCGACCGTGCTCGCCGCCAACAGCGGCGTGGTGCTGAAGATCGGCGACCGCATCGAGACCGGTCTCCCGGGCCGCATCGTCTTCGGCGACGTGCCGACCAACCTGCGCGACCGCCCCACGCTGGTCACCGAGCTGGAGAGCAGCCGCGCCGGCCCGCAGACCGTCGAGCTCTCCTACCTCTCCGGTGGCCTCGCCTGGAAGGCGGACTACGTCGCAGAGCTCAATGCCGCGGACACGGCGCTCGACCTGAACGGCTGGGTCACGCTCACCAACACCAGCGGTACCGCCTATCCGAACGCCCGCCTCCAGCTCGTCGCCGGCGACGTGAACCGCGTGCGCGACGAGCTGCGCTACGCGGCCAAGAGCGGCGGGATGCGCGCCGAGGTGGCCGCCGCCGCGCCCCGCGCGATGGCGCAGGAGCAACTGTTCGAGTACCACCTCTACACGCTGCAGCGCCCCACCACTATCGCCGACAAGCAGACCAAGCAGGTCGCGCTGCTCGGCGCGGGTGGCGTGCCCGTGGTGAAGGAGATGGTGCTGCAGGGCAGCGACTACTACTACCGCGCCAGCGTGGGCAACGTCGGGCAGAAGCTGAAGGTCGGCGTGTTCGTGCAGTTCGACAATCGCGAATCCTCGCGGCTGGGCATGCCCATGCCTAAGGGCGTGGTGCGCGTCTACAAGAAGGACGGCGCGGGCAACGCGCAGTTCATCGGCGAGGACGCCATCGACCACACGCCGAAGAACGAGAACGTGCGACTCAAGCTGGGCGAGGCCTTCGACGTCACCGCGGACAAGAAGCAGACCGACTTCAAGCGGCGCGATTCCTACAGCCCGTGGAGCTACGTGCACGAGAGCGCCTACGAGATCGTGCTGAAGAACGCGAAGAAGGAGGCGCAGACGGTGATCGTGCGCGAGCCGGTGCCGGGCGACTGGTCAATGCTGGAGCAGAGCCACAAGCACGCCAAGGTGGCTTCGGGAACGGCGGAGTGGAAGATCCAGGTGCCGGCGGAGGGCAGCACGACCCTGCGCTACCGGGTGCTGGTACGCTACTAGGGCCATGGTCAAAACCCTTGCTCCCTCCGGCCGGCTGCGCGTCGGCGTCAACACCGGAAACTTCCTGCTGGTGTCCAAGGAAGCCGACGGCCGCATCCGCGGCATCGTCCACGACCTCGGGCAGGAACTGGCGAAACGCCTGGGAACCAGCGCGGAATACGTGCTCTATCCCCAGGCCGGGGAAGTTGCGGATGCCGCCAAGGCCGGCGCCTGGGACGTCGCCTTCATCGGCGCAGAGCCGCAACGGGCAAACGAGATCGACTTCACCGAGGCCTATATCGAGATCGAAGCCACCTATCTCGTGCCGGCCGGCTCGCCGATCCGGACATTGGAAGAAGTGGACCACAAGGGCGTGCGCATCGCGGCGGCAAACCGCAGCGCCTACGACCTCTGGCTGACCCGCAACCTCAAGCACGCGGAACTCTTGCGCGCTGAAGGCATCGAGGGTTCATACCAGTTGTTCCTGAAGGAAAAGCTCGACGTGCTTGCCGGCCTCAAGCCGCGGTTGCTGATAGACCAGGCGAAACTCCCCGGCTCACGCATCCTCGAGGGCCGCTTCACCGCCGTGCAGCAGGCGATTGGCGCGCCGAAGGGACGCCCCGGCGCGGCGGGCTATCTGCAAGCCTTTGTTGCGGAGATAAAAACCTCCGGACTGGTCGCCGACCTGATCCGCCGCCACAACGTGAACGGTGTCACCGTGGCAAATAAATAGGGACAGACCCTATTTTTCGCTGGTTAGCCTTCGACCGGCAGGACCCTGATGCGGTACTCGTGCGTGAGCTTGCGCTTGAGGTAGGGGTCGTCGAGTTCGATGCGGAAGCGCTCCGCGGGGCGGATGCCGCCGATGGCGGCGAGCGTGCCGCAGAACATGGCGGTGGCGGGGCGCAGCCCGCCGTACCTCTGCATGAGGTCCTCGGGCGTGCGCATCCCCGAGACGTGGCCCTCCTGGTAGAGCGCGCCGTCGGCCCAGGCGCGCAGCACCAGCTGGTTCCAGTGCGGCTTCACTTCGTCGTATCGCCATGCATCGCGCGACACCGGCTTGGCGCACATCTGTTTCGAGAGCGACACCCCGATCGTCTCGGCCTTGCGGTCGGTGTGGTCCGAACCCACCGTCACCCACAGCCCGTCGCCCTTTTGCAGCAGCACGAACTCGACTTCGCCGCTGGAGTCCGGTCCCGAGACCTGGATCTCCTCTGCCGATGTGAGCAGGCTCGCCGCCACCCGGTAGAAAATCGGCGTGGTGCGCGGTGGCTTGACGCCGATCTCCTCCAGCTCGCGGATGTGTTTTTGCAACGCCGCCGCGTCGCGCCCGGTCCAACCGGCGATGATCAGGTGCTGGACTTCCATCACGCCGCCTCGGGGATGCCGTAGCTTGCCATCAGATCCTCCACCACCTTGTGGTAGCCGTCCCAAGGTGCCTCGCGGAAATTGTGGTTGCGCACAATGAACGACGCCCCGGCGTAGAACTTCTCGTACTGCAGGTGCCGCCCGGCGAACTCCGAGCCGATGAGGTCCCAGGCGAGCTTGTAGAGCTTCATGCGCTCCACCGCGCCGAGCTGCGGTGTCTGCCAGTAGGTCTCGAACTGCGCCTTGAGCTTCGGGTCGTGCATCACCGTGATGTCGGCGGGCATCTGGAAGATGCCGCCGCCGCACAGTTCGCGCAGCGCGTCGATGATCTGCGAATGGCTCTCGGTGCACCAGTTGAGCGCCGCGTACATGTAGCGCCGGTTGAAGGTGAGGTAGTCCTTCGGCCAGGCTTCCGCATCCTGGATCTGTCCCGCGATCATGCCGCCGAGCGCCGCCTCGAGCGCGCAGAAGCGCCCCAGCACCTCGCGCACCGCCGGCACCTCGTGGGCGCCGGAGGCCTGCGCGATCTTGCTCGCGAGGCCCACGATGAGCTGCATCTTGGAATGGAAGCGCACGTTGGACTGGTGGTTGCCGTAGCAGTGGCCCGGCGTCTTGATGTAGATGTCGCGCGCCAGCACCGCGTCCATGTGCACGAAGACGCGCTCCCAGGGCACCTTGACGTTGTCGCACATCACCATCGAGTCCGTCTCGTCGAAGCGCCAGGCGAGAGGGCTGTCGAACTCGC
>JANMUO010000378.1:0-20959 GCA_031391655.1 Betaproteobacteria bacterium
CCATCCGCCGAGTCGTCGGAAACGAGAACCGCGCCCTCCTTGGCGACGCCCTCGGAACCATGGGCGTAGCGCTTGTCGCCGCCGAGCCAAATGTTTTCACGGCCCCAATAGACGTCCTGATCCGGCTCCCAAGTGTCATCACGCCCGCCGGCGAAACCGAAGGTCTTGAATCCCATTGACTCCAGAGCGACGTTGCCGGCGAGGATCATCAGGTCGGCCCATGATATTTTGCGGCCATACTTCTGCTTGATGGGCCAAATCAGCCTGCGCGCCTTGTCGAGGCTGACGTTGTCCGGCCAGCTGTTCAGGGGGGCAAAACGCTGGTTGCCGGTTCCACCGCCGCCGCGACCGTCGCCGGTGCGATACGTGCCGGCGCTGTGCCATGCCATGCGAATGAAAAAAGGTCCGTAATGGCCGAAGTCCGCCGGCCACCAGTCCTGCGAATCGGTCATGAGCCTGACCAAATCTCCTTTTATCGCCCGGTAGTCGAGGCTCTTGAACTCATTGGCGTAGTCGAAGCCCTTGCCCATCGGGTCGGACTTTGCGGAATGCTGGTGCAGCAGGTCGAGGCGCAGCTGCTTTGGCCACCAGTCGCGGTTCGTCCGGCCGATGCCGGCGATGTGATTGACCGGGCACTTGCCCGCGCTCTTGTCATCCGTCTTTGCGTCCATGTCTGCCTCCGCTGGTGTCAGGTCCCCATTTCAGTCCAAAAAGGGGCGTGGCGTGAAATTGATTTTGGCGATTCACCGGATTGGGACTGCCTATACCTGCTATCTTCAGTGTACTTCCCGCGACGTCAACCCATGAAGCGCCTCGCTTTCCTCCTCGCCTTTACCTGCCTGCCGGCTGCCGCACAGGATGCGCAGCGCGGCAAGCTGCTCTACGAGACGCACTGCGGCGGCTGCCACTACGAGCGGGTGCACCAGCGCGACCGCGCCAAGTCCCGCGTCAAGAACCTCGCCGACTTGCGCGACGAGGTGGTGCATCGCGCCGGCCAGACCGGGCGCCCGTTTTCGCTCGAGGATTTGGGCGACCTGGCTGAGTACCTGAACCGGACCCACTACCGCCTGGCGAAGTAAAGCTCGCCTTCGTACTACGTGGTGAGCAAAGCGCCGCCGGCCCATCGGGCCACCTGAGGCGCACGAGGCGCGGGCTTCCAGGAGTACAGCCGTTCGGCTTCCTTTTCGACCACGGCGTAGCATTCGCACACCTGCCGTTCCAGTCCCGGACGATCCAGCAGGGTGATGCGGCCGCGCTGGGTTTGGATCAGTCCGGCGCCCTGCAGGCGTCCAACCGCCTCGGTGACGCCTTCGCGCCGCACGCCCAGCATGTTCGCGATCAGCTCCTGGGTCATGTGCAGCTTGTTGGTGGACTGGCGGTCCAGGCTGAGCAGCAGCCAGCGGCACAGTCGCTGCTCCAACGTGTGGTGCCGGTTGCATACCGCGTTCTGCGAGATCTGCGAGATGAGCGCCTGGGTGTAGCGCAGCAGAAGGCCCTGCAGGTCGCCCCCACGCTCGACCTCCCGGATCAGCACTCGCTTCTTCAGCCGGTAGGCATGGCCGGCACTTAGCACGACTGCGCGGCTCGGCGTGCTGTTGCCCCCCATGAACGCGGCAATGCCGACGACGCCTTCGTTGCCCGTGAGAGAGAATTCCGTCGAGGCGCCGTCTGCCAGCAAGTAGCGCAGGGATACGATGCCTGTCGTCGGGAAGATAACGTTGTACACGGGTTCGCCGGGCTCGTAGACAGAGCGGCCCAGCGGCAGTTGGACGAGCTCCAAGTCCGGCTCAATCCGTCGCAGTTCGACCGTGGGCAGAGCCGCGAGCAGGCGATTCTGCGAAGGCGTATGGGTCGCTGCGGCGCGCGCATCGACGGTAAATTGAGACAGGCGCATTGTCTTCCCCAGACTGTTCGAGGCTGAACATATTCCTGCGGTCGGAATATTTATGTGCGTTGGCTAACACGCTCAGTCAAAACTACTGTCGGGGATTTGAGACAAGTCGCGTCAGCGAACACACCAACGTAACAATTGCAGCGGGGAATTCCGCCTAGGAGAGCGCCAGCGTGGCGCGCTTGATCATCGGGCCCTCGGGACTGTCGCTGATGACGAACCCCAGGCCCTGGCACAGTTGCAGCATGCCGCGGTTCTCCGCGAGCACGTGGCCGATCATCGTGCGCAGGCCGCGGGCGCGCGCCGCTTCGACCAACTGAGCCATCATGCGCCGGCCGAGGCCCCTGCGATGCCAGTCGTCGGCGATGACGATGGCGAACTCGCAGCTCGTGCCATCGGGATTGGTGATGTAGCGGCACACGCCAACTTCGTTTTCGGCGGCGCCCTCGGGCACCGTGGCCACGAAGGCCATCTCGCGGTCGTAGTCGATCTGCGTGAAGCGCACGAGCATGCCCGGCGTGAGCTCGCGCAGCGTGTCCATGAAGCGGAAATAGCGGCTCTCCGGCGAGAGCTTGCGGATGAACGCCTGCTCCATCTCGGCGTCCTCGGGACGGATCGGGCGCAACGTGACCGGCGGGCCCTCGCGCGGCTGCCAGGTGGCGACCAGGCGCGATGGGTAGGGATGGATCGCCATGTGCGCGTAGCGCTCGCGCGCCGGCGTGCCCGGCCGCAGTACGACGCGCGCGTCCACCGCGATGACGCCCGTTTCGTCCGCGATCAGCGGGTTGATGTCGAGCTCCGCCACCTCGGGCAGCTCGCACACCAGCTCCGAGACTCGCAGCAGCACTTCCTCCAGCGCCTCCATGTGCACCGGCGGCATGCGCCGGAAGGCGCCCAGCAGCTTGGCCACGCGCGTGCCGCGGATCATGTCGGCGATGAGGAACTGGTTGAGCGGGGGCAGCGCCACGGCGCGGTCGCGGTGCACCTCGACGGCGGTGCCGCCGGTGCCGAACACGATCGCCGGCCCGAACACCGGGTCGCGGATCACGCCCGCCATCAACTCCCGGCCGTTCGCGCGCCGCACCATCGGTTCGACCGCCACGCCGCGGATGCGCGCCTCGGGCCGCAGGCGCTTGGCGTCATCCACGATCTGCTGCCAGGCGGCCCGCACCGCCGGCGCGTCGCCGAGGTTCAGGCTCACGCCTTTCACGTCGCTCTTGTGGGTGATGTCGGGCGAGTCGATCTTCATCGCCACGGGAAATCCCATGTCCTGCGCAATGCGCACTGCCTCGTCGGCCGAGGCGGCCGGCACGGCCTTCGCGACCGGGATGTGGAACGCGGCCAGCAGCTCCTTGGAGTCCATCTCCGAGAGCACGCTGCGCCGCTCTGCGAGCGCGGCCTGCACGATGGCGCGCGCGGCGGCGAGGTCGGGTTCGCCCTGCGCGGAAAGTGGCCCGGGCGTCTGCAGCAGCGCGCGCTGGTTGCGGTAGAAGGAGGAGAGGTGGCCGAACATCTCCACGGCGGGGTCCGGGGTGCGGAACACCGGGATGCGGGCCTCCGCCAGCAGGCGCCGCGCCGCCGCGGTCTGCTCCTCGCCCATCCAGCAGGCGAGCACCGGTTTGGAGGACCCCTTCGCGGACTCGATGACCGCGCGCGCCGCGTCGGCCGGCTCGGTCATCGCCTGGGGCGTGAGGATGGCGAGCACGCCGTCCACGTTGTCGTCGGCGAGGCAGGCGGAGACGGCGGCGCGATAGCGGGCGGCGCTCGCATCCCCGATGAGGTCGAGCGGATTGGTGTGCGACCAGTTCGGCGGCAGCGCCGGCTTGAGCGCAGTGATGGTGGCGGGGGCAAGCTCCGCGAGCGGGATGCCGAGGTCGGTGGCGCGGTCCGCCGCCATCACGCCCGGCCCGCCGCCGTTGGTGACCACCGCGAGCCGGTCGCCCTGCGGCCGCACGTGTGCGGCGAGCGCCTGCGCCACGGCCACCATCTGGCCGATGTTGAGCACGCGCACCACGCCAGCGCGCTTCACCACCGCGTCGAACACGTCGTCCATGCCGACGATGGCGCCGGTGTGGGACACCGCGGCGCGCGATCCGGCCGGGTGCCGCCCGACCTTCATCACGATGACCGGCTTGATGCGCGCCGCGGCGCGCAGCGCCGAGACGAAGCGCCGCGCGCTCCTCACGCCTTCGATGTAGAGCAGGATATGCTCGGTCTTCGTGTCCTCGACCAGGTAGTCGATGATCTCGCCGAAGTCCACGTCGGTGGAGCCGCCCAGCGACACCACGCTGGAGAAACCCACCTTGTTGGGGCGCGCCCAGTCGAGCATCGCCGTGCACACCGCGCCCGACTGCGCGACCAGCCCCAGCGACCCTGGCAGCGCGGCGCCGCGCGCGAACGTGGCGTTCAGCCCGAGCGCCGGGCGCATCAGGCCGAGGCAGTTCGGCCCCACCACGCGCACGCCATGGCGGCGCGCGTTTTCCAGGAAAGCGCGTTCAAGCTTCGCGCCGGCAGGCCCGGCCTCCGAAAATCCTGCGCTGATCACCACCGCCGAGCGCACGCCGGCCTTGCCGCATTGCTCGATCACGTCAGGCACGGTGGCCGCCGGAGTGGCGATCACCGCGAGGTCCACGCGTTGCGGCAGCTTGGCGATGCTGGCGAAGCAGGGAACACCGAGCACCGACTTGTGCTTCGGGTTGACGCCGAACAGCGCGCCGCCGTACTTCGCCTCGAGCATGTTGCGCACCAGCACGGCGCCGACCGACCCGGCGCGCTCGGTGGCGCCGACGATCGCGACCGAGGAGGGCTCGAAAAGCGGGGTGAGGTAGTGCTTCTCGGAGATGCCCATGGCGCATCAGCTCCGGGCCGCGCCCAGGGCGCCGAGCGCCTTCGGGTCGGTGAGCGTGATGCGCTCGCGCCCCAGCGCCACCCAGCCGCGTTCCTCGAAGCTGCGCAGGAGCCTGCTCACGATCTCGCGCACGCTGCCGAGCTCGTCGGCGAGTTTCTGGTGCGTGGACTCAATAACCGGACCGCGGTGCACCAGCAGCTGCGCCAGGCGCTGGTCCAGGCGGCGGAACGCCACTTCCTCGACCAGCTGCATGACCTCGGCGAGCCGCTCGCCGTACATGCCGAACACGAAGCGCCGGAACGGCTCGTGCCCGAGGAGGAGGTCGTGGAACAGGGCGGGTGGCAGGCTGGCGAGCGTCACGTCCTCCGCCGCGATGCCGCGCGCGGCGTAGTCGGAGTGCCCGAGCAGGCAGCCGCCGGACAGGATGCAGCCTTGGCCCGGCTCGACGCGATACAGAAGGATCTCGCGGCCGCTCGGCGCGGTCATGGCGACGTGCACCGCGCCCGCCAGCACGAGCGGAAAGCCGCGGCAGGGCTGGCGCGCATCGAACAGCACGCTGCCTGCGGCCACCTGCAGCACCTGCGCTTCGGCTGCAAGCCGCGCTTGCATTGCGGGCGCGAGGCCGGTGAGCGCTGGGAAGCGCTCGGCCAGGTGCTGCAGCGTCGCGTGGCGTTCAGGGGCGGGCACCGCCCCGAGTCTAGCGGGCATTGCCCTCCAGTACGAAGGCCAGGGCCAGAAGCCCGATGCCTGCCAGGAGGTCTTTGTATCCTGGGTCACAGACCCGGACCCTGCGCGACCCTATCCTGCCCCGTGTCTTCCCTTCCCAATTGACGGAGGTCAACATGACGGTGGAACGCGTGGTCAGAATCTTCGCAGGAGCATTCGTGCTCGTCTCGCTCGCGCTGGGCATTTGGGTGAACCAGAACTTCTTCTGGCTGACCGCTTTCGTGGGCGCCAACCTGTTCCAGAGCGGCTTTACGGGCTTTTGCCCGCTCGCCTCGATCCTGAAGCGGCTCGGGTTGCGCGAGGCGCACGCGTGAGCGAGCCGGTCCAGGTCGCCTGCCCGGCCTGCCTCGCCGCCAACCGCGTTCCTGCGGCGCGGCTGGGGGAGGACCCGAAGTGCGGCAAGTGCGGCGCGGCGCTGCTCGACGGCACACCCGCCGAGTTGCGCGAAGACCAGTTCGAATCCTTCCTGCAGCGCACCGGCCTGCCAGTGCTCGCCGACTTCTGGGCGCCCTGGTGCGGCCCGTGCCGCTCCATGGCGCCGCATTTCGAGCGCGCGGGCAAGGCCCTGAATGGGCGCGTGCGGCTGGTGAAGGTGAATACCGAAGAGGCGCCGGGCCTCGCGCAGCGCTACCGCATCCGCGCCATCCCGACGCTGGTGCTGTTCCGGGACGGCGTGGAGCAAAAGCGCATGTCCGGTGCGCTCGACGCGGGGGCGCTCGAAAATTGGGCCGCCTGACCGCACTTGTCCTGGCCGGGCTGCTCGCCGCCGCCTGCGGCGAAGCGCCCGCGCCCAAGCCCGCGGCGACCGGTGAGTTGCTGAAGACCGCCGCCGTGGAGCTGCGCGACGTCGAGCTCACTACCTCGGCCGAAGCCGTGATGGAGGCAGTGCGCCAGTCCACGGTGTCCGCGCAGATCGCGGGACGCGTGGTGGACCTGCGCTTCGACGTCGGCGACTTCGTTAACAAGGGCGACGTCATCCTGCGCATCGACGAGCGCGCCGTCAGCCAGGCGCTGGCGGCGAGCGAGGCGCAGGTGGCCGAGGCCCGAGCCGCGCTCGCAAATGCGCGCGCGACCTACGAGCGCTCGCGCCAGCTGCTGGCGCAGAAATTCATCAGCCAGGCGGGCCACGACCAGGCCGAAGCCGCCTACAAGTCGGCGCAGGCGCGCGTCACGGCGCTGCTCGCCGGCGCGGGCGCCGCGGCCACCGAGAGGAGCTTTGCCACGGTTGTCGCGCCTTACAGCGGTGTGGTATCGGCGCGCCACATCGAGCTGGGCGAGATGGCCACGCCGGGTCGCCCGCTGATGACCGGGTTCGATCCCGCCACGCTGCGCGTGGTGGCTACCGTGCCGCAGGCGCAAGTGGCCGCGATCCAGGCGGGCGGCAAGGCGAGGATCGAGGTGCCCTCGCTCGGGCGCTGGGTGGACGTGAAGGAGATGACGATCGTGCCCACGGCGGACCCGCGCACGCACACCACGCGCATCCGGCTGGACCTGCCCGCCGAAGTGCGCGGGGTCTACCCGGGCGTCTACGCGCGCGCGCATTTCGTCGTCGGCAGGGCGCCGCGGCTGCTGGTGCCGCGCGCTGCGGTGGTGACGCGCAGCGAAGTCACCGCGGTGTACGTGGTGGGCGGCGAAGGCCGCCCGCAATTGCGCCAGGTCCGGCTGGGCAGCGCGGGCGACGAGGCCTCGGTGGAAGTGCTGGCCGGGCTCAAGCCGGGCGAGCGCGTGGCGCTGGAGCCAGTCAAGGCGGGAATGCTCTCGCCGGGAGCCTGAGGTGGGCGCCTCCGGCCGCATCGCGCGTTTCTTCCAGGACTCGCAGCTCACGCCGCTGCTCGCGCTGGTGGCGTTCCTGCTGGGCCTGTTCGCGTTGGCGGTGACGCCGCGCGAAGAGGAGCCTCAGATCGACGTCACCATGGCCAACGTGCTGGTGCCGTTCCCCGGCGCCTCGGCGCGCGACGTGGAGGCGTTGGTCGCCGGACCCGCAGAGCAGGTGCTCGCGCAGATGAGCGGCGTGGAGCACGTGTTCTCGGTGTCGCGCCCCGGGATGGCGGTGCTCACGGTGCAATTCGAGGTCGGCGTGCCGCACACCGAAGCGCTGGTGCGCCTGTACAACACGGTCAACTCCAACCGCGACTGGGCATCGCCCAACCTGGGCATCGGCGAGCCGGTGGTCAAGCCCAAGGGCATCGACGACGTGCCGGTGGTGACGCTCACGCTGTGGAGCGCGGACCCGCAGACGGGCGCCTACGAGCTGGAGCGCGCGGCGCACGCCGCGGAAGCCGAGTTGAAGCGCGTGCCGGGCACGCGCGAAGTGCAGACCCTCGGGGGGCCGGGCCGCGCCCTGCGCGTGCTGATGGACGCCGATCGCATGAACGCGTACGGCGTCGCGCCGCTCGACCTGAGGAACGCGCTGCAGTTGGGCAACGTGTCGCTGCCTGCGGGCAGCATCGTGCGCGAGAACCGCGAGGTGGTGGTCGAGACCAACAACTACCTCGCGTCGGCGGCGGACGTCGCAGGCCTCATCGTGGGGACGCACGACAGCCGGCCGGTCTACCTCGCCGACGTGGCCGAGGTGCGCGACGGCCCGGCGCACCCGGCGCGCTACGTGTGGACCGGGTCCGTGAAAGGCGAGCACCCGGCGGTCACGCTGCAGGTCACCAAGAAGCCCGGCGAGAACGCGGTGGAGGTCGCCGAGCGCGTGGTGGCGCGCGCCAACGAACTGCGCGGCACGGTGATCCCCGACGACGTGCAGGTGAGCGTCACGCGCAACTACGGCGCCACCGCCAACGACAAGGCGCAGCAGCTGATCAAGAAGCTGTTTTTCGCCACGCTCTCCGTGATCGTGCTCGTGTTCGCCACGCTGGGCTGGCGCGAGGCGCTGATCGTCGGCATCGCGGTGCTGCTGACGCTCGCCTCGACGCTGTTCGCCTCCTGGGCCTGGGGCTTCACGCTGAACCGCGTGTCCCTCTTCGCGCTCATCTTCTCCATCGGGATCCTGGTGGACGACGCGATTGTGGTGGTGGAGAACATCCACCGCCGCATGGGGCTGGAGGCGAAGCCCTTGGGCGAGGTGATCCCGCTCGCGGTGGACGAGGTGGGCGGCCCCACCATCCTCGCCACCTTCACAGTGATCGCGGCGCTGCTGCCGATGGCCTTCGTCAGCGGCCTGATGGGGCCGTACATGAGCCCGATCCCGATCAACGCCAGCATGGGCATGCTGATCTCGCTCGCCATCGCCTTCACCGTGACGCCCTGGCTGGCCCTGAAGTTCTTCAAGCACCAGCATCAGGCGAAGGACTCCGGCAAACTCGAACGCCTGTTCCGCCGCGTGCTGGGGCCCTTCATCGCCTCGGCGCGCAGCCGGCGCCGGCTCCTGGTTGCCGTGCTCGTGCTCATCCTCGCGTCCGTGTCGCTCGTTGGCGTGCAGCTGGTGGTGCTGAAGATGCTGCCCTTCGACAACAAGTCGGAATTCCAGGTGGTGGTGGACATGCCCGCCGGCACGCCGCTGGAAGTCACCGCCGCGGCGCTGCGCGAGCTCGGCGCGCACCTCGCTACTGTCCCCGAAGTCACGGACTACCAGGCCTACGCCGGCCTCGCCGCGCCGATCAACTTCAACGGCCTGGTGCGCCAGTACTACCTGCGCGCGCTTGCCGAGCAGGGCGACCTGCAGGTCAACCTCGCGCCCAAGGATGTGCGCGACAGGAAGAGCCACGACATCGCGCAGGGCGTGCGGCCAAGGCTGGAGGAGATCGGACGCAAGTGGAACGCCCGGGTGAAGGTGGTCGAGGTGCCGCCGGGCCCGCCGGTGCTCTCGCCGATCGTCGCCGAGGTGTACGGCCCGGACGAGGCGGGGCGCATTCGCACCGCCAAGCGCGTGCGCGAGGCGCTCGCCGCCACCCCCGGCATCGTCGGCATCGACGATTCGGTGGAGGACGCGGCGCCCCGCATCCGGCTGGTGGTCGACCAGGGCAAGGCCTCCCTCGCCGGCGTGGCGCGGCGCGACATCGCGGAGGCGATCCGCATGGGCCTCGCGGGCGCCGACGTCACGGTGCTGCACGACGGCCAGTCCAAGTACGAGGTGCCGGTGACCGTGGCGTTGCCGCCCGAGCGCCGGGGCGCGCTCGCGGAGTTGCTCAAGCTCGCCGTGCGCACGCCGGCGGGCGCGCTGGTGCCGCTCTCGGAGCTGGTCACGCCGGTCGAGGACGAGCGCGACCGGCCGATTTTCCACAAGGACCTGCTGCCCGTGGTCTACGTCGTCGCCGACCAGGCGGGGAAAGTGGACAGCCCGCTGTACGGGATGTTCGCCGCGCGCGGCAAGGTCGCCGGTGCGGCGCTCGATGACGGCGGCGTGCTCGGCGAGTACTTCATCCGCCAGCCCTCCGACCCATACCGCCAATACGCGGTGAAGTGGGACGGCGAGTGGCAGGTGACCTACGAGACTTTCCGCGACATGGGCCTCGCCTACGGCGTGGGGCTCATCCTCATCTACCTCCTGGTGGTGGCGCAGTTCCGCTCGTACCTCACGCCGCTCGTCATCATGGCGCCGATCCCGCTCACGGTGATCGGCGTGATGCCGGGGCACGCGCTGCTCGGGGCGAACTTCACCGCCACCTCGATGATCGGCATGATCGCGCTCGCCGGCATCATCGTGAGGAACTCGATCCTGCTGGTGGACTTCGTCAACCTGAAGGTGGCGGAAGGCCTGCCGCTGGAGGAGGCGGTGGTCCAGTCGGCGGCGGCGCGGGCAAAACCCATCGCATTGACAGGTCTCGCGGCAATGCTGGGGGCGGCGTTCATCCTCGACGACCCCATCTTCAACGGCCTGGCCATCGCGCTCATCTTCGGGATACTCGTCTCGACCGTGCTGACGCTGGTCATGATCCCGGTGCTGTATTACGTCACCGTCCGTACAGTGGGCCAACGGCCCACCCTACGGTAAGTCGGAGGCGCTCGCGATGTGCGAACTATTCGCCATGTCGGCCCGTCAACCGGCGAACGTGCGCTTTTCGCTGGAGGAATTCTCCCGGCACGGCGGCCTCGCCGGCCCGCACAAGGACGGCTGGGGCATCGCCTGGTACGAAGGCGCGGACGTACGCCTGGTGAAGGAGCCTTCCGCCGCGCGCGACAGCGCCTGCCTCGGCTTCATCCAGGATCATCCGATTCGCAGCACCCTGGTCATGAGCCACATCCGCAAGGCGACGCAGGGCGGGCTCACGCTGGCGAACAGCCAGCCCTTCACGCGCGAGCTCGGCGGGCGCATGCACGTCTTCGCGCACAACGGCCACCTCGACGGCGAGCGTTTGCGCCGCGCGCACGCGCTCGGCGCGTACCGGCCGGTGGGCGACACCGATTCGGAGTACGCGTTCTGCGCGGTGCTGGGTGTGCTCGCGCGGCTTTGGATCGGGCAGGGCGCGGTGCCGCCGCTCGCGGCGCGCCTTGCGCTCGTCGCGGAATTCGCGGCCAGCCTGCGCGCGCTCGGCCCGGCCAACTTTCTGTATTCCGACGGCGACGCGCTTTTCGTCCACGGCCACAAGCGCACGCATGCCGACGGCATGCGTGCGCCCGGGCTGCACGTGTTGTGCAGGACTTGCGCCGGCGAGACCGGCGCGTTTGCGGCCGAAGGGCTGCAGATCGCCTCGGCGGGCGCGCAGGAGGTGGTGCTCGCCGCGAGCGTGCCGCTGACACCCGGCGAGCCCTGGCGGGCGCTCGGCGACGGCGAGATCGTCGCGGTGCGCGGCGGACGAATCGTCAAACCCGGTCCGGCAGAGATCGCCTAGGCTACGCGATCATGCGGCGCGCCAGCAGCCCGTCGTTCATCTCGTAAGCGGTATCGAAGCCCTCGACCATGCGGTGGTCGTGGGTCACCGCGATCACCGCGGACTTCTTCTCGCGCGCGATACGCCGCAGCATCGCCATCACTTTCATACCGCGCCCGGTATCGAGCGAAGCCGTGGGCTCGTCGGCGAAGATGATCGGCGGGTCGTTGGCCAGCGCGCGGCCGATCGCCACGCGCTGCTGCTCGCCGCCCGACAGGCTGCCGGGATAGGCGCCCGCGCGGTTGCCGACTTCCAGGAATTCCAGCAACTCCTGCGCGCGCGCGGCGGCCGCCGCGCGGCCCGCGCCGTTGAGCTCGCGGGCCAGCGCGATGTTCTCGGCCGCCGTCAGGAACGGGATCAGGTTGTGCCCCTGGAAGATGAAGCCGATGTTCTCGCGCCGGAAGCGGCGCTCGTCCAGGCCGAGCGGCCCGTCGCGCCACACGTCGCGCCCGGAGACGGCGATGCGGCCGCTGGTGGGGTCCTGGATCAGGCTGATGCACAGCAACAGCGTGCTCTTGCCCGAGCCGCTGGGTCCCAGCAGCGCCACCAGTTCGCCCGCTTCCACCGAGAAGCTTGCTTCGCGCAATGCGTGCACCGCGTGTTCGCCCTCGCCGAAGGTCTTGCTCAGCTTCTCCACCTCGAGTACCGGCATGTCAGCCGCCGAGGGCGAGCGAGGGCGGGGTGCGCAGGGCGTGCCATACCGCCATCAGGCTGGCGAGCACGCCGCCGGCCAGCATCACCGCGAAAGTGATGGCGGTCTCCTCGGGCAGCACCACCAGCGTGCGCGGGAAACGCTCGCGCACCAGGGTCAGCAGCAGGAAGGCGAACGCGAAGCTCGACACGGTGAGCAGCAGCGACTGCTCCATGATCATGCGCACGATGACGCGGTTGGGCGCGCCGATGAGCTTCAACGTGGCGATCGGCCTGATCTTCTCGATGGTGAGCACGTACAGGATCAGCGCCATGATGACGATGGACACCAGCACCAGCAGGCCGCGGAACAGGCCGAGCACCGCGGACATCTTCTGCAGCCGGCCCTCCAGCATCAGAGCGCGCTCCTCGGCCGCGGTGTAGGCGGTGAAATGCAGCCAGCGCTCGATGTGGCGCCGCGTCGCCTCGAGGTCCGCGCCGGGGGCGAGCCGCACCAGCACGGCGTTCACGGTGTCGGTGGCGCCGGCGAGCAGGGGCGCGAGGCGCGCGCTCTCCGCCGCGCCGAAGCCCGCGCGCTCCAGGCGCCGGGCGCTGGCGGCGCGCGCCGCCACCAGCGCGAAGTTGTCCTGCTCGTAGAGCACCTCCTGCGCGTCGGGCAAGGACAGGTACACCACCGGATTGCCCGCCGGGTCCACGGCGTTGCGCGTGAGGCCCACCACCGCGTACTCGCGCGCGCCCAGCCGCAGCCGCTCGCCCAGCGCGAGGCCGAGGCGTGCGTCGGCGACCATCTCCCAGTGCGCCGCCTGGATGGCGCGGCCGGCAACCAGGCGGCCGGGCCCGCCCAGGCCGCCGAACACGTCGTAGCCGATGACGGTGAACTGCTGGCTCGAGCCGCCGATCTCGCGCTGCGCGGCGTAGGAAATGAAAGGGCTGGCACGTGCCACGCCCGGAGTCGCGGTCACGCTCTCGTGCGCATCGCCGGGCAGGCGCGAGGACTCGTTGAACGGGCCACCGCGGCCGCGCTCCACTACCCACAGGTCGGTGGCGGTGTTCTCGATCAGCCACACGCCGTCGTGGATGTTGCCCTGGTAGATGCCGTTCATCACCAGCACGATGGCGAGCAGCAGCCCCACGCCGACGATGGTGGCGACGAATTTGCCGGCATGCCGGCGCACGTCCTTCAGCGCGAGATCCATGCCACCAGCCGGTCTTCGGGCACCAGTCCCGCGCTCACCACGGCGAGCTTGCCGTCGCTCGCCCCGACCTGCACCGGCTGGAGCACCTGGTGGCCGTCCCGCAGCACCATCACCGCCTGGCCGGCGCCGGCGCGCCGCAGTGCGGCGACGGGAATCACCAGGCCCTGCTCCACGCCGGCGAGGATGCTGACTTCGGCTTCCTGGTCGATGGCAAATCGCGCTGGCGGCACATCGAACGCGACGTTCACCTCCAGCTCGCGCGTCGCGGCGTCGGACTGGCGCGAGATGCGTACCAGCCGGCCCTCGTATTCGCCGCCGCTGCGCAACCGGATGCGGGCCGACTGGCCCTCCGCCAACCGGCCCACCAGCGACTCGTCGATGCGCGCCGCCACCCACAGCGTGTCCGGGTCCACGAGCTTGAACAGGGGCGTGCCCGGCGCCGCCATGTTGCCGACCTCGGCGGCGCGCTGGATGACGATCGCGTCGATCGGCGAATCGATGCGCGTGTGCGACCAGACCGTTTCGGCGTAGCGCGCCTCCTCGTCCACGGTGCGCGCTTCGGCGCGGCGCGCGGCGAGCAGAGCGGCGGCATTGTCCATGGCCGCCTGCGCCGATTTCAGCGCAAGGGCCGATGCCTCGCTGGCCGAGGGGGAGAGGAAGCCGCCCGCCTGCAGTTCGGCGTCGCGCCGCTGGCGGCTGCGTGCGAGCTCCAGGTCCGCGCGCGCCTTGGCCAGGCTCGCCTCGGCCGCGGCGATGTTGCGCTGGACGGTGTCGCGTGCGGCGCTCGCGCCCGCGCGCTTGGCGCCGAGATCGCGGTCGTCGAGCACCGCCAGCAATTGCCCGCGCTTTACGCGGTCGCCATGGTCGGCGTGCAGCGACACGATCTGCGCAGAGATGCGCGCGCTGACGCTGGCAAGCACCCGCGCCTGCACCGTGCCCGGACCCGTCACGCGCATCTGCACCTCGCCGGCGGCGACAGGGTGCGTCGCGACGGGCTCGGCGCGCATCAGGCGCCAGCCGGCGAGGGCAGCGACCAGCGCGATCAGGGCGCCGCCGGCGAGGAACCAGCGTGCCTTGACGGGGATCGGGGCCATTCGCGCATGCTAGCGTAGCGGCGCAGCCCGGTGTGCCGGTTGACGTGGATCAATGGGAGCCGGCGCAGGCCCGCTAGAGCCCGGGGCGTGCCGCTGCGCAACTCGGCCGCGATGCTTGACGCAAGTCAGGCATCGGGCCACTGTCCACCGCATGCGAACATGCGCGCCGTTGCCATGAATGCCGGATGTCTGAAGGCCTGAGCGCGGCCGAAGCGGCGGCGCGCCTCGCCGCCATCGTGTTCGGCGTGCTGCGCGAGCCGATGTTCCTGCTGCTGCTCGCCGCCACAGGCATCTACCTGCTGCTCGGCGACGATGCTGGCCGCCGTGTTTGCCGCCTACTGGTGGGCCCTGAACAGCGGCCGGACCAAGTTCGCGCCGCTCAGCGCCGGGGAGCTCGGGACCGCCGTGGCGGCGGGCCTCGCCGGGGTCGCCTGGATCGAGCTGTTGAAGCTGGTGAAGCGCGCGCGTTAAGGCCTCCGGCCGCTTTGTTGTTTACCGCACAGACCTTAGGCAGGGCTTGATCTGCAATTGGCCCAGGAGGACAGGATGAAGAAAGTCGCCTTTGCGCTGGGCCTGGCGCTCGCGCCGCCGGCATGGGCGTGCGGCCATTGCGTCGAGGACAAGATTGCGTCGGTCTACGACCACGCCGAGGTGACGCGCGTGGCGGAGTCGGTGCGCGGCGTGGTGCGCGGCAGCGCGCGCGTGCCGTTTGCGGCGCTGGAAAAGCAGCTGCAGTACATGCTCGCGCCGCAGGGCGTTGCGCTGCTGACGCTGCGCGTCTTGGAGCGGCCCGCGGAACTGAAGACGATCAGCCGCCGCTAGCGCCCGCGGCGAGCAGGCGCTCGAGGCCCCCGATGTCGCGGATGCGCACGTGCTTTTGCTGCACGTCGATCAGGCCATCCTTCTGGAACGCCGAGAACAGACGGCTCACCGTCTCCAGCTTCAGGCCGAGGTAGCTGCCGATCTCCTCGCGCGTCATGCGCAGGTGAAACTCGGACGAGGAGTAGCCGCGGCGCACGAAGCGGCGCGAGAGATTGAGCAGGAACGTGGCGAGGCGCTCCTCGGCGCGCATCGAGCCGAGCAGCATCATCACGCCGTGGTCGCGCACGATCTCGCGCGAGAGCACCGCGTGCAGTTGGCGCTGCAGCGGACGGATGTCGTGCGAGAGCTCCTCCACCAGCGCGAAGGGCAGCACGCAGGCTTCGCTGTCCTCGAGCGCCACGGCGGTGCCGTTGTAGCGCCCGGCGCCCAGGCCGTCCAGGCCGAGCAGCTCCCCGCCCATGCAAAAACCCGTGACCTGCTCGCGCCCGTCGCCGTCGAGGACGCTGGTCTTGAAGAAGCCCGAGCGGACGGCGTAGATTGAGCCGAACGCGTCGCCCGCGTTGAACAGCGTCTCGCCGCGCTTCACGCGGCGGCGCGCGTAGACGATGCCCTCGATGCGCTCCACGTCCTCCGGGCACAGGCCGGCGGGCAGGCACATCTCGCGCATGTTGCAGCTCGCGCAGGTAACCCCGGACTGGCGCGGCGCGGGAACCGGGTGCAGGGCGGTGACGGCATGCATGAGGGCCTCTTCTTTCACTAGTGCGGGGCGGTGGCGCGCGCGGTGATCAGGTCCACCACGCGGCCGATTTCGGTGGTTTTGTCGAAGAAGCCGCGCGCCCCGAAGCGCTCGGCGAGTTGCCGGTAGGCCGGTTCGGCGAAATTCGACAGCATGTAGATGTCGATCAGGGGGGCTTCCAGGCACATCGCGCGCAGCACGTCGATGCCCGTGCCCTGCGCGAGGTTCAGGTCGAGGAACACCAGGTCGGGGTGCGCGGCGAGGATGCCGCGCACGGCTTCGTCGGCGCCGGCGGCGTGCCCGACGCACTGCGCCCCCGCCAGCGCCGCCATGCGTTCCAGGCGCTCGAGCACGAGGGGGGAGTCCTCGACGAAGTACACGCGCGGCGGGTGGCTCGACGCCATGGCGGCAGTCTGCCGCCGGGCCGCGCCCCGGGACATCGGGCGGCGGCTGATTCGGGCCTAGGACTTTTCCTACACCAGCTTCTGCTCCAGGGCGTAGCGCACCAGGTCCGCGGTGCCGGCGAGGCCGAGTTTGAGCTGCAGGTTGGCCTTGTGCGTGCTCACCGTCTTCACGGACAGGTGCAGCTTCTCCGCGACCTCGGTCAGGCTGAGTCCATCGGCGATCAGCCGCAGCACCTCGAACTCGCGGTCGGTGAGCTTTTCGTGCGGCGCGCGCACGCCGTGCACCAGGCTCGCGGCGGCGGCCTCGCTCACGTGCACGCCGCCCGCGGCGACCTTGCGGATCGCCCCCAGCAGCTGCTCTGCGGCGCTGTCCTTGTTGAGGTAGCCGGCGGCGCCGGCCTTGAGGGCTCGCGCCGCATACTGCTGCTCGCCGTGCATGGACAGCACCAGGACCCTGAGTCCCGGCTTTTCGAGCTTCACGCGCTTGATGAGGTCGAGCCCCGCGAGGCCCGGCATCGACATGTCGAGCACCGCCAGGTCGTAGTCGCCCGCCTTCACCAGCGCGAGGGCCTCGTCGCCGTCCTTCGCCTCGGCGGCGACCTCGACGTCGCCGGCGGCGCCGAGGATGCGCTTCAACCCGTCGCGCACGATGGCGTGGTCGTCGGCGAGCAGCACCCGGATCATGGCCGCCCGCCCTGCGCCGGCACGCGCAGGCGCACGCGCGTGCCGCCGCGCGGCGCGCGCGCCACCTCGATCGTGCCGCCGAGGTACAGGACGCGCTCGCGCATGCCCTTCAGCCCCAGGGAATGCGCCTTCGCGAGGTCGGCGGGCTCGATGCCGCACCCGTCGTCCTCGACCTCGAACCATATCTCGCCGTTCTCCGCGCCCACGCTCACCCAGGCCTGGCGCGCGCCCGAGTGGCGCGCGATGTTGGTCAGCGACTCCTGCAGCGCGCGGTACACCGTCGTGGCGACGGGCTTCGCCACCGCGTCGAGCGCCCCGTCGCCTGCCATGCGGATGTCGCAGCGCACGCCGGCGCGGCCGGCGAAGTCCCCCACCAGCCAGTTGGCGGCCTCGGCGAGCCCGAGGTCGTCGAGCATCAGGGGGCGCAGGTCGGCGGAGATGCGCCGCGTAGAGGCCACCGTCTGGTCGAGCACGCGGCCCATCTGCTCGGCGCGCTGCGCGGGCTCCCCGGCCGGCAGCCGCTCGCGCAGCCAGGCGAGGTCGAGCTTCAGCGCGGTCAACAGCTGCCCGAGCTCGTCGTGCAGCTCGCGCGCGATGTGGGTCTTTTCCTCTTCGCGCGCCTCGTGCACCTGCGCCGTGAGCCGGCGCAGCTCCTCCTGCTGCCCGAGCAGCGCATCCTGCGCCTTCTTGCGCAGCGTGACGTCGCGCAGGATCACGGTGTAGTAGTGCTGGCCGGGCTCGCCCGCGTGGGAGATCGAGGCCTCGATGGGGAACTCGGTGCCGTCGGCGCGCAGCGCCCACAGCGTGGTGGTGTCGCCCATGCGCCGGCTGGTGACGCCGGTGTGCCCGAACCTCTCGATGTGGCCGTGGTGCGCGCCGCGAAAGCGCTGCGGCAGGAAGCGCACGAGCTCGCTGCCGAGGGCCTCCTCGCGGTGCACGCCGAAAATCTGCTCGGCGGCGCGGTTGAACAGCACCACCTTCTGCGCTGCGTCCACAGTGACGATGGCGTCCATGGCGGAGTCGACGATGGCGTCCAGGCGCGCCTGGCTCTCGTCGCTGCGCCTGTCTGCGAGCAGGACTTCGCGCGCCGCGACGCCGATGCCGGCGCCGACGGCCAGCATGTCGGCGAGCAGCACCGAGCCGATGACCCAGACGGACTGGCTGCCGCTGGCGAAGGCGAACACGTTGGCGAACAGCAGCGCGCCGAGCGCCGCGGCGACCCCCGCGATCGCTGCCGGACTGCGGAACGCACTGTTTTTGACGGAAATCAAAGGGCGCCGCCCGGGCGCGCCCATAGTGCGGCGAGATGCCCCATCCCGCCTCCGACCTGGTCATCGACCCGGTTTCCATCCGCAAGTACGACGTGAGCGGCCCGCGCTACACGTCCTACCCGACGGCGGACCGCTTTGTGGAGGCGTTCGGGGAAGAGGCGTTCAGGCATTGGCTCGGGCAGCGGAATATCGGCGGCATCCAGCAGCCGCTCTCGGTCTACGTGCACCTGCCATTTTGCGGCACGATTTGCTACTACTGCGCCTGCAACAAGGTGATTACCCGCGACCGCAGCAAGTCGGTCAAGTATATCAAGTACTTAGAGAAGGAATTGGCGATGGTGGGCGGCCTGCTGGGCGCCGCCGACGCACCGGCGCGCCGCGCCTGCCAGCTGCACTGGGGCGGCGGCACGCCCAACTTTCTCTCCGCGGAGGAAATGCGCTCGCTGATGGCGGCGCTGCGCGCGCAGTTCGACTTCGCCGCCGACGCCGAGCTGTCGGTGGAGATCGACCCGCGCAGCCTCGCGCCGGGCGCCATGGCGCTGCTCGGCGAGCTCGGCTTCAACCGCGCTTCCATCGGCGTGCAGGACTTCGACCCCGCGGTGCAAAAGGCTGTCAACCGCATCCAGAGCGAGGAAGCGACGCGGCTGGCGATCGAAGACGCGCGCGCGAGCGGCTTCCGCTCCATCAACCTCGACCTGATCTACGGCCTGCCGAAGCAGACGCTCGACAGCTTCCACGCCACGCTCGACAAGGTGGTCGCGCTGAGTCCGGAGCGCATCGCGCTGTACGCCTACGCGCACCTGCCCACGGTGTTCAAGCCGCAGCGGCGCATCACGTCCGCGGACCTGCCCTCGCCGGAGACCAAGCTCGAGCTGCTCACGCTCGCCATCGGCCGGCTGGCCGGCGCGGGCTACCTCTACATTGGCATGGACCATTTCGCCCGGGCGGACGACGACCTCGCGGTGGCGCAGGCACAGGGACGGCTGCACCGCAATTTCCAGGGCTATTCCACCTACGCCGACAGCGACCTGCTCGGCTTCGGCGTCTCGGCCATCGGCCGCGTCGGCCCGACCTACTACCAGAACGCCAAGCGCCTGGAGGACTACTACGCCGTGCTGGAGGAAGGGCGGCCGCCGGTGTGGCGCGGCATCGAGCTGACGAGCGACGACCTGGTGCGTCGTGCGGTGATCCAGGCGCTCGCCTGCCAGTTCCGCGTGTCGCTGGAGTCCATCGAGCTGGCGCACCTGGTGAACTTCCGCCGCTACTTCGCCGGCGAGCTCGCCGCGCTGCGCGCGCTGGAGAAGGACGGCCTGGTCGAGCTGCAGCCGGACTGGATCGTGGTCACGCCCAAGGGGCGCCTGCTGGTGCGCGTGGTGTGCATGGTCTTTGACCGCTACCTGCGCGAGCGCGAGCGGCGCGCGAGCTACTCGAGGGTGATCTGAGGTGGAATTCGCGTTCGCGCCGGCAGCTTGCTTTCAACGCCGGGCGCCTCTCGAGCTACTCGGCGGCCTGCCCGAGGCGCGGCGGCTTGCCGAACTCTGTTTCTGAACGGGAGCGCTCCATGAAGACACCTGCACGCAAATCCATCGGCATCCTGCGCGACGAGCACCGCTCGATAGCCGCCGTCCTGCACAGCCTGCACCACCTTGCCCGCATGGCACAGGACCCGGCAGTGAAGCCCGATTTCGCCGTGTTTCGCGCCATGATCTATTACATCGACGCCTTCCCGGAGCGCTCCCACCATCCGAAGGAAGACGACTACCTGTTTGCGCGGCTGCTCGAGCGCTCGGCGGCGGCGCGGCCGCTGGTCGAGAAGCTCAAGGCGGAGCACGTGGAGGGCGCGCGCCTGGTGCGGGAGCTGGAGCGCGCGGTGATCGGCTTCGAGGCCACCTGGCCGGCGGGGGCAGCGGAGTTCGCCGTGGCAGTCGATGCCTACGTGGAATTCAACTGGAACCACATGACCTGCGAGGAGCAGGAACTGCTGCCGCTGGCGGAGCAGGCGCTGCACGCCGAGGACTGGGCGGGGATCGAGGCCGCCTTCCTGCAGAACGAAGACCCGATCGCCGGGGTGCGCGGGGAGGATTTCAACAAGCTCTACGCGCGCATCGTCAGCCTCGCGCCGGCGCCGATCGGATTTGGCGCCGCCTGGAAGCGCAGCTAGCGTACCACCAGCACGGGGATCTTCGAGTGCGTCAGCACCTTGGCGGTTTCGCTGCCGATCAGCAGCGCGGCGAGCCCGCGGCGACCATGCGAGGCCATCACGATCAGGTCGCAGCGCTTCGCGCGCGCGGTCTTGAGGATGCCTTGCCAGGGCTGGTCGGCGAGCGGCGAGGCCCCCGAGCAGGACACGCTCGCGGCGCTGGCCGCGGCGCTCACCGCGGCGAGCGCCTTCTTCGCCGTGCGGTCCATCAGTTCCTTGTAGCGCCGCGGGCCGAGGTTGTCGATATAGACCATGCCCTCGGCCGCCATCTGCGGGACCCACGGCGGGATCACGTAGACGCCGGTGATCTTCGCGCCGCTGGTCCGCGCCAGGGCGCAGGCGGCGCGCACGGCGCGCGCGGAAAGCTTGGATCCGTCGGTGGGAACCAGGATGTGCTTGAACATTGGGCCTCCGTAGTAGTCGCGATGCCAGTATGGCGATCCATCACGGCGCGCAGTTTGACCTGCATCAAGGCGGTGCATCTCCGCGTCCCTAGAGTCCATTTGGCAACGAACTCCAGCGGGGGTTGAAGTCATGGTTTCGCAGACCTACAAGGGTTGGTCGGTGGTTACGGCAAGCACGGTGGCATTCACCGTGTGTTTCATGGTGTGGATGATGTT
>JANMUO010000056.1:0-16792 GCA_031391655.1 Betaproteobacteria bacterium
CCAGCACCGGCTGGCGGTATTTCTTCGGGATGGCGCACAGCGCGCCGAAGCCCCCGATGCCTGCCAGCACCTCGGGGCACATGGTGCGCCGGGCGTAGGGCTTGATGGCCTCGACGAGGGCGTCGCCGGCGTCGATGTCGACGCCGGCATCGCGGTAGGAAAGCGGTTGGCTCATGCTAGAGTTTCTTGTTCGAAGCGCGATTTTACTTGAGATGCCCACTCCGCTCGCCACCAAACCGCAGAAGTGACGCGCCAGCTCGCGCTGCCCATCTCGCCGCCGCCCGAGCCCACGCTCGAGAATTTCGTCCCCGGGGCGAACGCGGAACTGCTCGCGCACCTGCGAGCGCTGCGCGCCGGGGAGCTTGGCGAGTCGGTGCTCTACCTGTGGGGCGAGCCGGGCAGCGGGCGCAGCCACCTCCTCGCGGCGAGCGCGCGGCCCGGGCTTGCCGTTGCCGACGACGTCGAGCGCCTGGACGAGCCCCGGCAGATCGACCTGTTCAATGCGATCAACGCAGCGCGCGATTCCGGCGCGACGGTGCTGGCCGCGGGCAATGCCCCGCCCGCGCAGCTCGCGCTACGCGAAGACCTGAAGAGCCGCCTCGCCTGGGGCCTGGTGTACCAGGTCAAGCCGCTCTCCGACGCGGAGAAGGCGCTTACGCTGCACGGCGAGGCGACACGCCGCGGCTTGAAGCTGTCCGACGAGGTGGTCTGGTACCTGCTCACCCACGTGCGGCGCGACCTGCATTCGCTCACCGGGCTGCTCGACCAGATCGACCGCGCCTCGCTCGAGCAGCGACGCGCCGTCACGCTGCCGCTGGTGCGCGAGCTGATCCGGAGCCTCGAGCCGTGAAGCTCGGCCTGTTCGACCTCGACAACACGCTACTCTCCGGCGACAGCGACTACGAATGGGGCCAGTTCCTGGTGGACCGCGGCGTGCTGGCACGCGGGGAGTACGAGGCGCAGAACGCCGCCTTCTTCGAGCAGTACAAGGACGGCACCCTGGACATCCACGAGTACCTGGGCTTCGCGCTGCGGCCGCTCGCCGAGCACGCGCCGCAGGACCTGGCGCGCTGGCACGCCGAGTTCATGCGCGAGCGCATCCTGCCAATGATCACGCCGCAGGCGCGCGCGCTGGTGCGCCGGCACATGGAGGCGGGCGAGCTGTGCGCGATCGTCACCGCCACCAACAGCTTCGTCACCGCGCCGATCGCGCGCGAGTTCGGCGTGCCGCACCTCATCGCCACCGAGCTTGAAGCGAAGGCGGGCCGCTTCACCGGCCGCGTCGAGGGTACGCCGTGCTTTCGTGAGGGCAAGATCCGGCGCGTGGACGGGTGGCTTGCGGGCCAGGGACGGCGCCTGGAGGACTTCGACGACAGCCACTTCTACAGCGACTCCCACAACGACCTGCCGCTGCTCGAGCGCGTGCGCCGGCCCGTGGCCGTGGACCCCGACCCCCGGCTCGCCGCGGAGGCCGCTCGCCGCGGCTGGCCGGTGATCTCCCTGCGCTAGAATCGCCGCCTCGATGATCAAACGCTTCATCCGCCGCGTACTGGGACTGCGGACGGACACGCTGCAGCGCGTGCCCCGCGAGCGCCACAGCCTGCGGCGCAATGCGCTCACCAATGGCGCGCTGAAGGTGTGCGACGTGCTGCGCGAGGCAGGCTACTCCTCCTTCGTGGTGGGCGGCGCGGTGCGCGACCTGCTGCTCGGCATCCCGCCCAAGGACTTCGACATCGCCACCGAGGCGCGCCCCGAGCAGATCAAGCCGCTCTTTCGCCGCGCCATCATCATCGGCCGGCGCTTTCGGCTGGTGCACGTGATGATCGCCGGCGACACGGTGGAGACCTCCACCTACCGCGCCGCCGACGCCCAGGCCGCCGAGAAGGACGAGCACGGCCGCGTGCTGCGCGATAACGTGTTCGGCAACCAGGAGGAGGACGCGCGCCGGCGCGATTTCACCGTGAACGCGCTGTACTTCGACCCGGCGAGCGAGGAGATCGTCGACTACCACGGCGGCATGGCCGACCTGAAGAAGCGCCTGCTGCGCGTGATCGGCGATCCGGAAACGCGTTTTCGCGAAGACCCGGTCCGCATGTTGCGCGCGGTACGCCTGGCGGCGAAGCTGGGCTTGACCATCGAGTCCTCCACGCGCGCGCCGATCCGGCGCCTCGCGCCGCTGCTCGAGCACGTCCCGCCGGCGAGGCTGTACGACGAGATGCTCAAGCTCCTCATGTCCGGGCACGCCAGCGCCTGCGTGCGCCAGCTGCGCGAGGAGGGCCTGTCCAAGGGCGTGCTGCCGCTGCTCGACGTGATCCTCGAGCAACCGCTGGGGGAGCGCTTCGTCACCCTGGCCCTCGCCCAGACCGACGAGCGCGTGAAGACGGAGCGCTCGGTCTCCCCGGCTTTCCTTTTCGCCGCGCTGCTGTGGCACGAAGTGCTGGCGGCGTCCAAAGCGCGGCAGGCCAAGGGCGAGCGACCGCTGCCGGCGCTCGAGGCGGCGATGGACCGCGTGCTCGATGCGCAGTTCGAGAAGCTGGCGCTGACGCGCAAGCTCACCGCGATCATGCGCGAGGTGTGGGTGATGCAGCCCAGATTCGAGCAGCGCGGCGGCCAGCGCCCGTTCCGCACGCTCGAGTCGCCGCTGTTCCGCATGGCCTACGATTTCCTCGCGCTGCGCGCGGCGAGCGGCGAGGTGAGCGCGGAGCTGGAAGCCTGGTGGCGCGCCTTCCAGAGCGCCGACGCGGAGACGCGCCAGGCCATGCTGCTGCCCGATACCGGGCCGCGCAAGAAGCGCCGCCGGCGGCGCCGGCGCACGCAAGGCGCGGAGCCTGGCCCCGACCCGGCGTGAGCATCGCCTACGTCGGCATCGGTTCCAACCAGGGCGATGCGCGCGCCCATGTGCTGCAGGCCTTCGAGGAACTCGCGCAGCTGCCGGAAACGCGGCTCGAGGGCCGCTCGGCGCTGTACCGCAGCGCGCCGGTCGAGGCGCCGGGGCAGCCCGACTACGTGAACGCCGCCGCCGGCGTGGACACGGAGCTCTCCGCCGCGCAGCTGCTCGCCGCGCTGCAGGACATCGAGCACCGCCATGGCCGCGAGCGTCCTTACCCGAACGCGCCGCGCACGCTGGACCTCGACCTGCTGCTCTACGATGACGCGGTGTTCCAGTCCGCGATGCTCACGCTGCCCCACCCGCGCCTGCACCAGCGCGCCTTCGTGTTGAAGCCGCTGCTCGACCTGGACCCGCGCCTGGAAGTGCCGGGCCATGGCGCGGCGCGCGACCTGCTCGCGGGCTGCGCCGGCCAGCGCGTGGACCGCATGGATTGACATGGACAAGCTGCGCTACATCGCGGTCGAAGGCCCGATCGGCTCGGGCAAGACCAGCCTCGCGCGGCGCCTCGCGGCGAGCCTGCGCGCCGACCTCCTGCTCGAGCAGCCCGCCGAGAACCCGTTCCTCGCGCGCTTCTACCAGGACATGGCGCGCTACGCGCTGCCGACGCAGCTGTTCTTCCTCTTCCAGCGCGCGCGCCAGCTCGAGCCGCTCGCGCAACCGGACATGTTCGGCCGCGCCACGGTGGCCGACTTCCTGCTCGACAAGGATCCGCTGTTCGCGCGCATCACGCTCTCGGGCGACGAGCTGGCGCTGTACCAGCGCATCTACGAGGCGCTCAGCCTGCGCGCGCCGGTGCCCGACCTGGTGATCTACCTGCAGGCGGCGCCGCAGGTGCTGATCGAGCGCGTGCGCCGCCGCGCGGCGGAATTCGAGCGCGGCATCGGCGAGGAGTACCTGGCGCTGCTGGCGGACGGCTACGCGCGCTTTTTCTACCACTACGCCGCGGCGCCGGTGCTGATCGTGAACTCGGAGAACCTGAACTTCGTGGAGCGCGACGCCGACTTCGACCTGCTGCTCTCGCGCATGCGCGCCATGAAGAGCCGGCGCGAGTACTTCAACCTCGGCTAGTTGCCGGGCGCGGGGCCTAGCCCGGGTAGGGGTCGAAGGTGATCGCCTCGACCGGGCAGCCCATCGAGGCGGCCATCTTGTCCATCGACTCGTCGGTCAGCGCCACCGCCTGGAAGTCCGCGTCGCTGCCCTTGGCCGAGATGAAGGCCTTCGCCGCCGCCTCGGTGTTCCAGGTCACCACCGGGTCCGGGCTCACCCCGGCGATCTGCCGGCAGATCGGGAAGCCGTCGGATTTGTAGACGATCGCGTACATGCTGCCCCCCTTCGCATTTCGCTTCGCTGCGACGATGACTTTATAACCGATTCCTCCGGCCCGCGCCAAGCCTCCCGCAGCGCGACCTGCGTTAGCATTTGCGCATGGGATCGCTGCGGCCCGACGAGAAATTCTTCACCTCCGAAATATTCCGCGGCGACGGCGCGCGCGGGCCCGCGGCCGACCTGGGCACCTGGCGCGAAGCGGCGCGCGAGCTGCCGTTCCACGCGCGCTGCGACGTGCTGGTGGCGGGCGGCGGCCCCTCGGGCACGGCAGCGGCGGTGGCCGCCGCGCGGCTGGGCGCCGATGTGATCCTGCTGGAGCGCTACAACCACCTCGGCGGCCTGTCGACCGGCGGCCTCGTCATCTGGATCGATCGCATGACGGATTGGGAAGGCCGCAGCGTGATCCGCGGTTTCGCCGAGGAAGTCTTCGCGCGGCTGCCCCGGGACGCGGTGGCGGGGCCGCCGCGCGAGCACTGGGGCTCGCGCGACCCGGTGCGCGCCGCGTACTGGGCGCTGCGCACCAGCGCCTTCCACGGCGTGGTGACCTGGGCGCCGACCATCGATCCGGAGCGCCTGAAGCTGCTGTCGCAACAGATGGTGCTCGAGCGCAAGGTGCGCCTCGCCTTCCACAGCTGGGCGGCGCAGCCGATCGTCGAGGACGGCGCCGTGCGCGGCGTGGTGTTCGAGAGCAAGGCGGGCCGCCGCGCGATCCTCGCCGGCGTCACGGTGGACGCCACCGGCGACGGCGACCTGTTCGCGCGCGCCGGCGCGGCCTGCGAGACCGACATCGAGGAGTCCGACATCCACCACTGCATGAACACCTCGTGGCTGTTCGGTGGCGTGGACATGCCGCGCTGGCTGGAGTGGAAGGCCGGGCAGCCGCAGCAGTTCGGCGAGTTCATGCAGCGCGGCCGCGAGCGGCTGCGTTTCTTCGACCGTCCCTTCGTCTCGTGGCGCGACGACATCGCGCTGTTCATGGGGCCGCGCCAGGCCGGCTACTCGGGGCTCGATGTCGCCGACCTCACCGCGGTGGAAGTGCGCTCGCACGAGCTGATGGCCGCGCACCTGGAGGCCTACCGCCGCGAAGCGCCGGGCTTCGAGCGCGCCTACCTGCTGCTCAGCGCGCCGCAGCTGGGCGTGCGCCACAGCCGGCGCCTGGTGGGCGTGAAGAAGGTGCTGCGCGCACAGTGGCCTGCGGGCGAGGCGCTCGCGGACGAGATCGGCGTCTCGCCGAGCCTGTCGCCCAAGTTTCCCAACATCTCGATCCCCTACGGCAGCCTGGTGCCGCGCGAGCTCGATGGCCTGCTCGCCTGCGGCAGGCACATCTCCTGCGACCCGAACTCGCATTCCTTCCTGCGCGAAATCCCGCAATGCTGGGTCACGGGGCAGGCGGCGGGGACGGCCGCGGCCCTGGCTGCGCGGGGCAAAGTGGCCCCCAGGGCCGTTGATGTCGTGGATTTACAACAGGAATTGCTGAAGCAGGAAGTCCACCTGCGCGCCCCTGCCCTGGCAGCACGCCCCGCGTAACTGGTAATCATAAGGGAAATCCGGAGGTCACCCCGGGATTTCCCTGATTTGCATATGGAATGTCAAAGAGCGTTAAATGGTCCCAGGGAGGCGCGGCGGGGGTAATTCCCCGTGCGGGCCTTGGGCATCGGCTCCCGCCAAGGGGGTCACTTCTTTACGGGGAAGGAACTCAACATGAGCAACATGCGCGACGTCATCGGCCTTCGGTTGCCATATGGCAAGCCCAATTCGCAGTACCTCACGGAATTCGAACCCGCCACCCGCACGGTCTGGGGCTACTTCAATCCCAAGGGCACGGCCTGCTTCAGCCTGGGACTGCTGAAGGATATCCGCCGTCACGACGAGGCGCTGGCGGCCAATGGCGGCCGCGTCGACATCAGCGGCGAGATGTGCAAGGCGAACCACTACGTGCTCGCCTCGCGCACGCCGCGCGTGTTCAACCTGGGCGGCGACCTGGCCCTCTTCGTGCTGCTGATCAAGGCGCGCGACCGCGAGGCGCTGTCGCACTACGCCCGGCTGTGCATCGACAACATGTATCCGCGCATCCGCAATTTCTTCTGCCCGACGCTGACCACCATCTCGCTGGTGCAGGGCGACGCGCTCGGCGGCGGCTTCGAGTCGGCGCTGTCCTCCGACATCATCGTCGCCGAGGAAAGCGCGCAGATGGGGCTGCCGGAGATCCTGTTCAACCTGTTCCCGGGCATGGGCGCCTGCAGCCTGCTCTCGCGCCGCATCGGCATGCGTGCCGCCGAGGAGCTGATCCTCTCCGGCAAGGTGCTGCCGGCCGCCAAGCTGCATGAGATGGGCGTGGTCGACGTGCTCGCCGCGGATGGCGAAGGCGAAGCCGCGGTCACCCAGTGGATCATGAAGAACGAGCGCCGCCGCAACGGCATGCAGGCCGTGCACGCCGCGCGCCAGCTGGTGCACCCGGTGACCCGCGAGGAGCTCGACGCCATCACGGAGACCTGGGTGGACGCCGCGTTGCGCATCGAGGACCGCGACCTGAAGATGATGAGCCGGATCGTGCGCGCGCAGATGCGCCGCATGGAATCGGGCGATGTCACCGACGTGGCCGCCAGCGCGCTGGCGGAAGAGCAGCTCGCGATCGCCGTCTGATCAGGCGGCGGCGGCGAACCCGCCATCGCCGAACATCAGCCGGAACTGGTAGAAGTTGACGCGCGTGGAGTTGAGTATCGAGCGCTGAGCCGCCGGGTCGGCGACCGTCTTGATGAGCTTGTTCAGGCTCGCCATGTGGTCGACGTCCATGGTGGCATGCGAGGTGAGGAACTTGAACCCCCCCCCGTTCACGTCCCTGCCCAGCGCGCGCGCGATCGAGTCCGACACCCTGCCCCCGTAGACGGACGAGACCACCTCGAGCATGTAGAGCATTCCCAGCACCGAGCACGGGTGCACGCGCTCGGCGCCGTGGTAGTTGAACGCGATCATGGCCTGCACGGGCGCGCTCGGCGCGTTGGCCATGGCGCCCGCGGCGTCGCCGCCCATCGCCCGGAAGTCCTCCAGCACCCAGTCCTCGTGCCCTTTTTCCTCCTCGATGCGCTCGTACAGCGCATAGCGCACGTCGCGGAACTCGTCGCCGCAACGCGCCGCCGCAGCCGCCATCACGGGGCAGAAATGCCAGACAATATGATAAAGATCGTGCAGGAAGGCCCGGTACTCCTCCAGCTTCAGGCCGTGGTGCATCATGGCGTGCACACGCGGCTCGTCCTCCAGGGCGCGCCGGTTTGCATCGCTGTCTTCGATCAGGTCAATGAAGAACGACATCCCGTCCTCCGAATTCAGAAGCCGGGATTGTAGTGGATAGAACGCCGCCGCCGCGTGGCAGCATTTAAAACGCTAGCTGGCGGAGCGGCTGCGCTTTTCCTGCACGTATCGCTCGAGCGCCGCGCGGCCGAGCTCGAATTCCTCGTTCAACGAGCGCATCAGGCCGCTGGACTGCAGGCGCAGCTCGGCGTCGGAGTACTTGCCGAGCGTCGCGCACAGGCGCGTCAGCCGCTCGGTGCCGATGCTCGCCGCCGAGCCCTTCATGGCGTGCAGGTTGGCGCGGAACTCGCCGAAATTGCGCGCCGCGACCGCGGCTTCCATCTTGGCGAGCAGCGACCGGCTGTCGGCGATGAACACGCCGACCAGCCGCTCGAGGAAGTCGGGCGTGGAGCCCAGCTCCTCCAGGTGCGAGAGCGTCTCGGCGCTGGCGGCCTCGGCGCCCGACGCGCGCGGCACCGCTGCCGCCGCGGGCTGCGCAACGCGCTCGGCCTCCTTGCCCTTGCCTGCGGTCAGGTTTCTCAATTCGTCCAGCAGGCGCAGCGCCTCCACCGGCTTGGGGATGAAGCTGTCGGCCCCCGCCTCCAGGCATTCCTTCTTCGCTTCCAGCGTCACGTCGGCCGACAGCATCACCACCGGCAGGCGCTCGCGGCCGCGGGTCATCAGGCGGATCGCCTGCAAGGTCTCCAGGCCGCTCAGGCCGGGCATGTTGCGATCGAGGAGCACGATGTCGAACTGGCCCGCCTCCATCGCGTCCAGCGCCAGGTCGCCATCGGCGACCAGCGTTGCCGCGTGGCCGGCGCGCTCCAGGATCCTGCCCAGCACCTCGCGGTTGGTCGGGTTGTCGTCGGCCACCAGCACCGACAGGCGCCGCGCGCCCGCGTCGCGCTTGGCGTAGTCCTGCAGCCGCACCACGCCGTCGCGCACCTCATCGACCGAGGTGATCGCGTGAAGCACGTGGAACAGCTGGCGCTTCTCGAACGGCAGCTCGAGCACTGCGCCGAAACCGCCCGAGAGCGCGGCGAAGCGCTGCACGTCGGCTTCGCGGGGCGCCGCCAGCACCAGCGGCGGCAGGGGCTCCGGCGCCACGCGGCGAAAGCGCCGCGCGGTCTGCGGGTCGCCGCGCTCGGAATACAGCAGCGCGCTGTGGTAGGGCTTGGCCAGCGCGATGTCGGCCACGATGCGGTCGCCGGCCTCCTCCAGCGTGGCGACGCGCACTGCCAGCGCGCCCCAGGCCTCCAGCGACTGCAGAATGGGCTGCTCGCCCGCCTCCGGAAAGCCGACCAGCAGCACCCGCGCCCCGGCGAGTTCGCCGGCGCCGGCGCGCTCGGGCTGCTTGTCCAGCGCGATCTCGAACCAGAAAGTGCTGCCCAGGCCGACCGCGCTCTCCAGGCCGATCCTGCCGCCCATCAATTCGACCAGCTGCTTGGCGATGGTGGTGCCCAGGCCCGTGCCGCCGAAGCGGCGCGTGGTGGACTGGTCGGCCTGCGTGAAGCTCTCGAAGATGCGCTGCTGCGCCTCCGGCGGGATGCCCACCCCGGTATCGCGCACGGAGAACTTCACGCGCACCGCCGCATCGGTCTCCTCCTGCATTGACACATGCACCGTGACACTGCCGCGCTCGGTGAACTTGACCGCATTGCCGGCGAGGTTGATGAGCACCTGGCGCAGGTGGTGCGCGTCCCCGCGCAGCGCCGGCGGCACCTCCGGCATGATCGACACCACGAATTCGATGCTCTTGCCCTGCGCCTGCGCCTGCAGGATGCGGCTGGTGCTGTTCACCAGCGCGTGCAGGTCGAAGTCGGTGCGCTCGAGCACCAGCTTGCCGGCCTCGATCTTGGAGAAATCGAGCACGTCTTCGACCAGGCCCAGCATCACCTGGCTCGAGCCGCGCAGCGTCTGGAGCATGTCGGCCTGTTCGCGCGACAGCGTGGTGTCGCGCATCAGGTCGGACATGCCGATGATGGCGTTGAGCGGCGTGCGCATCTCGTGGCTCACCACCGAGATGAAGCGGCGCTTGGCCTGGTTGGCGGCCTCGGCGCGCGCCACCGCGTCGAACAGCTTGGTCACCAGCGAGCGCACGTAGATGCTCAGGGCGACAAACCCGATCAGCAGGCCGACGCCGAGCACCTGCCGGTCCTGCCAGAACTGGCCTTTCCAGATCAGCAGCAGGATGCCCGCGACGCTGATGCCGAGCGAGAGCACCAGGTAGCGGGCGCCGAAGCGAAACCCGTTGGCCAGCGTGATCCAGACGTAGACCAGGAACAGCGGCGCGGCTTGCTCGCCGAGGAAGGCCATCACCCAGGTCAGCGTGCCAACGTCGACCAGCGCGCCGAGCGTCCTGCGCGTCGGCGACTCGCCCGGCCGCAGCAGGATGTGGGCGAAGATCAGTGTCGACCCGGCAAGGTAGCCGAGCATCACGAAGATCGTCGGCTCCAGGTTCTGCGCGATCGCGCCGGGCAGCAGGTACAGGTTGATCAGCGCGCCCACCACCAGGCGCACGATCGCCTGCTCGTGCTCGGTGTCGGGGCGCGCGGCGAGCCGCGCCCGCATCCAGCGCCACAGGCTCCCGCCGGGCAGGAAGCGAATCATGCGCGCATCGCCTCCGGGTCGCGCAGCTCGCTCTGGATGCGCTCGACCTCGGACTGCACGCCGATGAAGGCGTCCACCAGGTGGGGGTCGAAGTGCCGGCCGCGCTGCTGGCGCAGGAAGTCGAAGGCTTCTCCGGCCGCCCAGGCTTTCTTGTACGGACGCACCGAAGTGAGCGCATCGTAGACGTCCGCCACCGCCACGATGCGCGCGCACAGCGCGATGTGGTCGCTCACCAGGCCGTTGGGGTAGCCCGAACCGTCGTACTTCTCGTGGTGGCCGAGGGCGATCAGCGAGCCCATGCGCACGTACTTGGACGCGCTGCCCTTCAGGATCTCGTGGCCGATGAGCGGGTGGCTGCGCATGGTGTCCCACTCCATGCCGTCCAGCTTGGCCTTCTTCAGCAGGATCTGGTCGGGAATGCCGATTTTGCCGATGTCGTGCAGCGGCGCGGCAAGCTCGATGGTCTCGGCCTCCTCGCGTTCCAGGCCGATGGTGTCCGCGATCAGGCGCGAGTAGCGCGCCATGCGCACCAGGTGGTAGCCGGTTTCCTCGTCGCGGAATTCGCCCGCGCGCGCCAGGCGCATCAGCGTCTCCTTCTCGCGATCGCGCACTTCGCGCGTCGCCTCTTCCACCATGCCCTCGAGCAGGCGCCGCCGGTCCTCCAGCGCGAGGTGCTGGCGGCGCAGCGTGAGCAGGTTCCGGCAGCGCGCCATGCACTCGCGCGCATCCACCGGCTTGTTGAGGAAATCGGTGACGCCGGCGTCCAGCGCGTCGTAGCGCACCTTGCGGTCGTCGTGCGCGGTGACCATCATGATCGGCACGTGCTCGTAGCCCGGCAGCGCGCGCAGGCGCTTGGCGAGCTCGATGCCGTTCATCTCCGGCATCATGTAGTCGACGAGCACCAGGTCGGCGATGTGGCGCGTGGCCCACACCACCGCGTCCACCGGGCGGCCGAAGCCCTCCACCTGCACGCGGTCGTCGAGCGAGCGCACCACCTGCTCGAGGATGGCGCGACCGGTCGACTGGTCGTCGACGACCATCGCCGTGTTGCGCGCCGCGGGCAGCACGAGAAGCTGCGCTTTCGCCATGCACTTCCCATGAAAAAACCGATGGCCTAGCCTACCCCGCGCTATCCCCGTTTGTCCAGTTAAGCGGCTGACGGGAAAGCAAGAAAGCATCAAAACGTCAAAGCCTGGTGCCGGAAGAGAGACTCGAACTCTCATGACCTTGCGATCGGCGGATTTTGAGTCCGCTGCGTCTACCGATTCCGCCATTCCGGCGCGGGGAGCCGAATTATAGAACCCTATAATGGGTCGACATGCGCCTCGCGGAGTTCGACTATGCGCTGCCCGAGGAGCTGATCGCCCAGCATCCGGCGCCCGCGCGCACTGCCAGCCGCCTGCTGCGCCTGGAGGCGGCCAGCGGCCGCATCGAGGACCTCGCCTTCGCCGACTTTGCGTCGCTGGTCGGCCGGCGCGACACGCTGGTGCTCAACGACACGCGCGTGATCAAGGCGCGCCTCGCCGGCGCCAAGGCGAGCGGCGGGAAGATCGAGCTCTTCATCGAGCGCGTCACCGGCCCGCGCGAGGCCCTGGCGCTGATCCGCTCGAGCCACCACCCGCGCGAGGGCGGGGAACTGGTGGTCGGCGACGGCGCGCGCGTGAAGGTCCTCGGGCGCGAAGCGGACCTCTACAAGGTGCGCTTCGCCGAGGACGTGCACGAGGTGCTCGAGCGCTGCGGCGCGGTCCCGCTGCCGCCCTACATCCGGCACGCGCCCGACGCCGCCGACGCCGAGCGCTACCAGACGGTGTATGCGCGCGCGCCCGGCGCGGTCGCCGCGCCCACCGCCGGGCTGCATTTCGATGCGGCCATGCTGGCGGCCGTCGAGGCGCGCGGCGCCCGCCTCGCGCACGTCACGCTGCACGTCGGCGCCGGCACCTTCCAGCCGGTGCGCGCCGAGAGAATCGAAGATCACCGCATGCACCGCGAGTACTACGACGTGCCGCGCGCAACAATGGACGCGGTCGCCGGGCGCCGCGTGCTGGCGGTGGGCACGACGTCGCTGCGCGCGCTGGAGAGCGCGGCGCTCACCGGGCAGCTGCGCGGGGAGACCGGGCTTTTCGTGCGCCCGGGGTTCGAGTGCCTGCTGGTGGATCGCCTCCTGACCAACTTCCACCTGCCCAAGTCGAGCCTGCTGATGCTGGTGGCCGCCTTCGCCGGCCTGGAGGCCATGCGCCGCGCCTACGCGCACGCCATCGAGAAGCGCTACCGCTTCTTTTCCTACGGCGACGCCATGCTCATCGAGCGCGCCGCGTGAAGTTCGCCGTCAGCCACCGCGACGGCGCGGCGCGGCGCGGGCGCCTCGAGCTCGTCCATGGGGCAGTGGACACGCCCGCCTTCATGCCGGTGGGCACCTACGGCACGGTGAAGGCCATGTCGCCCGCGGAACTCGTGGAGCTGGGCGCGCAGGTCGTGCTCGGCAACACCTTCCACCTGTGGCTGCGGCCCGGCACCGAGGTCATTGCCCGGCACGGCGGGCTGCACCGCTTCATGGGCTGGGAGCGAGCGATCCTCACCGACTCGGGCGGCTTCCAGGTCTTCAGCCTCGGCGCGATGCGCAAGATCACCGAGGAGGGCGTGAAGTTTGCCTCGCCGATCAACGGCGACAAGCTGCTGCTCACGCCCGAGGAGTCGATGCGCGTGCAGCGGGCGCTCGACTCCGACGTCGCCATGGTGTTCGACGACTGCACGCCGCACCCCGCGACCGAGAAGCAGGCGGAGAAATCCATGCAGTTGAGCCTGCGATGGGCGCGCCGCTCGAAGGAGGCCTTCGCCGGCTCGGCGAACGCGCTCTTCGGCATCGTGCAGGGCAGCACCTACGAGGCGCTGCGCGAGGAATCCCTCGCCGGCCTGCGCGACATCGGCTTCGACGGCTACGCCATCGGCGGGCTCGCGGTGGGCGAACCCAAGGAGGAGCGCGAGCGCATCCTCGCGCACACCGCGCCGCGCCTGCCCGCGGACCAGCCGCGCTACCTGATGGGCATGGGCACGCCCGAGGACCTGATCGAAGCGGTGCAGGCCGGCGTGGACATGTTCGATTGCGTGCTGCCGACGCGCAACGCCCGCAACGGCTGGCTCTACACGCGCCGCGGCGACGTGAAGATCCGCAACGCGCGCTGGCGCGACGACCCCGCGCCGCTCGATGCGCAGTGCGCCTGCTACGGCTGCCGCCATTTCAGCCTCGCCTACCTGCACCACCTGCAGAAGTGCAACGAAATCCTCGGCGCGCGGCTCAACACCCTGCACAACCTGCACTACTACCAGGAACTGATGCGCGAACTGCGCGCCGCCATCGAGGGCGGCCGCCTTGCCGCCAAGGCCGCGGGCCTGCTGGAGGAGCGCAAGCTGCTGCTATAATTCGCGCCCTTCCCAAGGGAGTCTGCAGTGATCATTTCCAACGCCTACGCACAGGCCGCCCCCGCTGGCGGCGATGCCGGATTCATGGGCCTGCTGCCCATCGTCCTGATGTTCGTGCTGCTGTATTTCCTCATGATCCGGCCGCAGATGAAGCGCGCCAAGGAAACAAAGGCGATGATCGAGGCCCTGCAAAAGGGCGACGAGGTCGTCACCGCCGGCGGCGTGGTCGGGCGCATCAGCGAGATGGCCGACGCCTACCTCTCCCTGGAGATCGCGCCCGGCACCGTGATCACGGTGCAGCGCGCCGCGGTGCAGATGCTGCTGCCCAAGGGCACGATGAAATCGCTGAAGTAGCGTCCGGGGCGTGAACCGCTATCCCACCTGGAAGTACGCGCTGGTCGCGCTGTGCGTGGCCGTCGCGCTGCTTTACACGCTGCCGAATTTCTTCGGCGAATCGCCCGCGGTGCAGGTCTCGAGCGTGCGCGCCACCGTGCGCGTCGACGCCGCGCTGCTGCAGCGCGTGGAGAGCACGCTGGTGCAGGCCGCCATTCCCTACACCGGCGCCGTGCTCGACGCCAACAGCGTGCGGGTGCGCCTCTCCGACACCGACGTGCAGCTCAAGGCGCGGGACATCCTCGAGAAGGCGGTCAATCCCGACCCCGCCAACGCCTCCTACGTCGTGGCGCTGAACCTGCTCTCGTCGTCTCCGTCGTGGCTTACGGCGATCAACGCGCTGCCCATGTACCTGGGCCTCGACCTGCGCGGCGGAGTGCATTTCCTCCTGCAGGTGGACATGCAGGCGGCGCTCACCAAGCGCCTGGAAAGCCTCACCGGGGACATCCGCAGCCTGCTGCGCGAGAAGAACATCCGCCACGGCGGCGTCTCGCGCGAGGGCCAGGCCCTGCGCGTGCGCTTCCGCGATGCCGACACGCGCAACAAGGCGCGCGACATCGTCGCCGCCGGCGCCACCGACCTGACGCTGGCCGATCGCGAGGAAGGCGCCGAGTTCCTGCTGGTCGCCACGCTCAAGCCCGAGTCCGGCAAGCGCACGCAGGAGTTCGCGCTCAAGCAGAACATCACCACGCTGCACAACCGCATCAACGAGCTCGGCGTAGCCGAGCCGGTGATCCAGCAGCAGGGCGCCGACCGCATCGTGGTGCAGTTGCCCGGCGTGCAGGACACCGCCAAGGCGAAGGACATCCTCGGGCGCACCGCCACCCTGGAGATCCGCATGGTCGACGAGGAGCGCGTGACACCGGACGTGCTGGCGGCGGCGGCGCGCGGCGACGTGCCCTTTGGCACGGAGTACTACGTGGAGAGGAACGGCGCTCCATTGCTCGTCAAGAAACAAGTGGTGCTGACCGGCGACCGCCTCACCGACGCCCAGCCCGGCTTCGACAACCAGACCAACGAGCCGGCGGTGCACCTGACGCTGGACGGCGCCGGGGCGCGCATCTTCAAGGAAGTGACGCGCGAGAACGTCGGCAAGCGCATGGCGATCCTGCTCATCGAGAAGGGCAAGGGCGAGGTGGTGACCGCGCCCGTGATCCGCAGCGAGATCGGCGGCGGGCGCGTGCAGATCTCCGGGCGCATGAGCACGACCGAAGCCCACGACGTGGCGCTGCTGCTGCGCGCGGGGTCGCTGGCCGCGCCGATGGAGATCATCGAGGAGCGCACCGTCGGCCCGAGCCTGGGGCGCGACAATATCGAGAAGGGATTCAACTCCACCCGTTGGGGCTTCATCGCCATCGCAGTGTTCATGTCGGTGTACTACGTGGCCTTCGGGCTGATCTCCTCGGTGGCGCTGGGCGTGAACCTGCTGTTCCTGGTGGCGCTGTTGTCGATGCTGCAGGCCACGCTCACCCTGCCCGGGATCGCGGCCATCGCGCTCACGCTGGGCATGGCGATCGACGCCAACGTGCTGATCAACGAGAGGATCCGCGAGGAGCTGCGCGGCGGTGCCACGCCGCAGGCGGCGATCGCCGCGGGCTACGAGCGCGCCTGGGGCACGATCCTGGACTCGAACATCACCACGCTGATCGCGGGCCTGTCGCTGCTGATCTTCGGCTCGGGGCCCGTGCGCGGCTTCGCCGTGGTGCATTGCCTGGGCATCCTCACCTCGATCTTCTCCTCGGTCGTGGTGTCGCGCGCCATGGTCAACCTCCTGTACGGCCACCGCCGCAAGGTGGAAAAGCTGCACATCGGCGACACCGCGTGGAAGTGAGATAGCACATGGAATTCTTCAAGATCCGCCGCGTCATCCCCTTCATGCGCCATGCGCTGGTGTTCAACATCATCTCGTTGGTGACGTTCCTCCTGGCGGTGTTCTTCCTCGCCACCAAGGGACTGAATTTCTCGGTCGAGTTCACCGGCGGCACGCTGATCGAGGTGAGCTTCAAGGAGTCCGCGGACGTGGACCGCATCCGCCAGGCGATGGAAAAGGCAGGCCTGAAGGCAGAGGTGCAGAACTTCGGCTCCTCGCGCGAGGTGCTGATCCGCATGCACCCGGAGAAGGACCAGACCAACGCCGCCCTGTCGCAGAAGGTGCTGGAACTGCTCAAGGCCGAGGGCAAGCCGGTGGAGCTGCGCCGCGTCGAATTCGTCGGGCCGCAGGTGGGCGAGGAGCTCGCCGAGTATGGCGCGCTCGCGCTGCTGGTCACCGCGGTGGGCATCGTGCTCTACCTGTGGATGCGCTTCGAGTGGCGCTTCGGCGTTTCCGCGATCATCGCCAACCTGCACGACGTGGTGATCATCCTGGGGTGCTTCGCGTTCTTCCAGTGGGAATTCTCGCTGCCGGTGCTGGCGGCGGTGCTGGCGGTGCTCGGCTACTCGGTGAACGAGTCCGTGGTGGTGTTCGACCGGGTGCTCGAGAACTTCCGCAAGATGCGCAAGGCCTCGGTGGCCGAGGTCATCGACAGCGCCATCACCGGCGTGATCTCCCGCACCATCATCACCCACGGCTGCACGCAGGCCATGGTGACCACCATGCTGCTGTTCGGCGGCCCGGCGCTGCACTACTTCGCGCTCGCGCTCACTATCGGCATCTGCTTCGGCATCTACTCGTCGGTGCTGGTGGCGAGCCCGCTGGTCATGTGGCTGGGCGTCGATCGCAGCCAGTTCATCCAGGCCCCCAAGAAAAAGACCCTCGGCGACGAGAATGACGGCGCCGTCGTCTAGGTCCTACTTCAGGATCTGCACCAGGTTGGAGTAATCGTCCGTCCAGGTGCGCCAGCCTGGATGCTCCACGGGCGGCTCTGGCTT
>JANMUO010000120.1:0-9756 GCA_031391655.1 Betaproteobacteria bacterium
TGCCATCAAAAAGGTACTCAGGCCCGATGAAGCCGACCACGGTGTTGACGAGGAGGGGCTGGTAGGCGCGCGCCACGCCGTAGGCGCGGGCTTCGAGGGTCTGCTGGTCGCAGCCGTGGTGCGCGCCCGCGGAGAGCGCGCTCCCCTGCCCGGTCTCGAAGTACATGACATTCGACCCCAGGGAGCCGCGCTTCAGGGAGCGCGCCGCCTGGTTCGCTTCGGCGAGCAGCGAAAGGCTCACGCCGAAGGACTCGTTGGTTTTCTGCGTGCCGCCGATGGACTGGAACACGAGGTCCACCGGCGCGCCCTGCTCGATCGCGCGGATCTGGTTGGTGACGTGGGTGAGGACGCAGGACTGGGTGGGAATCGAAAAACGCGAGATCAGCTCGTCCATCATCTTCCACAGCGGCAGGAACGCGGCGAGGCCGTCGCCCGCCGGGTTCACCCCGATCACCGCGTCGCCGCAGCCGTACATGAGGCCATCGAGCATCGAAGCGGCGATGCCGCGCGGGTCGTCCGTGGGATGGTTGGGCTGCAGCCGCACCGAGAGCCGGCCCGGCAGGCCGATGGTGTTGCGAAAGCGCGTCACCACGCGGCACTTACGCGCCACGGACACCAGGTCCTGGTTGCGCATGAGCTTGGACACCGCGGCAGCCATCTCGGGAACGAGGCCGGGGGCGAGCGCGGTGACAGACTCGGACGGAGAAGACAGCAGCCACTCGCGGAACTCCCCCACGGTGAGGGCGGACACCGGCGCAAAGGCTGCCTTGTCGTGCGAGTCGAGGAGGAGCCGCGTGACGTCGTCCTCTTCGTACGGGACGACGGCTTTGGCGAGGAACACCGCGAGCGGCAGGTCGGCGAGCGCCATGCGCGCAGCCACCCGCTCCTCGGCGCTTTGCGCCGCCACCCCGGCGAGCGCGTCGCCCGAGCGGTGCGGCGAAGCGCGCGCGAGCAGCGTCCGAAGATCAGGAAACCGCCAGGTGACGCCGTCTACCGAGTGCGAGAAAGCCATGACGCGGAACTCACTCGAGCAACCTGAGCAAGGCCCTTGCCGTAAGGATCCTGGTGGTGCCGTGCTTCTTCAGGGACAGCAGGCCGCTCTTGTCGCCGGTCACGAGGTATCCGGCGCGCGCCACCTGCGCGGTGGCGAGCAAAAAGTCATCGTCCGGGTCGGGAGAGCGGGTAACGCGGGGCAGAGGGTCGCAAAGGCGCGCAAGCGCGCGGATATCGTTGACCATGCGCCCCGCCACGCCCGGCGCGAACCGCTCCTTGAAGAAAGGGCGCCGGCTGACGCGGTTGATCTCCTCCAGCTGCCGCTCGCAGGAGGCGAGCTCGAAGCGTCCATCGCGCCACGCTTCGTAAAGCTTCTCGGGAGGGGTGCCGCGTGCCAGCAGCGCGGCGATGAGGATGTTGGTGTCGAGAACGACGCGCACGCGTCAGGTCATCGCGCGGCGCCGGCCCGCCTTGCGCACCGCGCGTACCGCCCGGTCGATTTCCGCTTCGAGGTCCCGCGCGGGAACATCCTCGTTGCGGTCCTTGAGCGCCTGCGCCCGGCGGTCGAACATGCGCCAGCGCACCGCGTCCTCGACGAAGGTCGACAGGTCGCCCTTCTTCATGCCCTGTGCGCCCAGAAAGGTGCGCAGCGACAAGTCGGTTTCCTTCGAGACCTTGATGGTCCAGCGGATGGCGTCGGACATGGCTGGGCTCCTGTGCGGATAGGCGTCTAAGCGCATAGCCTAACATGGCGAGAGGCGACAGGGGCTGCGCCCGGCCCACCTTGACTTCCCCCACCCCCGCCCCCATCTTCCCCCCATGGACGTCACCACCGCGACCTTCCAACTCGAAGTCCTCGACGCCTCCAAGGACCTCCCCGTGGTCGTCGACTTCTGGGCCCCCTGGTGCGCTCCCTGCCGCGCGCTCACGCCGATCCTGGAAAAAGTCGCCCGCGACTACGAAGGACGGGTGAAGTTCGTGAAGGTGAATTCCGACGAGAGCCTCGAAATCTCCCAGGCCTGCGCCGTGCGCTCGATCCCCAACGTGATCGCCTTCAAGGACGGCCGCCCGGCGGCGCAGTTCACGGGCGCGATCCCGGAGGGCGAAGTGCGCGCGTTCTTCGACAAGTTCCTGCCCAGCGCCTCTGAGCTCGCGCTGGCCAGGGCGGAAGCGCTCTTCGCGGAAGGAAAGCTCGACGAGGCGCAGAGGGAACTCGAGCAGGTGAAGCCCGACCCGGACTGGGACGCGAGGGTCGAGGCCGTGAAGCAGGGCATCGCCTACGCGCGGGCGGACAAGACCGGTCCGGGCGAAGCCGAACTGAAGGCGAAGCTCGCCGCCAACCCCGCGGACCACGACAGCCGCGCCGCGCTCGCCGCGCTCTACGCGGGGCAAAAACACTACCGCGAGGCGATGGACGAACTGCTGGAGATCGTGCGCCGCGCGAAGGACTGGAAGGAAGGCGAGGCGAGGAAGCAGATATTGAATCTCTTCAACCTCTCCGGCGAGCCGGAGCTGGTGAGCGAGTACCGCAGGAAGCTCTCCAGCACACTCAACTGATTCGCCCGATGCGCTGGACGACCTTCACCGCATCCCGGGTTCGCACGACCTTCTTCCCCCACGCGCGGTCGAACTCCGCAATCAGCGGCTTGATCGCCTCCGACAGGTGCTCGTCCTGGTACCACTTGTCGAACGCATCCTTCACGGAAGGATCCACCACCTGCGCTCGCACGATGAACATGGCTTTCATACCAGCCTCCCTCGGTTTGAGCAGCATAGTAGCGTTTCGCGACGCATAATCCGGGCTACGGGGATCGCTTGGAATTCAAGGACTACTACCAGACGCTGGGCGTGGCGCGCGACGCGCCGGCCGACGAGGTCAAGAAGGCCTACCGCAGGCTCGCGCGCAAGTTCCATCCGGACGTCTCCAAGGAGCCGGACGCCGAAAAGCGCATGAAGGAGGTGAACGAAGCCCACGAGGTGCTCTCCGACCCCGAAAAGCGCGCCGCCTACGACCAGCTCGGCAAGGGCTACAAGCCGGGCCAGGATTTCCGCCCGCCGCCCGGGTGGGAAGGCCGCGACGCCGGGGAGTTCAGCGACCTCTTTGCCGAGATCTTCGGCCGCACGGGGCGCGGACCGCGGGGCGGCGGCGCCGCGCACGCGCAGGGCAACGACCACCATGCCCGCATCCTGCTCGACCTCGAGGACGCATTCTCCGGCGCCACGCGCCAGATCACGCTGCGCGCGCCGCAGCTCGATGGCGAGGGCCGCGTCACCCTGGTGGAGCACACCCTCAACGTCAGCATCCCGAAAGGCATCCGCGAAGGCCAGATGATCCGCCTCGCCGGCCAGGGCGGGCCCGGCCTCGGTGGCGGCAAGCAAGGCGACCTACTGCTCGAAGTGCAGTACAAGCCGCACGCGCGCTTTCGCGCGGACGGCCGCGACCTGCTGCTCACCCTGCCCGTCACCCCCTGGGAAGCTGCGCTCGGCGCGGCGGTGCGCGTGGAGACGCCCGGCGGCGCGCTCGACGTGCGCATTCCCGCCGGCGCGCAGACCGGCAGGCAACTGCGCGTGCGCGGCAAGGGCCTGCCGGCCGATCCGCCCGGCGACCTCCTGCTCGACATCCGCATCGTCGCCCCGCCCGCGACGACGCCCAGGGAGAAGGAACTCTACGAAACCATGGCGCGGGAAATACCGTTCGACCCGCGCAAGGAGGGCTCATGAGCGACGACGACATCTTGACGCTGGAGGAACTCTGCTCGGCCTGCGCGCTGGAGCGCGAATGGCTCGTGCTGCGCGTGCGCGAAGGCCTCATCCCGGCGACCGAGGCCGGCGGTTCGGAATGGCGTTTCACCACCGCCACCCTCGCGCGCGTGCGCCGCATGCGCGACATCGAGCGCACCTACGACGCCGCGCCAGAGCTTGCCGCGCTGGCGGCGGACATGCTGGAAGAGATTGATCGGTTGCGCGCGCGCCTGCGGCGCTATAGTGGGCACAACATCCGCGAAGGAGACCCAACTTGAGCACCGTCCCCAACCACGCCCTGCGCCAGCTGCGCGCCGGCAAGCTCGCCATCGGCCTCGGCCTGCGGCAGGCCCGCACCGTGGACATCGCCCAGATCGCCAAGACCGCCGGCTTCGACTGGCTGTTCATCGACTGCGAGCACAACTCGATGGGCACCGACACCGCCGCCAACATCGCCTCCGCCTCGCTCGCCGTGGGCATCACCCCGATCGTGCGCGTGGCCGGCAAGGAGCACTGGCTGGCCTCGAGGATGCTCGACAACGGCGCGCAAGGCGTGGTGGTTCCCCACGTGGACAGCGAACTGGAAGCCAAGCGCGTCGCCGACCACTGCCGCTTTCCCCCGATCGGCCACCGCTCGATGGGCGGGGGCCTGCAGCAGGTGGGCTTCGCCTCGATGCCGGTCGGCGAGACGGCGCGCATCGTGAACGAGGAAACGCTCATCGTGGTGATGCTGGAATCGCCCAAGGGGATAGAAAACTGCGAAGCGATCGCCGCCACCAAGGGCATCGACGCGCTCCTCATCGGCACGAACGACCTGTGCTTCGAGATGGGGATTCCGGGCCAGTTCAACGACCCGCGGATCGTGGAGGCCTACAAGAAAGTGATCGCCGCCTGCAAGAAGCACGGCAAGTTTCCGGGCATGGGCGGCATGTACACACCCGAGCTACTGGAGCGGCACATCAACATGGGCGTGCAGCTGATCCTCGCGGGCTCGGATTTCTCGCTCTTGATGCAGGCCGCGAGCGCCCGCGCGACGCTCGTGCGCGGCTACGAAAAAAAGGCCTGAACCCCTAGCCCCTGGCGAGCGCCGCGAGTTCCGCGCCCTCTACCAGGCGGACCACCTTCTCCTTTGCGAACTTGCGCGCGTTCGCCGTCATCTCGCCGCATAGCACGTAAATGCACTCTCCGGCTTCGCGCTTCTCGCCAGCGGCTGAAAGCTCGCGCAAGGGTTCGACGCCCGTGACCGCAGCCTTCCAGCGCCGCGCGCTGACCAGCGACACCCGTCCTGACTTTTCCAGCTCGAAATCCGCTGCGCCCGAGACGCGTTTCACGGCGTAGCCCTGCCGCTGGAAACCGGTATCCAGCGCGCGGGCGAATTCCTCCCAGGACATCGCGCGCAGCTTCTCGAGTCCGGCGGCGATCCTGGAGGCGCTCGGCGCGCGCAGCTGCCGCCACGCGGCCACCATGGCGATGACGAAGAACGGCAGCGCGCCGGCCACGGCGTACATGTCGGGAATGAGGAGCCGCATGCCGAGGAACGCGCCGCCCGCCAGCAGGAAGCTCACCCACCACGGCGAGCGCAGCAGGACGGCGAAGAGCGAGTTCTCGGCCATCTTCAGCTTCATGTTGGAAAGGTACTGTACTGGGCGGCGGCTTGCCCTTGGCGTTTGATGCGCATAGACTATGCGCATCGTTACACACAGGATTTACCCATGCCCGCTCCGACCGCCGTGCGCCGGCGCAAGAAAGCCGCCAACCTGAGCGTCGACGAGCGCCTGCTCGATCGCGCCAGGCACCTCAAGCTGAACCTTTCGCAGGTACTGGAAGCCGGCCTGGCTGACGCGATCCGGCGGGAGGAAAGCATGGAGTGGTTGAGGAAGAACCGCGCCGCGCTAGAGGCCTACAACGAGCATGTGGAGAAGCACGGCGTGTTCAGCGACGGGTTGCGCTCCTTCTGATGGCGCAGTTCGACGTCTATCGCAACCCCAATCCTTCCAGCCGCACGCGGATTCCGTATCTGCTCGACGTGCAGTCCGGTCTGCTCGACCCGATTGCGACGCGCGTCGTCGTCCCCTTGTGCAAACCGGAGGTTCTCTCAGGCAAGCCCGCAGAGCGGCTCAACCCGGTGTTCGAGATCGAGGGTCGCAAACTCTACCTGCTGACGCCCGAGCTTGCGGGCGTGCCGCGAAAGGTCCTTGGAGATCCGATCGTCAATCTCGCCGCTGAGCGCCGCGCGATCATCGACGCCCTGGACTTGGTGTTTACCGGTATCTGAACCAACCCCACCGGAAAATAGGGTCTGTCCCTATTTTTACTTCACCGCGTCGACGTAGTAGACAGGAGTAGGGATCGCCTCCATGCGCGCCTTCAACTGCAGCGCGAGGTAGAGCGAGTAGTGCCGCGCCTGCATCAGGTTGCCGCCCTGGAACCACAGGCCCGGCTGCTGGGTCGGCTTCCACATGTTCCTCAGCTCGCCCACCCACGGCCCGGGGTCGTACTTGGTGTTCGAGCCCACGCCCCAGCACTTGCCCACCTTCGCCGCCACCTCGGGCGAGATGAGCTGCGCCGCCCACTGGTTCATCGAGCCGTAGCCGGTGGCGAACACGATCAAGTCCACGGCAAGCACCGAGCCGTCCGAGAGCAGCACCGAATGCTCGCCGATGCGGCTGATCGACACCGGGCTCTTCAGCTTGATGTGGCCCTCGACGATGAGTTGCGATGCGCCGACGTCGATGTAGTAGCCCGCGCCGCGCCGCAGGTAGGTGGAGTGGATTCCCGAGCCGTCCTCGCCGAAGTCGTACAGGAACCCGGCCTTTTCCAGGCCCTCATACAAGGCCGCGTCGCGCTTGCGGATGGCGTCGTAGAGGGGCTTCTGGAAGGAAGGCAGCAGCTTGAACGGCACGGAGGCGACGGTGAGGTCGGCGATCTCGGTGGTGATGCCGGACTCCACCGCCGATTCCGAGTACAGCCGCCCCCAGGCGTGCTCCATGAGCGCTTCCGAGGTGACGACCACGGTGGCGGAGCGCTGCACCATGGTCACTTCGGAGGCCCCGTGCTCCCACAAGTCGGCGGCGATGTCGTGCGCCGAATTGTTGGCGCCGAGGACGACGCAGTTTTTGCCGCGCCACTCCTCGCCGCCGCCGAACTGGCTGGAATGCACCATGCGCCCGCCGAAGATATCCGCGCCGGGAATCTCGGGGATGTGGGGAAAGCCGGACATGCCGGTGGCGAGCACGAGCTGCCGGGGCCGCAGCTCCACGAGCTGCCCAGCGCGGTTCACCTGTACCGTCCACTCCCCGGCCTCCTTGTCGTAGGAGGCCTTCATGCACTTGGTGGACGTCCACACGTCGAGCTCCATCACCCGCGCGTACATCTCCAGCCAGTCGCCCATCTTGTCCTTGGGCGTGAACACCGGCCAGTGGTCGGGAAACGGCAGGTAGGGCATGTGGTCGTACCAGACCGGGTCATGCAAGACTAGGGACCGGTAGCGCTTCCGCCACGAATCCCCCGCGCGCTCGTTCTTCTCGATCACCAGGGTGGGTACCTGCAGGCGCTTCAGGCGCGCGGCGAGTGCGAGGCCGCCCTGCCCGGCGCCGATGATCACCACATAGGGCTGGCGCTCGATGCCGAACTGCTCCCCCTCGAGCTGGCGCCGCTCGGCCCAGGACAGGCGATCCGGATGCACGCCGTGCTCCACGCCGCGCTCGCGCGCATGCCCGGCCTTTTCCTCGAAGCCTTTGAGTTCCTGCAGCGTGGTGAGCATCGTCCAGCACTTGCCCTTCTTCAGGCGCAGGTGCCCCGTGCCGCGCCCCGCGCCGGTCTCGAAGGCGAACCAGGACTCCAGCGCGCCGTTGGCCTCGACGGCCGGCCCCAGCGGAACGAAACCGACAGGTTTCGTCGAATTTAGTGTCGCAGCGAGCATCGCCTTCACCTGGTCGCGTCCCTCGAACGTCTTGAGGGTCCAGGTGAAGGCCACCAGGTCGCGCCAGTAGCACTCGGTGTCGAAGAGCAGCGTCGCCCCGGCGATGTCGTGCTTGGCGAGCGCCTTGCCGAAGGCCTCGAGCCAGCGCGCGACGTCGCGATCCGCCGCCACGCTACTTCCCGTCCTTCTTCTTCAGCAGGTCGCCGAGGCCGGCGAGCCCCTTGTGCGTCGCGCCCGCAGGCTTCGACTTTTCCCCGCCCCCGCCCGCCTTGGCGTCTTCGATGCGCGCGTGCTCGTTCTCATGGCAGTAGATGCACAGGAGCTCCCAGTTCGAGCCGTCCGGCGGGTTGTTGTCGTGGTTGCCGTCCTTGTGGTGCACGGTGAGCTCGCGCACCCGCTCGCCGGCGAACTCGCGCGCGCAACGGCCGCAGACCCAGGGGTACAGCTTGAGCGCCTGCTAGCGGTAAGCGGACAATGGGGTTTTCACGCAGGGGTCATGATGCCCACGGTGCAGAAAACCCTCAACCTCCGTTCGCAGGGCCGCGGCACCGTCGATATCACCGCGCAGGTGGCGCGTGTGGTAAGCGACGCCGGGATAAAACAGGGCCTGTGCAACGTGTTCCTGCAGCACACCAGCGCCTCCCTGATCCTGTGCGAGAACGCCGCGCCTGCGGTGCGGGAGGACCTGGAGACGATCATGAGCCGGTTGGCGCCGGACGGCGACCCGGCGTACGTGCACGACGACGAGGGGCCGGACGACATGGCGGCACATGCGCGCTCGGTGCTGACGACGAACTCGCTGCAGATCCCGGTGGCGGAGGGGAAACTGGCGCTCGGGACGTGGCAGGGCATCTACCTGTGGGAGCACCGCCACGCGCCGCATGCGCGCAGTCTCGTGGTGACGGTGGTCGGCTAGAGGCCATCGGCGGTCCGAAATCCGGCCAGTCGGTGCGGGGGCAATATGCCGGGGTTCGGCCATTTATACCGTATTCGGTATATTTGCCCGATTCCGCGAAAACACACCCCCGAGTCAGGGCTTTCTGGCGTATTCCCTGTCGAACAGCCGCTCCAGCCCGGGATGCGCGCCGCGCAGCCCGTCGATCACCCTCTTGGCCCAGTCGTAGTACTCCTGTTTCCTGGACAGCAGCCAGCTCGCGGGAGGATTCGAGGCGATGTCGCGCAGGTTGCAGATCTTGTCCGCCAGCTTCACCAACTTGGCGCGACCGGAAAGATTGGGCGAGTGCTCGACCTGGCGTTCCTTGCGCACAGCCTTGTCCAGGTCCTTGTCGTCGGAGACCTCCATCACCACATCGGCGATCTCCTTGCCGAAGCGCTCCCTCAGTTCCTCGTAGGTTGTCTCGGTGTCCTCGATCGTGTCGTGCAGCACCGCGGCGCAGAGCGTCGCGCCATCCTCCACCCCGCCTTCGTTCGCCAGCACATCGGCGAGCGCAATGGGGTGGTTGATATAGGGGGATGCCTCGATGTCCTTGCGGCGCTGCGCGCGGTGCTTGTGCGCGGCAAAAGCGAGGGCATCGAAAAGGAGGCGAGGAACGGAGCGGCGTTGCATTGGACTCACTTTAGCCAAAGCGGCATTGCACGTTCCAAATCCGCCGGCGTGACGATGCGGAAGGTGGCGATGCGTCGCGTGAGTTCCAGCAGCGCCTGGTCCTTCGTCACAAGATAATCTGCCCGCGCCGCAAACGCCGCCTCGAGCAGCTTTTGGTCGTCAGGGTCGCGGCATTGCGGCAGCCGGATCTCGGGCGGCATGGGCGAGTCGATCCGCAGTGCCACGCGCCGGCATTCGGCGAGGCACTTCTCCTGCGCCACCGCGTCGATCGAGTGCTTGCCCAGGTCGTAGGCCAGCACGCGCACCAGCTCCGCCTCGCAGGCGTCGTCGATGTATACCGCTGCGCGCTTCGCGCCCACGGCTTCCCGCAATGGATAAACCGAAGGATCGCCGAACACCAGCCAGTCGAGCCAGACGTTGGTGTCGAGGACGAGGCGCAGCACGGGCGCAGCTTACTGCCTTGGTGGATTACCATCCGGGTCCCATGGCCCTGCCCGACGAACTCCGCCGCATCATCTCCAGGGAGGAAATC
>JANMUO010000136.1:0-2811 GCA_031391655.1 Betaproteobacteria bacterium
AAGGCGCTCACGCGCGGCAAGCGGCTCGACCGCCAGCAGCTGGCCGCCTTCATCCGTTCGCTGCCAATTCCGGCAAAGGCGAAAAGGCGTCTCCTCGCGCTTACCCCGGCTACTTACACCGGCCTGGCCGCCGAACTCGCCAAGCGCGCCTGAGGCCGCGGCATGCTGCACGCCGCGGTCATCACGCTCTCCTCGCTGCTGCTGTTCCTCGTGCAGCCGCTGATCGCGCGCCTGATCCTGCCCTGGTTCGGCGGAGGCGCGGCGGTATGGACCACCTGCATGCTGTTCTTCCAGAGCCTGCTGCTCGCCGGCTACGCCTATGCGCATGCCTCCAACGCGAAGCTCGTGCCGCGCAAGCAGGCGATCCTGCACATCGCTCTGCTCGCGGCGGCCGCGGCGACGCTGCCGATCGCGCCAGCGGAGAGCTGGAAGCCGCTGGGCGACGAAGAACCGGTCAGCGCCATCCTGCTGCTGCTCGGCGTCGCGGTCGGATTGCCGTACGTCCTGCTCTCGGCCACCAGCCCGCTGGTGCAGGCCTGGTTTTCGCGCGTGCGCCCTGGGGCCAACCCCTACCGCCTCTTTGCGCTGTCCAACGTCGCCTCGCTCGCGGCGCTGGTCGGCTATCCGCTCGTGGTGGAGCCCTTCCTTTCCAACGGCGAGCAGGTGGCGGGCTGGTCGTGGCTGTTCGCGCTGTTCGCGCTGCTGTGCGCGGTGCTCGCCTGGAAGAGTGGCGCGCCGGCGGCCGCAGCCGGGAAAGCGGCGAGCGATGCGCCCGCGCCCCAGCGCGGCGAAGTGCTGCATTGGCTCGCGCTGTCGGCGACCGGGTCAGTGATGCTGCTCGCGGTGACGAACCACGTCACGCAGAACGTGGCGGCGATCCCGCTGCTGTGGCTCGCGCCGCTGACGCTGTACCTGCTCACCTTCATCCTCGCTTTCGAAGGTGGCTATTACCGGTCGGAGGTGTTCTGGAGTTTTTGCCTGGTATGGCTGATGGGCATGGCCTGGCTGCTGGTGGACAACGACTACCAGTTCGATCTGCCGGTGCAGCTGGGGGTGTTCCTGTCGGGGCTGTTCATGACCTGCCTCTTCTGCCATGGCGAGCTCTACCGGCTGCGGCCGTCGCCGCGCCACCTCACCGCGTTCTACCTTACGGTGTCGGCGGGCGGCGCGCTGGGCGGCCTGCTGGTGGCGGTGGTGGCGCCGCTCGCCTTCAACGGCTACCACGAGCTCGGGCTGGCGATGATCGCCGTGGCTTTCCTCGCCGCGTTGCGCTGCGCAACGCTGAACCAGGTGGCGCGCAACATGAGCCTCGCGGTGCTGATGGGCGTGACCGGCGCGGCGATCTACGACGGCCTGCGCTTCTCGCAGGATGTGCGGCTCGCGTCGCGCAATTTCTATGGCGTGCTGCGCGTGAAGGAGTACGGCACGCCGGGGGATGCGAGCCACATGCGGCGCCTGCTGCATGGCGTGATCATGCACGGCGAGCAGTACCTGCATCCGGACCACCGCCACCTGGTGACCAGCTATTACCAGCACAGCTCGGGCATCGGTGCGGCGCTGTTTGCGCGCCGCGACAAGCCGGGTGCGATGCGCGTCGGGGTGATCGGCCTGGGCACCGGGACGCTCGCCGCCTATGGGCGCAAGGGCGACACCTACCGCTTCTACGACATCAATCCGCGGGTGATGGAAGTCGCCGCGCGGGAATTCACCTACCTCTCCGACAGTGAAGCGACGATCGAGCTGGAACTGGGCGATGCGCGGCTATCGCTGGAGCACGAGCCGCCGCAGCAGTTCGACGTACTCGCGATCGACGCTTTCTCCAGCGACGCCATTCCCGTGCACCTGATCACCAAGGAGGCGCTCGCGGTCTACCTGCGGCACGTGAAGCCCGACGGCATCATCGCCTTCCACGTCTCCAACCGCTTCCTCGAGCTGGTGCCGGTGGTGGCGCGCCTCGCGCGCGAGAACGGCGTGCACGCGGTGGCGGTGTTCGAGGAGTCCGACGAGGAAGAGTCGCGCACGCAGAGCGACTGGGTGCTGGTTTCGCGCGACCCGGCGGCGCTGCAAGGCAAGGAAATCGAGGCCGCGGGCGCCAAGCCCGCCGAGGACCGCGCGGACCTGCGCACCTGGACCGACGATTACTCCAACCTCATCCAAATCCTAAAATAGGGACAGACCCTATTTTTCACATCGTGATAAATAGGGTCTGTCCCTATTTTCTGCCCTACACGACGGCGCCGTCGTTGCGGTCTTTCTCGGGGTTCTTCACCGGCACGACGAACTGGGCGCGGTCCACGCCCAGCCACATCACCAGCGGGCTGGCGACCAGCACCGACGAATAGATGCCGAACAGGATGCCGATGGTGAGCGCCAGCGCGAAGTAGTGCAGCGCCGGGCCGCCGAAGAGCAGCATGGTGGTCACCATCATCTGCGTGCAGCCGTGCGTGATGATGGTGCGCGAGATCACGGCGGTGATGGCGCTGTCGATGACCTCCGGCACGCTCGCCTTCCTCATCTTGCGGAAGTTCTCGCGCACGCGGTCGAACACTACCACCGACTCGTTCACCGAATAGCCCAGCACCGCCAGCACCGCCGCCAGCACCGGCAGCGAGAACTCCCACTGGAAGAAGGCGAAGCACCCCAGGATGATCACCACGTCGTGCCGTCGTGATCAGAATCTTCCGCCTCGACCATGTCGCTGATACCGTCGCCGTCGTCGTCAGTGTCTTTGGCGTCCGGTGTGCCGTCGCCGTCGTCGTCGTCATCCTTGCTGTCCACCGTGCCATCGTCGTCATGGTCCAGGAACGCTAC
>JANMUO010000241.1:0-14815 GCA_031391655.1 Betaproteobacteria bacterium
GCCGCTTCCGAGGATCGGGTGCAACGGCTGGTTGGGCATAGCTCAGAGCCATTTCTTCAGAAACTCGGTTTGCACTCGACTTGCCTCATCGAACAGCTCACTTGGGCAATAGAGCAGCCCGAAATGCCCCCCGGGGATGTCGTACCACTGCTTGGGCCCGGGAATGAGTTCGTAGGCCTGCCTGGCGACCGAGTAATTGGCGTGCACCATCTCGTCCTCCGGCGCGACCATCAGCAGCGTGTGCGCCTTGACGAAGGGCGCGCACAGCGCCGGGTGGTAAGGCACCGGAGTTGCCGGCAGCACCCGCGTGGCGCTGTTGATCCACTGGGTGCCGGCGCGGCCTCCGTAGTCGATGAACCAGCGGAACGCCTGGATGGGCTTGAGTAGCGACGGCGTGCCGGCTTGGTCGAAGGAGACAACAGGTATGGGACCCATTGTCGTCTCGGGCGATCCACGGATATCACCCCGCGAAAGTATCTCTTTGATGAGATCGAAATTGGCCCTGCTCGGCTCGACTGCCGGCGGCTCCGCGCCGAATACCGGACACTGTGCGACGATGACTTTGACTCGCTGCTCGATTGCGCCGACGACGAGAACCTGGCCACCGGTATAGCTGTCCCCCCACAGTGCGATTCGCTGGGGATCGACTCCGTCCAGTCTTTCGGCGAAGTTCAGCGCGTCACGGTAGCCCCGGCACTGAATCCAGGGATTGATCTCCTGGCGTGGCTCGCCGTCGCTCCTGCCGAAGTTCCGGTGGTCGTAGAGCAGGACCGCCAGGCCGGCAAGCGAAAACGCCTCCGCATACTTGTCCGCCACCATGGTCACCGTGGCCGACGTTCCGTGAGCCATAATAACGACCGGTAGCCTCTTGGTTTGCGACTCCGGCAAGTACAGCCGTCCTCGAAGCGTCGCCCCTTCGGACGGAAACTCAACGTCCTTGATCATGCTTCAACCCCGGCGCGCCGCCTCGATTGCAGCGATGTCGATCTTTCTCATCTCCATCATCGCATCGAACGCGCGCTTGGCGGCGGAGGGGTTTGGATCGGTGATGGCTTTGGTCAGAGCGATCGGCGTAATCTGCCAGGACAAGCCCCACTTGTCCTTGCACCATCCGCACGCACTTTCCTTGCCGCCGTTGCCGACGATTGCGTTCCAGTAACGATCGGTTTCGGCCTGGTCAGCGGTTGCGACCTGAAACGAGAATGCTTCGTTGTGCTTGAACTCGGGTCCGCCATTGAGCCCGAGGCAGGGAATTCCCATCACCGTAAACTCGACCGTCAACACATCTCCTTTTTTGCCGGACGGATAGTCTCCCGGCGCAAGGAGCACCGCGCCAACGGATGAATCGGGAAAGGTCCTGGCATAAAATCGCGCCGCGCCCTCGGCGTCGCCATCGTACCAAAGGCAGATCGTATTCTTTGCTTGCTTGTCCATGTCATTTCTCCATCGTGATGAGCCGCCCGACGCCGCGGTGGAGAGCAGACACCGCTTCTAGCGGGAGTGTCGCCTCATTCGGACCTATCAACGATCTTCCAGTACGAGTCCTTCCTGACTACCTTCCCGTCCCGGAACTCCCAGTGATCGCATCCACGTACTTGAATTCGGACTCCATCGGGCGTTGTGCCGGTTAGCAGCCACTCGGAGACGCCCATGTTGGCGCTGACCCAATGCCGGTCGTCGCTGTAGTGGACGTCCGGGAGGCCCGTGAAGCGTGCCGCCAAGCCCTCCCGCACGGCCGCTTTGCCCGTGAAGCGTTTGCCCCAGGGATCCGGTCCTCGAGGCATGTCCAACGAGCAATCGTCGGCGAAGAACCCCATGATCGCGTCCAGGTCGTGGGCGTTGAACGCGTTGGCGATTGCCTTCAGTGTCGCGACGGAAACCGATTGCTGTTTATCCATGCCCGTTCATCCTTTCCTGTTCATGGCCGCCAGCTTCAGGCCGCGACCCCAAAGAGGGCACCAACGGCAGCGGTCAAGGCCATTGCCAGAGCGCCCCAGAACGTGACGCGCATGGCAGACGCGAGCACGGGGGCTCCACCTGCGCGCGCCGCCAGGAGGCCCAACAGCGCCAGAAAGACGAGCGAGCTGCCTGCGAGACCCCACATGAGCGCGGAGGCTGGAAGCAGGAGAACCATCAGCAGCGGAAGCGAGGCGCCCAATGCAAACGTCCCCGCCGAGGCAAAGGCAGCCTGGACTGGCTTTGCCGCCAAAGTATCCGATATGCCAAGTTCATCTCGTCCATGCGCTGCAAGTGCGTCATGCTGCATCAGTTGGGTCGCGACGCTCGAGGCCAATGACTTGTCCAGCCCGCGCTGCAGATAGATGTCCCTCAGTTCTGCGTGTTCCTGCACTGGATTCGCGGCCAGCTCCTTGCTCTCGCGCGCGAGATCCGCGCTTTCGGTATCGGCTTGTGAACTCACCGAGACATACTCGCCCGCAGCCATGGACATGGCGCCCGCGACAAGGCCCGCTACGCCCGAAACAAGAATGACCTGGGTACTCGCGCCGGCTGCCGCCACGCCCAGTACCAGGCTCGCCGTGGATACGATGCCGTCGTTCGCGCCAAGAACTGCGGCGCGGAGCCAGCCTGTTCGATGTGTCCTGTGTCGCTCGTTGTGTCTCATCCATTGCTCACCAAGGACCGACGATGTAGTCCAATACGGATAACCCTGCGACCGGAATTACGCTTGCGAGAGCGGCGTACAACACGATCATACGATTCTTGTTTCTTGCACTACCGTATCGACGACCAGCAGCCCAGCCGGAAATCCCACCGACGAGCGCTAACACAATGAATCCGCCGAAGAGCCCGTAGAACAACCAGGCAGCAAGTACCGATATGGCCACCTGCTTGACACTTATCGCGTAGGGGCTGAATTCCCCCAATGGCCCAAGCATTCCTCCGAGGGGAATGGGTAGGCGAAAGGTATAGGCAAATAGGAAGGCCACCAATAGCGCTGAAACAAGCGCAACTGCGGAACCCTTAAGCGCATCCATTAGAGCGCACCATGCGCACGCACGGCAATGCGAGTCGGGGCGAACATGCTGCGGCCGAGCCATCGCCAAAGGGTCTGGCCGCGGCGCCCGGCACCAAGCACGCTCAGCTGCCCGGCGAGGATTACCTTCTCCGGGTCGCTGTCGCCGGTCCAGACCTCCGTCAGCGCCCGCACCGTGGATTCAACGACGACCGAGACCTCGTGCCCGGGATCATCGCGGCACAGATCCGCGGTACGGTTCTCCACCACCAGCCACCACAGCCGCTCTCCGCGGAGCGCGTCGGTGAACCGGAAGTGGATCACCACGCGGCGTCCCGCCGGGAACTTGTCGAGCTGCGCGAAGCGCCGGATGTCCCACATCAGGAAACCCGCGTCGAGCTGCGTTGGTTTGAGCCGGCTGCCGATCCAGCGCGCGCCCCAGTGCCCGAGCCCGACCACGATCGGCCGGAGCTCCTCGCCCGCCTGCGTGGGGTGATACTCCCAGCCTGACTTGCCGCGGCGACGCTCGATCACGCCGATTTGCTCGAGCTTGCGTAGCCGCTGCGTTAGCAGGGTCGCCGACATCCGCGGCACGCCCCGGCGGATTTCGTTGAATCGGCGGCTGCCGCACAGAAGCTCGCGTACCACGAGCGGCGTCCAGAGTTCGCCCAACACTTCGGCGCCGCGCGCCACTGTACAGAACTGTCCGTAGTCGATCATGCCGCCAGTGTAGTCGGTCGCGCCCGACAACTCCAGATTCTGGACTTGAGTCGTTCCGCGGCGCTGCTAAGTTGGCGCCATGACGCAGGTTGCGTCGACCTCCGAAAGGAAACACGCCATGACTCAGGCTACTGTTGCACCTGTCGCATTCGATCCCGAAAAATTCAGAAAGGCCACCCGCGCGCAATGGGAGACGGCTGCGGAGGCGTGGGATCGCTGGGCGCCGCTGCTGGCCAGCTGGCTGGGACCCGCGACCGAAGCGATGCTGGACATGGCTGCCGTCGGGCGCGGCTCGAGGGTCCTCGATGTGGCGGCTGGCGCCGGAGAGCAGACCCTCTCGGCGGCGCGGCGCGCCGGTGCAGAGGGCCACGTACTCGCCACCGATATCTCGCCCGCGATTCTGGGCTATGCGCTCAGCGCGGCGCGCCGGGCCGGATTGGCCAAGGTCGAAACGCTCGAGCTCGACGGCGAGCGGCACGGCACATTGCCCGAAGCGTCCTTCGACGCCGCAATCTCACGTGTCGGCCTGATCTACTTTCCCGACCAACAACGCGCCCTTGCCGGGATCCGCAGGGCGCTCAGGACCGGCGGGCGCTTCGCCGCGGTGGTGTATTCGACTGCTGACAAGAACCCGTTCTTTTCCATCCCGGTGGGCATCATCCGCCGGCGTGCGCAGTTGCCGCCGCCTGTGCCGGGGCAGCCGGGACCGTTCTCGCTCGGCGGGGAAGGGGTCCTGGCCAAGGCGCTTGAGCAGGCGGGATTTCGTGCCGTCGAGGTGCGCAGGGTCGAATCGCCGGTGCGGTTGCCGTCCGCCGCCGAGTGCGTGCGCTTCGAGCGGGAGTCCTTCGGCGCGCTGCACCAGATGATGGTCGCGATGAGCGAGAGCGAACGCGCCGAGACATGGATGGAGATCCAGGCGGCGCTGGGCAAGTTCGAGACGAAGGACGGCTTTGTCGGTCCATGCGAGATGCTGGTCGGGGCCGGCACCAAGTGAACACCGGCGACATGACCCGCGTCGCCATCGTTCAAAAGGCGCCGGCGTTCCTGGACCGTGCCGAATGCCTGCGCATCGCCGTGAGTGCCGTAGCCGAGGCCGCTGCCAGTGGTGCGCGGCTGGTCATCTTCCCCGAGGCATTCATTCCGGGCTATCCGGCCTGGATCTGGCGCTTGCGCCCGGGGGGCGACCTGGCGCTGTCCGAGCGGCTGCACCGGGCGCTACTCGAGAACGCCGTCGATCTCGCCCAGGACGACCTTGGACCGTTGCGCGAAGCGGCACGGGAGCACGGCGTCATGGTGGTCTGCGGCATCAACGAGCGCGATGGCGCTTTCAGCCGCGGCAGCCTCTACAACACGGTGGTGACGCTCGGCAGCGATGGCAGCGTGCTCAACCGGCATCGCAAGCTCATGCCCACCAATCCTGAGCGCATGGTGTGGGGCCAGGGGGATGCGACGGGTCTCAGGTCGGTCGACAGCCCATGCGGCCGGATCGGTGCCCTCATCTGCTGGGAAAGCTACATGCCGCTTGTGCGCTATGCGTTGTATGCGCAGGGGCTGGATGTGTACATCGCTCCGACCTACGACAGCGGCGATCGCTGGATCGCGACGCTCCAGCACATTGCGCGCGAAAGCGGTTGCTGGGTGTTGGGAAGCGGCGTCGCGTTCCGCAGCGCCGATATCCGCGGTGCGGCACCGGGGATGAGCGACCTGTATCCGGTTGCCGAAGAATGGGTCAATGCCGGGGACTCGGCGGTCATCGCGCCGGGCGGCAAGATCGTGGCCGGACCGCTGCGAAATGAGGTCGGCGTTCTTTACGCCGACATCAACCGCGAGCCCATCGACAACGCGCGACGCACACTCGATGTCACCGGGCACTACTCCAGGCCGGATCTATTCTCCCTGCACGTACGAACTGGTCCGTTGAATCCTGTGGATCTCAAGGATCGCTAACGGCGCCGGCCTCGAGCGCCACGCGCCGCTCCGGCAGCAGGCCGAGCTCGTCCGCCAGGATCTGCAGCGCGAGGTACTTCGAGTAGATGCGGCACTGCGCGAAGCTGCCGGCGATGAGCCACAGGCCCGGCTGGGGGGTGCGCCGGAACATGTTGCGCAGCTCCTGGTCCTCGCCAAAACCCCAGACGGGGCCGACGCGCCCGGCGATGGCCTCGCCGAAGAGCTTTCGCACCAGCGCCTGCGGGCCTTGGTAGCCGGTGGCAAGCACGACGAGGTCCGCCGGCAGGAGGCGCCCGTCGCGCAGGCGCGCGCCGTCGCCGACGAAGGTATCGAAGTCCGAGTACTGGGCCAGCCCGATCTTTCCTTCCACCAGCAGGTCGGAGCAGCCGACGTTGAAGTAGTAGCCGCCGCCGCGGTTCAGGTACAGGAACTGCCAGCCGGTCCCATCCTCGCCGTAGGCGAGCTTGAAGCCGATGCGCTCGAGGTCCTCGAGCAGCGGCCGGTCGAGCTCCCTGGCGCGCGCGGTGTGCATCTGGTGCGCCTTGCGCAGCAGCGCGAGCGGCACTGAGACGGTGACGAGGTCGCAATCCTCGGTCGGCGGGCCCTCGTCGTACAGGGTGTAGGCGAGCTGCGCGCTGGGCTCGATGTTGGTGATCAGGGTGGGATTGCGCTGCACGAGCGTGACCGCGGCACCCGCCGAGTGCAGGTCCTGCGCGATGTCGTGGCCGCTGTTGCCGGTGCCGATCACCAGGGCGCGCTTGCCGCGCCAAGGCTCGCCGTCGTCGTACCGGCTGGAATGCAGCACCGTGCCGCGGAAGTCCGTCAGGCCCGGCAGCTCCGGCATCACCGGGATGCCGCTCACGCTGGTCGCGAGGGCCACGTGGCGCGGGCGCATCTCGCGCCGCGTGCCGTCCGCGCGACGCAGCGCCACGCGCCAGCACCCGGCGTCCTCGTCGTAATCGCCGCCCTCGAACTCGGTGCCCGCCCAGTAGTTGAGCTCCAACGCCTCGACGTAGGCCTCGAACCAGCCGGCGAGCTTGTCCTTCGGGATGTAGGTGGGAAAGCTCGGCGGGAACGGCAGGTAGGGCAGGTGGTTGACCTGCACCTGGTTGTGCAGCGTCAGCGCGTGGTAGCGGCGGCGCCAGTTGTCGCCGATGCGCGGCCAGCGGTCGACGATCAGCGTGTCGACGCCGAGCTGCGTCAGGCGCGCGGCGATCGACAGCCCCGCGTGCCCGCCGCCCACGACGAGCACGGCGGGGTCGCGGTCCTCATAGCGTTGCGCCAAGCGGCGCTGGTCCAGCCAGTTCGGGCCGCGGAAATCGCGCGAGTACGACTCGCCCTTCAGGCGCGCCTTGCCCACGTGCTCCTCGCTGCCCTTGATCGCCTCGAGCGCGGTGAGCAGTGTCCAGGCCTTGTTGCCCTCCGGATCGAGCCGCAGGACGCCGTTGCCGGGGCCGGTTGCTGTCTCAAACCTGAAAATCGCCTCGAGCGTCGCGCTGCCGGCGCGCTTGACCGTGCGCGGCGGGGTGCGGTCGGGGTCGATGCGGAAGTTCGCCGCGCGGGCGAGCGCGGCGAGGCGCCGGAGCTCGGGGAGGAGCGCGTCGGCCCCGCTGTAGGTGCGGATGTCCCAGGTGAAGGCCAGCACGTCGCGCCAGTGGCTGTCGGCGCGGAACAGGGCGCGCAGCGCGGCTTCGCCGGGCGCGTGCAGCGCCTGCTCGAAGCGCGCGAGCCAGCGGCCGGCAAGCTGCTCCAGGTCGGGCGTCAATGGGTCGCGGGATGCTCGTCGAAGAGCTGGACGGTGCCGCGCGCGTTGTCGGTGACCGCGAAGACCTCGTAGTACTCGATCTGCGGCTGCATCCCGTAGCGCTCGACGATGCCCTGGCGCCAGGGCCCGGAGTAGAAGGCCTTGGCGTCTTCCATGCTCTCCCACAGGTAGACGCCGCCGGCCCAGCCGGTGTCGCTCCAGATGAAATGCTTGCTGATCAGGCCCTTCGCCTGGCGAAAGCCCGGCGCGATCTTGTGGAAGTGCGCGCGGCAGGCCGCGTGGTCGATGCTCGCCGGGAGCTTGTAGCGGACGGTGGCGGTGATCATGGGCCCTCCGAGGTTGCTCGCTGGGCGAAGCTTACCCTTCCTGGCGTGACAGCACTTCAAAGCGACACCAGCCGTTGAACTCGGCTGCCTCGTTGATGCTCCTCACAAGCGCGGCCGGATCCTGGTTGATGGCTCTACGCCAAGTTGATGTGAAGGTCAGAATCTAGTGCTGCCGCAGCGCCCGGCTGACTGCAGCGCGAATACCCGTCGGTGGACAACAACGGTCACTCATATAAGGCCTAACGTTCGCGTTGAGCGGCCGAGCGATAAAAGCCACAGAAGCCACGGTGGTTCACGGTCCGCCCGAATGCGTTGTTAGATCTCACCGGATTCACCGTTCCTCCGCCACACGCTTGCAAGCCAAGGCTGTTGCTCGAGCGGTAATCCCGGTGGACGATAGTAGTACTCCAACTCCGCGAACGCCGCCCGTTCAAGAAACGCGCGCCATGATTCGAGGTCATGATACGCGCCATACCGCCCGCGATTCCAGCCCTCCTCGTTATTCCCCCGGGGGTTTGAGGTGAAGAGCACGCCATCTGGTTTGAGCGCAGCGTGCAATTCGCTCAACACGCGTGGCAGCTCCTGGCATGGCACGTGGAACAGCGAGGCGTTGGCGAAGATGCCGTCGAAGCGGCCGGCGGGAAGCTTTAGTGCGAGAAAATCCTGCTCCCAGACCTCGCAGCCGCTGTGCTCGCGTGCCATGGCGGCAAGCGGTGGGGAACCCTCGAGGCCGATCGGCTCGTGGCCCAGAGAGCGAAACGCCTCCAGGTCACGCCCAGGGCCGCAGCCGAAATCGAGTATGCGCAACGGCGGCGCACCGCGAATGTGCCGCAGCAGCGACTCGATGTTCTGCTTCACATCGTGGTCGCGTGTGCCTTCCCGGAACTCGGCGGCGCGCTCATTGTAGTGCTCGAGCGTCTTCGCGGTGATGAGCGCCAAGTCCTCGAGCAGTTGTGTCATCGCGATCCTTCGATTCCCTAGTGAGATCTAACGTCCCGGCTAACGCGCCGCCCGCTTGCGGGTGGTCGCTGTTAAGCCGGCGGTTAGACCTCGCAGGTACTCGGGCATCTCCTGGCGCAGGACCTGGCGCAGCGCCCGTTCGGTAACCGGCTGGTCGGTCTCGGACAAGTACTTCCGGAGGGCATCGTTCATCATGGTTTGGTATCCGGTACCCGACTTCTCGGCCCGCGCCCGAAACCCATCGAGCACCGTGTTGTCGATGAAGATGGAGATGCGCGTCTTGCCTTTTTGCGGGATAACCGCGCCGCGCTTGCCTTTGGAAAAGTCATACTCAGCTCTCATAGTGTTTGCGCTCCTTTCTTGTCGGGCGACGCACCGAGATCAAGCGGCACTCGTCGCCACGCTCTGTCCAAATCGCCACAAGTAGTTCACCGGCGTTTCCCAGTCCGACCGTGACGAACCGAGGTTCGTCTTCGGCATCCGGGTCTTCGACGGTGACCGCGAGCGGATCCTCAAGCACGCCTTCCGCATCGGCGAATGAAACCCCGTGCCTCCTTAAGTTCGCCGCGGCCTTTGCGGGGTCGTGCTGGAACCGCATGCCGCTATGATATATATATCATATGCATCCAGCAAGCGGTAGCCTTGCGAGGTCTAACGTTCCGGTTGAGGCGCGCGCGGCTTCATGCGCGTCGCCTGCAACCGGCAGTTAGAACGCATATTTTCCGGTGACTCGGCTTCAGTAGAGCTCCGCCATCAGCCGCTCGAGGGCACCCTCGCGTCCCGCTGCTGTGGCGGCGAGCAAGCCCTGCCGCTGCAGGATCGAGACCAGCTGGCGCGGCGCGACACCCTTGTAGCCCACGATCTCCACGTGTCCCGACGCGACTTGGACGTTGGTGAGGCGCGGGTACCCATCGATGACCGGCTGGTACTGCTCCGCGAGGCTGAAGATGTAGTCGCTCTCCAGGCAGGCGCCCGCCGCGTCGCGACGGCGGCAGGCGTCGCGCTCATCAGTGACCACCTTCACGTAGCGCCGCACCGATGCGACCAGCGGACCGGGGCGGCGGATGAAATCGGAAGAGGCGGTGATTTCGTACCAGTTGTCGCCGGTGACGGCCCAGCAGGTGAGCGGCACCGTGCCGAGGCTCACCCAGTGCAGACTGCGATAGCCGCACGGGTTTGCGACCGCGATGCCCGCGACTGGCGCCGAGACCGTCACAAGGTTCACGTTCACCCCGTCGCGCTCCCACTCAGTGCGGTGCTCGCCTTCCATCGCCTTCCTCGCCACCAGCCCGCCCATGCTGTGGCCGATGACGGTGATGTCGCGATTGCGCATTCTTCCCGCCAGTGACCCGACTGCGGCGGCCAGTTGCGCGGAGCTGCGCACCAGGCTGGCACGGTCGTCATAGCTGAAGCAGACCGCCTGCTGGCCGTGGAACGCGTAGAGCTGTGCAAGCGATCGGAACCGTCCCGCCGACCCATTGCAACCGTGCACCAGCACGGTCACCGGCTTCGACGAGTCGAGGGAGAAGGCCCGCTCCGGCGCATCGGTGCAGGGTTCCAATTGCGGGAGCTGAACGGCGATGTCGGGAGCGGAGAGCCGGCCGGCCTCCAGGCGCGTGGGGTCGAGATCCGGCGATCGCAGGAACGTGCAACCGGAAAGCAGGCTCGCAAGGAGCGCACCGAATATCATGCCGCGAGCATAGAGCGCTCTAACCTGAGGCGAGTCCAATCCTCGGCAAATGATCATGCGATCTAACGTTCCCAGTAACCGGCGCGCGCCCGTCGACTCTCACAAAGCACAGCCTTCGCGCGCGCGTCCGCGTTAACTGGGGGGTTAGGTGTCACCGTCACTTGTCCCGGTCTTGACGAGTCACAACGGCATCAGTGGTCAATGTCATCAACAGACCCAATGCCGTGGTCCTTCGCCATTCGGTAGACGTCTTCAATGAAGTTCAGCGCACGGGGCATGAGCTCCGACGGCGCTGGGAATGCAAACTGGAGCTGAAGAACTGGCTTGGCCATGAACCCAGCGTTTATCGCGGAACTTGCGCGGCCGTTGCCGGGCGGTGAGGCGCTGACCCTCGATGGACCACGGCAACCAGGAGCCAAAGACCGGCCGCAAAGGCGGCTTGCCAGACCAGGTTTTGCTCGAACGAGGTTGTGGGGAAGAGGACGAATACCCAACCGGTGTAGCTGGAGTGCATCAGGACCGCCAGCAACAGACTCTGAGTGTTCGCGTAGACCCAAGTCATCAGCAAACGGTAGGCCGTCAGGGCCGCGACGTAGAAGACAGCGAACTCCAACAACCAGGCAATGCCCATCGTGTTGAAGTTTTGGCGGAAGTCGACCAGCGCGTGCCACAGCGCCCATACCAAGCCGAGTCCCAGTCCGGCCGTCCACAGGCGCTGGCGAGCGAGCAGCCGCGGCGTCGCAAAACCCGTCCATCCGACTTCTTCGAAACTGCCAGCGACGAGTCCGATCGCGAACAGCGCCCACTGGAAGCGGGGCGCGAACGCTGGCTCCACGAAGACACTCAGCGGCCACAGGATCGCGAGCAGCAGCAGTGGCATGGACAGCAGGGCGACCGCGTACCAGCGCACGCCCACTCGCCCGCGCACCAAACTCGCCCCCAGCCGCCGCAGTCCGTCACGGCCATCCAGTAGTGCTGTCAGAGCCAGCCCACTGATGCTCGGGCCAAGCAGCATCAGCACGAAGATGAGACCAGTGTCCAGCGGCCGCAACTCAACAAGATCGAAGTCGGTGGCGCCGAGGACGATCAGGATGCCGCCCCAGCTGATGGCATAGGCCAGTGCGAAATAGCCGATCAGCGGGTGGCGCCGGAGCCAGGATTCCAGCTTCATGGCTTTGCCCGCATGATGAGCGACTTCATGATTTCGTCCTGCTTCTGGCCAATAACCGGCGTTCGCAACGCCTAAGCACCCAGAGCGGTATCAATTGCTCGACCTTCTTCGCGGCACAACTCGCACCACAGTGATCTACGAACATGAGGCTTCTCCTTCCATGCGGAGTTTCGATTGGAAGACGCCCAACGTCTAGCTTGAGGGGCCGCTCGGCGCCTAAGGCGACGAGGTACCGGCAAGCAACGCTTGCCGGCGGTCCCCTCGAAGCGATGGTTAGGCCAGGCGGCGGAAATGAAAGAAGACATACGGCGCAGCAGCGACCCAGAGCAGAACAACGACCCAGACTCGCCCCTCGAAAATGTTGTAGTTGGCGAGCAATTCAGACCACGAATGGCCGCCGACAAAGTGAAAGAAGAGAAATTCGAATGCCAAGGTAAGGGCGGCCCACGCCAGCCCGATGGTAATGGCTTGGCGTGCGGAAGACGGCGAATAGAAGCGGACAAAGAGCCAGATCACTGCCCCGAGTGACAGAACACTGGTAACCGTGGACAGTTGATGTGCGGCAAGCTCACTCATGTGTTTGCCATAGGTGAGGTCGCGAGCGGCACCATTTGCTATTGAAACGAGCAACATGACGAACCAAGCGGCGAGGTATTTCCAAGTACACGAAATGTCCATGTGGAAGAGTTAGGGCGGCGCTTGCGAATCGCAGAAAAGGATGGCATAGCCCATCGAGACGACGCCCAAATTGCGGACCGCAGTACCGACAGTTTGAAGGATGTCGGGTGCGGGCACCAGAGCGAGGACCAGATTTACCGCAAGACCGGCCGCAAACAGCAAAACAGAGAAGCTTGGCAGCCAGTGAGCGCGCAGTGCGGACCAAGCAAACAACAAACCGCCGATGACCATAAAGGCACCGTGAACTGTGTATGTACTGCCCAGGCGCTGCCAAAGCACCTCGTAGGTGGGAGTGCGCTCTGCCAGCGCATACAGCGCCGTGTGCGCGAAGTACGTGAAAGCCACGCCATAGAGGAGCGCGCCAATTAGACCGAGAAGACTGGGCCTGGGTTGGTGTACCGCGTATACGCCCAACAAGAGCCATGGCATCGGCAAGAACGCGATGTAGGTGAGCCAGAGCTGACCAGTTGAGAAGCCACCCCGGTACCACTCCATGGCATCGGAAAGTGAGTGGAGTGCGGGGGCAGTGATTGCAGCAACGCCGACGACGATATGGAACGCAGTGCGGCTGTGGTGCGCGATCGGCGTGCGCTCAGGTTTCATGGGAGGCCTAACGTGTCGCTTCACCGGCGGCCCTTGGCCGTCCAGTGCAAGCGAAGGTTAGATTCTGATTACGCCACTTCCAGAAGCGCACGGGGATTCTTCTGCGCGATCAGGAGGAGGGTACGGGCAGCCCCCGACGGGGCGCGGCGGCCTTGCTCCCATTCCTGGAGCGTACGTACGGAAACACCGAGGAGCTGGGCGAATCGGGATTGCGAAAGGCCGGTTCGCTCGCGCACGGACGTCACCGAAGGGGTGTTGATCACCCGCCCATGTTCGCCGCGCTTGATATCGCGAATACCTTCGAGAATTTCAAGACCGATATTGCGTTTGGACTTAGTCATCGAGTTCCTCCTTTATCTTGCGCAGAACGTGAGCCGGAATGTTTTCCTCTTCGTTCTTCGCGCAGATCGTCAGCATCCAAATCACCCCTTCGCGAGTCTTCGCGTAGTAGATCACCCTGATCCCGCCCCGTTTTCCGCGCCCCGGCTGCGCCCATCGCAGCTTGCGCACTCCGCCCGACCCCGGAACAATTGCACCGCGTTCCGGGGCTTCAGACAGTGCCGCCTGGAGCTGTGAGTATTCGTCATCAGTTAGGTAGTCACTGACAAGGCGCGTAAACAGCTTTGACTCGACAAAGCTGAACATGGCGCATTATACGGCAATGACGTATAGCGTCAATCGGAATCTAACGTTCCCGCTCAGCCGCCAACGGAAGCGGGCGAAGCCCGCTGGAGTTGGTCGGCTGCAGCGGGTTGTTAGACCGCTGCACCGGGATCGGAGGCCACGTTCGATTCATCGGTACATTCAGCGACGGCGCCGCGATACAAGCGGTGACGCGCGGACAAACTTATTGTCCGCGGCCTCCTCAAGCATCCACCGACCCATGGCTGCATACGAGACAGGCAACCAAGAGTTTAGGGCGCCGCCCCAGTCCGCAGAAGCGACGGGTTGTTCGTCCTTACCTCGAGAGTTGATTGCGGCCCGCACGAGGGTCCAGCGAAGCGATGCGAAGGCACCTCCTCCGAGGGCGTCCACGACCGCATTTTGTTCAGAAGCGCCGCGGCCCATCGTGCCTGGCATCCACGAGAAGAAGCGCATGGCCCAGCTCGCAGGCTTCCCCGGTGGTGAGGCGAGCAGCGTGTTGATCACAATGATGCGGTCAACGCCTGCGGCTAACATTGACTCCTCCACCGCAGCCACGTTCGCAGAGAGCAGGGCGGAGCGATCATGGGTCGTCGCCGTCACTCCTAGGGCAGTGAGCACGGCGCCTGCGCCGGAAAACGCGTCCGTGAGGGCGGGCCGATCAGCGAGAGACTGGACAACGGCAACGCGGGAGCCGCCCGGTACGTCGGTGATGCGTTCTGGCCGCGAGCGAACGATGGCAGTGAAACCGATCCCCTCAGCTCGGCACACGCTGAGGATCCCTTGACCGAGACCACCCGCAGCACCGATGACGGCCACATGATGAGGTAGTGGTCGAGATTGGCTATCGGTAGCTGGTGAAGTCATGGTTCAGGATGCCTCGGGTACTGGAGTGAGCGTTGCTGCTAGCGGTCTAACGTTGGAGTTCAGCGGCTGCCGAAGACAGTCCGCTGGAACGACGGGTGAGGCCGCGACCATCGTGCGACATGGCTCTACGAATGCTCCCTTCGATTGCGGTCTTGGCCATCGGAATGCAAGTTGCCATGCGGACGCCTACCGATGGGCAGACAGACCGCGGCAACGACGACCCACAGCGCGGCGGCGAAGACGAGGTCAAATGTCACCATGCCTACACCTGAGATTGCTGGAGGGATGAGGATCAGCTGAACGGCTGCCAGAGGCGCATGCATGAGCATCACTACGAGAAGGCTGTTGGTACGGTCGTAGACCCATACCATGAGCACTCTGTAGGCTGGGAGGAAAGAGAACAGGAGCACGGCAAGGTAGAGGGCTGGCGGGAGAGCCCCTGAGGAGCTGGCACTTCCAGAGAATAGGGGGT
>JANMUO010000267.1:0-4956 GCA_031391655.1 Betaproteobacteria bacterium
CCTGGCGCAGTTCGACGTCCACGCCGGCGGTGGGCTCGTCCAGCACGATGACCGGGGGCTTGTGCACCAGCGCCTGCGCCACCAGCACGCGCCGTTTCATGCCGCCGGAGAGCGAACGCATGTTGGCGTCTGCCTTGGCGGTGAGGTCCAGGTGGTGCATCACCTCGTCGATCCAGGCGTCGTTCTCGCGCAGGCCGAAATAACCCGACTGGATGCGCAGCGTCTCGCGCACCGTGAAGAAGGGATCGAACACCAGTTCCTGCGGCACCACCCCGAGCATGCGCCGCGCGCGCCGGTAGTCGGCGACCACGTCGGCGCCCATCACCGACACGCGGCCGGCGTTCGCGCGCGCCAGTCCCGCGATGATGCTGATCAGCGTGGTCTTGCCTGCGCCGTTGGGGCCGAGCAGCCCGAAAAACTCGCCCTGGCGCACCTCGAGCGACACCCCGGCGAGCGCCAGCAGCGCGCCGTAGCGCTTCTCGAGCTCGCGGACTTCGATGGCGGGGATCAGCGTTGCGGGTCTTGCGGCAGGAGCTGCGCCACGCCGTAGAGCTGCGCCAGCGTGACCAGGTCCTCCGGCAGGCGGCTGAACGACAGCGCGCCGCCGCGCCCCTTCGCCTCGCGCAGCCAGGAGAGGAGCAACGCGAGCAGCGACGAATCGAGTTCGGTGACTTCGCCCAGGTCCACGGCGCGCACGCTCGCCACATGCGCTTTCGCCTCCTCCAGCAGGCCGGCGACGTTGGCGAGCGTCACCGGGCCGCTGACGTACAGGCGCTCGCCCTCGCGGCGGATCATTTCTTCGCCGGCGCGGCCGCCGGATCCGCCGCGGTCTTGTTCTTGGTCTCGAGGGCCTTGACCAGGCCGCCGATTCCGCCCTCGCGCACCAGGTTGGCGAACTCGGTACGGTAGTTGACCACCAGGCTGATGCCGGCCACGCGCACGTCATAGCACTTCCAGCCGCGCGCCGTCTTCTCCATGTCGTACTCGACGGCGATCGGCTGGCCGCCCTGCTGCAGCACGCGCACCAGCACCGTGACGTCGGTGTCTGCCGGCTTCATGCGCAGCGGCCGGAAATCGAACTTCTGGTCGCCGAACGACGACAAGGAACTCGCATAGGTACGCGTCAGCAGGATGCGGAACTCTTCCGCCAGGCGCTTTTTCTGCTCCGGCGTCGCCTTCTGCCAGGCCGGGCCCACCGCCAGCGCGGTCATGCCGACGAAGTTAAAGTGCGGCAGGGCCTTCTGCTCGATCAGCGCAATCGTCTTGCGCCGGTCGCCGCCCTGCAGGTCCTTGTCCTGCGCGATGATGGCCTGGATCTCGAGCATCACGCCCTTCACCAGCTGGTCCGGCGGCACATCCTGCGCGCCCGCCGCGGCGGCGAATGCGAGCGCCGCACACGCAATCCATGTTCTCATCGTTCTGCTCCTCATCCCTTTTACTCTACCGGCCGCTTCTCGCGCGGCGGGCTGCCATCGTAGACCAGGCTGCGGCGGCGCTGCAGGTACGCGTCGCGCAGAAACACGTAGCGGTCCAGCGCGGCCTCATCGAGCAACCGGCTCGCGTCCAGCAGGTCCGCGCGGCGGCTGACGATGCGCGTCGCGGTGGCGGCGTTGCGCTCATCCACCGGCCGGTGCCGCGACACCGGGTCCGCCGTCACGTCGAGCACCAGGCCGCCGGCGTCGCGCAGCGTGCTCGGGCCGAAGAACGGCAGCACCAGGTAGGGGCCATCACCCACGCCCCAGTGGCCGAAGGTCTGGCCGAAATCCTCGTTGTGCTTCTCCAGTCCCATCTCGCTGGCCACGTCGTTGATGCCGAGCACGCCGAACACGGTGTTGAAGATGAAGCGCGCCCAGTCGGTCCAGCCGTCGAGGAACTTGCCCTGCAGCATGTTGTTCGCACCGATGAACGGGTCCTCGAGGTTGGCGAAGAAACTGCGCACCATGGTGCGCAGCGGCGCGGGCACCACCGCCTTGTAGGCGCGCGCCACCGGCTTGAATAACGCATCGTCCATGACGTCGTTGACCGTGGTCATCGCCCGGTTGTAGCCCTCGAGCGGGTCGCGCGGGTCGCTGGCGGTGGTGGCGCAGCCCGATGCGGCAAGCAGGGCGAGCGCCATCGCCGCGGCGCGCAGGCGATCTTGCCGCCGGATCATTTGCCACCCTTGGAATCGCCGCCCTCGGCGGCCTTGCTGAACAGGAACTGGCTGATCAGGTTCTCCAGCACCACCGCCGACTGGGTGATGCGCAGGCGGTCGCCGTCCTTCAGCATCGTAGCGTCGGGCCACGCCTCCAGCCCGATGTACTGCTCGCCGAGCAAGCCCGAGGTGAGAATCTTTGCCGCGGTGTCGCGCGGGAACTTGTAGCCGGCATCCAGCGTCAGGGTCGCCACCGCCTCGTAGCTTTCGTTGTCGAAGCGGATCTCGGCCACGCGACCGACCACCACGCCCGCGCTCTTCACCGGCGCGCGCACTTTGAGGCCGCCGATGTTGCCGAACTTGGCCTGCACCTGGTAGGTCTGCGCGGTGGAGAAGGAGGCCAGGTTGCCCACCTTCAGCGCAAGGAACAGCAGCGCGCCCAGCCCGGCGGCGACGAAGATGCCGACCCAGAGGTCGATGGTGGAGCGGTTCATTTGGCGTTGCCTCCGGTAAACATGAGCGCGGTGAGCACGAAATCGAGCGCCAGGATGGCGAGCGAAGAGGTCACCACGGTGCGCGTGGTCGCGCCCGACACGCCCTCGGCGGTGGGCGGAGCATCATAACCCTCGAACACCGCGATCAGGGTGACGGCGACGCCGAATACCACGCTCTTGATGACGCCGTTCAGGATGTCGTTGCGCACGTCCACCGCCGCCTGCATCTGCGACCAGAATGCGCCCTCGTCCACGCCGATCAAGACCACGCCGACAAGGTAGCCGCCGAAGATGCCCGTGGCGGAGAACAGCGCGGCGAGCAGCGGCATCGAGATCACGCCGCCCCAGAAGCGCGGCGCCACCACGCGCGCGATCGGGTCCACCGCCATCATCTCCATGGCGGAGAGTTGCTCGGTGGCCTTCATCAGGCCGATCTCGGCGGTGATCGCGCTGCCGGCGCGGCTGGCGAACAGCAGGCCCGCCACCACCGGCCCCAGTTCGCGCACCAGCGACAGCGCGACCAGGATGCCAAGCGCTTCCGAGGCGCCATAGCGCTGCAGCGTCTCGTAGCCCTGCAGCGCGAGCACCATGCCGACGAACAGGCCCGACACCATGATGATGATCAGCGACAGCACGCCGGCGAAGTAGATCTCGCGCAGCGTGAGCCGAAAGCGCCGGAAGGCAGTGCCGGAGTGCCACAGCAGGTAGCCGAAAAACCGGGCCGCGTATCCCAGGCGCCAGACGCCCGCAGTCACCGCGGCACCCAGGCGCGTCAGTCTGTCGCGCAATGGCATCGCCTAGGCCGCCCCTGCCAGGCCGAGGTCGGCCGCGTAGCCCGCCGCCGGGTAGTGGAACGGCACGGGCCCGTCGATCTCGCCGCGCACGAACTGCTCGACGAAGGCCACCCCCGAGCGGCGCACGTCGGCAGGCGTGCCTTGCGCGACGACGGCGCCGTCGGCCATGAAGTACACGTAGTCCACCAGCGGCAGCGTCTCGGCCACGTCGTGCGTGACGATGACCGAAGTTGCGCCGAGCGAATCGTTCAGCTGGCGCACCAGCCGCGCGATGACGCCGAGGGCGATCGGGTCCAGGCCGGTGAAGGGCTCGTCGTACAGGATCAGCTCCGGATCGAGCGCCGTGGCGCGCGCCAGCGCCACGCGCCGCGCCATGCCGCCCGAGAGTTCGCCGGGCATCAGGTCCGCCGCCCCGCGCAGGCCCACCGCCTCGAGCTTCATCAGCACCAGGTCGCGGATCGTATCTTCGGGCAGGTCGGTGTGCTCGCGCATCTGGAACGCCACGTTGTCGAACACCGTCATGTCGGTGAACAGCGCGCCGAACTGGAACAACATGCCCATGCGCCGGCGCAGTGAGTACAGGCCGTTGCGATCGAGGTCCCCGGTCAGCTGGCCCAGCACGCGTGCGCGGCCGCTGCTGGGCAGCAGCGCCGCGGCGAGGATCCGCAACAGGGTCGTCTTGCCGCAGCCCGACTGGCCCATGACGGCGACCACCTTGCCGCGGGGGATGGACAGCGTGATGCCGCGCAGCACCGGCCGCCTGTCGTAGGCGAACGTGAGGTCCTCGATGTCGGCGATGGCGGGATCTGCCAAGGGGGGCGAACGGCGCTAAAGACGCCGATTTTACTCGACGCGCAGGCCGGACCCCGTTTCCAATATAGTAAGGGTGTGGACAGAGCGCTCTCTGGCGCCGCGGTGCGCGTCGCGGGTTTGGTCAAACGCTTCGGCAGTCGCGAGGCGCTGGGCGGCATCGACCTCGAGGTGGCGCCGGGGGAAGCCTTCGGCCTGGTGGGTGCCAACGGTGCCGGCAAGACCACGCTGATCAAGTGCATGCTCGACTTCTGCGCGGGGGACGCCGGCAGCGTGGAAGTGTTCGGCGTGGCGAGCGGTGAACCGAAAGCGCGGGCGCGGCTTGCCTACGTGCCGGAGCGTTTCCTGCCGCCGCACTACCTGCGCGGGCGCGAGTTCCTGCAGCTCACCGCCGCCCTGGGCGGCGGCGCCTACAGCGAACCGGGGGCGCGTGCGCTGCTCGCCGAGCTGCAGTTGGAGGCAGAGTCACTCGAGCGGCCCGTGCGCGAGCTGTCCAAGGGCATGACGCAGAAGCTCGGGCTCGCCGGCGGCTTCCTGCTGGAGCGCGACCTGTACCTCCTGGACGAGCCGATGAGCGGGCTGGACCCGGCGAGCCGGGTGGCAGTGAAAGGCGTGCTCGCGCGTCTGCAAGCGCTGCCCTTGAGACGCGCGGTGGGGGATCGCGGCGGTGAAGCGGCAACCCTCACCAACATCGGTGCGGTGTGGGCTGAGTTGGGGGAGAAGC
>JANMUO010000285.1:0-2485 GCA_031391655.1 Betaproteobacteria bacterium
GAACGGGTTCTCTTCCGGCCAGACCTTGCGCACGATCTCCAGCCCCGGGTCGCTGCCGCAGGAATGGATGCCGAGCAGGCGCCCGCCCTCGCCGAGGGCGCGCACAAGGGGGGAGATCACGCGCTGCGCCTTGAATTTCGCCGGCACGCGCGCGCGGTAGGGCTGCGAGGCGATGACCAGGTCGTAGTCGGCGCGCGCGCGGCTCTGCTTGGGGATCACGTCGTTCAGCAGGAACCTGAAATCCTCGCGGTACAGAACGAGCGCCACCGGGCGCTCGTACACCGGGTTGCCGGTGGTGGGGCTGTGGCGCGCCTGCCAGTTCTTCGACAGGAAGAGCTCCAGCGCCTCGATCTGCTCGCTGAAATCGTGCGCGGTGGTGCCGGTGAGCGCCACCTCCTGCCACAGGAGCGACGTGGCCGCGGCCAGCGCCTTGGGTGTGAGCCAGGGCGCTTCGCTGTAATACATGTTGGTCACCACCAGCACGGTGGCCGGGTGCTCGAAGAAGCGGTCGGCCATCTTGGCCAGCGAAAGCCTCACATCCTCGAGGCTGATTTCCTTGCCGACGAAGTAGAACGGCACAGTGGCGAAGCGCCGGTGCATTTCGCGCATCACCCGCGTGAGCACCGTGCCATCTCCCATGCCCGCGTCGAACACGCGCACCGCGGGCGGGCGCGGATGGATGTTGGCCAACTCCATGCCCACCCGTCGCGCAATGACTTCCTTTTCGCTGCAGGTGTTCACGAACAGCAGGTACTTCTGGCGGTTGTCGAAAAAGCGGAAATTGCGCGAGGGCGAGCCCTCGGCCGGGGCCGCGGGCGCGGCCGGGCGCGGGGCAACGCGCAGCAGCGGCATCAGCTCGCGCGGCGACTCGGGCGCGGTGGCGCCGCGGCTCGCCATGTAGGTGCTCACGCGCGTGAGCGTCTCGGGCGTGATGCGCGCGCCGTCGCGCAGTCGCGCGACGAACTTGCCGTCGTTCACCGCGCGGCGCCCGAACGTGGATTCCGCCATGCCGGTGCGCCGGCAGAAATCGGCGATACTGTCGAGCAGGCCGCCGCCTTGTTGCGCGAGCGTGTCCAGCATGTCGTCCCTCCTTCCGCAGCCAAGGTAGCGAGGCGGGAGGTGGGAAGGCAACCACAGATTCTCGAAGATGAATCGTGGGATACTGCCCAACAATATAAATCAATGAGTTAGATTGAACTAGGGGTCAAATAGGGATTAGCACAACAGGAGGCAGCATGAGAAAAACTTTGGCGGGAATCCTGACAGTCAGCGTGGCACTCGCCGGTTGCGCGGATGGCAGCCGGCCGTTCACCCATACGGAAAGCGGCGCCATGATCGGCGCGGGGATCGGCGCGGTGGTGGGCGCCGTTGCCTACAAGAAGAATCGCACCAAGGGCGCGGTGGTCGGGGCGGTCGGCGGCGGGCTCGCCGGTGCCGGCGTGGGCTATTACATGGACAGTCAGAAGCGCGACCTGGAGAAAAACCTCGCCAAGGAAATCCAGGCCGGGCAGGTGCGCGTGCAGAAGCTGTCGGACCAGGTCGTGCTCGTCACGATGACCAACCAGACGGCGTTCGATACCGACTCCTCGAATATCAAGCCCGGGTTCCACAGCACCATGGACAAGCTCGCTGACGTGGTGGTGCGCTATGGCAAGACCACGCTCACCGTCGTCGGGCATACCGACAACGTGGGCAGCAACGACTACAACCAGAAGCTTTCCGAGCGGCGCGCGCTGTCGGTGGCGCAGTACCTGGAATCCAGGCGCGTGGACGGTATGCGCCTGGCCACCACCGGCAAGGGGGAAACCGTGCCGGTGGCGAGCAATGCCGCCGAGAGCGGGCGCCAGGCGAACCGCCGCGTGGAGATCTACCTCGAGGCGGTGGTGCAGGGCTGATGCGGGATGGCTGAGAAGAAAGTCCAGGGTTTCGCGCGCGGCCTCACCAACTACGGCGACGCCGGATTCTCGCTGTACCTCAGGCGCTCGTTCGCCAAGAGCATGGGCTACTCGGGCGAGATGCTCGCGCGCCCGGTGGTCGGCATCGCCGACTCGAAGAGCGGCTTCAACAACTGCCACCGCCATTTTCCCGAGCTGATCGAGGCGGTGAAGCGCGGCGTGCTGGCCGCGGGCGGCCTGCCGATCGAGTTTCCCACGGTGTCGCTGGGCGAGGTGTTCCTCAATCCCACCTCGATGATGTTCCGCAACCTCATGTCCATCGACGTCGAGGAGATGATCCGCGCGCAGCCGATGGACGCGGTGGTGCTGGTGGGCGGCTGCGACAAGACGGTGCCAGCCCAGCTGATGGGCGCACTGAGCGCGGACGTGCCGGCGGTGCAGCTGCTCGCCGGGCCGATGATGCCCACGTCCTTCCACGGCGAGCGCCTGGGCGCCTGCACCGACTGCCGCCGCTTCTGGGCCCTGCACCGCGCGGGTAAGGTGGACCAGGCGGGCATCGACCAAGTGGAAGGCAACCTCGCCACCACCGC
>JANMUO010000288.1:0-4309 GCA_031391655.1 Betaproteobacteria bacterium
CAAGGCGGTGCCCGCCACGCTGGCCGCCTACGACCACGCCAGCGGCTTCGGCCTGCTCAAGCTCATCGCTCCGTTCCCCGCCAGGCCGCTACCGCTCGGCGACTCCAAGGCACTCGAGGAGCGCGAGCCGGCGATGATCGCGACCTTCGGCGGGCGAGAAGGCGTCAGCCTGGTGCACGTCGTGTCGCGGCGGCCGTTCTCCGGCAGCTGGGAGTACCAGCTCGATTCCGCGATCTACACCTACCCGCCGGTGCAGAATTGGTCGGGCGCCGCGCTCATCGGCGCCAAGGGCGAGCTGCTGGGCATCGGCTCGCTGATCGTGCCCGATGCGGGCGGCCCGGGCACGCAGTCCCCGGGCAACATGTTCGTGCCGATCGACCTCCTGAAGCCGATCCTCGACGACCTGGTGGCCAAGGGCCGCGCGGCCGGGCCGCTGCGCCCCTGGCTCGGCCTGAATGCGGAGGAAATGCGCGGGCGCGTTTTCGTGCAGCGTGTTTCGGCCGAGGGCCCCGCCGAGCGCGCCGGGCTCAAGGGCGGCGACATCGTGGTCGGCGTGGGCAGCGAGGAGGTCAGCTCGCTCGCCGACTTCTACCGCAAGGTCTGGGCGCGCGGCGCCGCCGGGGTCGACGTGCCCCTGCGCGTGCTGCAGGGCATGCAGATGAAAGAGGTCACGGTGCGGTCGATCGACCGCATCGAGTACTTCCGCCAGAAGCCGAGCTACTGAGCGGCGGCGAAGCGGGCCGGCGGCAGGCGCCGCAGCAGTCCCTCGCGCGCGCAGTCCGCCACCAGGCGGGCGTGGCGCACGTTCTTGTGGATCTCCTCGAGGTACAGGTTCTGCCCGCCGAAGTGGCGCTCGGCGTATTCATGCGCGCGCGCGAGCTGCAGGTCGAGCCGTGCGGCGGCATTGAGGAACATCGCCGGTGTCTTGCGCACCAGCTCCTCGCCTGAGCGAAACAGGCTGCGCGCCACGCCGCCGGCGACGAACTCCGGGTACAGCCGGTCGCGGCATTTCTCGAGGTAACACCGGTCGGACATCTGCGCGAGGATGTTCGCGGTGCCCAGCATCTGGCCGATGCGGCGCAGCAGCGGGTTGTCGATGCGGATCGCCTCCGCCGCGCGCTCGTAGCCCGTGTAGTGCACGAGCGCCGCGGCCGCGCGCGCGTAGCGGCCCAGGCCCGCCCCGTGCAGGTACTCCTGCAGGAAATCCGCGCCGCGCGCCACGCGCGTTTGCATGTACTCCGCGCCATTGCGATGCCGGCGGTCGCCGCGCCGGCGCAAGTAGCCCACGTCGTGCAGCAGCGCGCAGATCACGCCCACGGCGTACAGCGGCGCCGGCAGCGGCTCACCCGCCTTGCGCGAGCGCTCGTAGCCGTCCATCAGCCGCGCCTGCGCCAGCGTCACGTCGAGCACGTGCTGCAGGTCGTGGTAGTCGGTGTCGCAGTGGTGAAAGCGCGGGTGGCGGCCGTGGTACAGGCGCACCGTGTCGGAGAATGCGCGCTCGATGGCGCGGGCGGTGGCCGGCGCGTACAGGCCGTGGTGCAGCCGCATCACTTCAGCGCAGACCGCCGCCGGATCGGTGGTGCGGATGCTGTCGGAAACGTCGTGGTCGTTGCGGCGCATGTCTGCGCTTGCCCCCTATGCGCTCGCTCGAAGTGGCGCTAGGATGCGCAGCGAGAGGCGATGAAGCGGTGAACTTTGTCACGACCGGCCGCGGGCATCCGCAAGAGTTTGTGCGGGGCGCCTTGCGGTGAGCAACCAGCCACTGACCGAGGAAGAACGCGCGCAGATCGAGGCGCGCATCCACGCCCTCGAGATCGAGCACAGCGACCTGGACGACGTCATCGCCCGCCTGGTGGAAGTGCCGATCCAGGACCAGCTGCAGCTGCGCCGGCTCAAGAAGCGCAAGCTCCTGCTGAAGGACCTGATCGCACGCCTGCGCGACCGCCTGATCCCCGACATCGTCGCTTGATCGCCCTCGTGCAGCGCGTGGGCGAAGCGCGCGTCTCGGTCGGGGGCGAAACCGTGGGCGCCATCGGCCGCGGCGTGCTGGCCCTCGTAGGCGTGGAACGCGGCGACTCGGAGCGCGAGGCGCATCGGCTGGCCGAGCGCATGCTCGGCTATCGCATCTTTCCGGACACGGAGGGAAAAATGAACCTCTCGCTGCTGGACATCGCGGGCGGCTTGCTGCTGGTGCCCCAGTTCACGTTGGCTGCGGACACCAGGTCCGGCACCAGACCGGGTTTTTCAACCGCCGCGGCCCCCGAGGAGGGCAAACGGCTGTTCGACTACTTCGTGAAGGTATGTCGGGAAAAGCACGCCGGCGTCAGCACCGGCCGCTTCGGGGCCGCCATGCAGGTCAGCCTCGTGAACGACGGGCCGGTGACTTTCTGGCTGCAGGTTTCTCCAGCGCCACAGTCCTGAAATTCGCCGGCGCCACGACCTCGATCATCTCCAGGTCCTTGGAGTGGCGGATCTCCCGGTGCCGGATCCCCGGGGGCTGGTAGAAGCAGGTCCCGGCCTTCATGCGGACCTTGCCTACGCCCTCGTACTCGAACACCGCCGAGCCCTTGAGCACGTAGACGAACTGCACGCGGCAATCGTGCCGGTGCCACTGGCCGTGCGGCGCCTTGCCCGGGCGCGCGCGGATCACGTGCGCCACCACTTCCCCGCGCGTGGCGCGCTCGATGCCAAGATCGCGGTACTCGAAATAGTTGCGCAGGCCGCGGCGCACGAACTTCGACTTGGCGCGGTGGCTGATTGCGAATTGGCGCGTCATGACCCTCCCCGGTCGGTGGCGATTCGGTTTATCCTGCGGCTCCCATGTTCGACCAATTCATCGGCGTCAAGCCGGTCGAGGACAGGCATCGCTTCGACACCGGCCGCCTGGCACAGTACCTGCACGGCAAGATAGACGATTGGCAGGGTGAACTCAAGGTCGAGCAGTTCAAGGGCGGCCAATCCAACCCGACCTACCGCATCAGCGCCGGCGCCAGGCGCTACGCGCTGCGCAGGAAGCCTCCGGGCAAGCTCCTGCCCTCGGCGCACGCGGTGGAGCGCGAGTACAAGGTGATCAAGGCGCTGCACGGCACCGGTTTCCCGGTGGCGAAGCCCTACGTCCTGTGCGAGGACGAGGCCGTCATCGGCACCGCGTTCTACCTCATGGACTGCGTCGAGGGGCGCGTGCTGTGGGACCAGGCGCTGCCCGGCATGGACAAGGCCGGGCGCGGCGCGACCTGGGAGGAGTTGAACCGCGTCATCGCGCAGCTCCACGGCATCGACTACAAGGCCGTGGGGCTGGAGGATTTCGGCAAGCCGGGCGACTACATCGCCCGCCAGGTGTCGCGCTGGACCAAGCAGTACCTGGCCTCGGCGCTCGAGCGCATCGAGGACATGGACCGGCTCATCGAGTGGCTGCCGCAGAACATCCCGGCGGGCGACGAGACTTCGGTGGTGCACGGGGATTTCCGGCTGGACAACATGGTGTTCCACCCGACCGAGCCGCGCATCCTCGCGGTGCTGGACTGGGAACTCTCGACGCTCGGCCATCCGCTGGCGGACTTCGCCTACCATTGCATGAGCTGGCACATCGCGCCGGGGAAATTCCGCGGCATCGCGGGCCTGGACCACGCCGCACTCGGCATCCCAAGCGAGCGCGAGTACGTCGCGGCCTACTGCCGGCGCACCGGGCGCAAGGGCATCGACCCTTCGACCTGGGACTACTACATGGCCTACAACCTCTTTCGCATCGCCGCCATCACGCAGGGCATCGCCAAGCGCGTGGTGGACGGCACCGCGGCGAGCGAGTACGCGCGCGAGGCAGGGTCGCGCACGCGCCCCCTGGCCGAGCTGGGGTGGGCGCAGGTGGAGAAGATTCTAAAGAGAGCAGCCTAGGAGAGAGGGAACATGGACTTCGAGTATTCGCCACGAGTGCAGGAAATGAGAAAGCGGCTCATCGCCTTCATGGACGAGCACATCTATCCCAGCGAGCCCGCGTACTACGAGCACACGCACAGCGACAAGCGCTGGGAGCCGGTGCCGGTGATCGAGAAGTTGAAGCCGCTGGCGAGGAAGGCCGGCCTGTGGAACCTCTTCCTGCCGCATTCCAAGCGCGCGCCCGAGGGCCTGTCGAACCTCGAGTACGCGCCGCTGTGCGAGATCATGGGGCGCACCAGCTGGTCGCCCGAGGTGTTCAACTGCTCGGCGCCGGATACCGGCAACATGGAGACCATCGAGCGCTACGGCTCCGAGGAGCAGAAGAAGCAGTGGCTCGAGCCGCTGCTGCGCGGGGAGATCCGCTCGGCGTTCCTGA
>JANMUO010000023.1:0-7254 GCA_031391655.1 Betaproteobacteria bacterium
ACCGGCGCGCGCGACGAAGGTGCCCATCAGCAGGAACAGAGGCACCACCGACAACGTGTAGTTGCGCCCCGGTCTCGTAGACGTTGGTCTGCACCACGGCCAGCGCTACCGTCCAGTTCCAGTCGCGCATGTACGCGTAGCCGACCACGCCGGTGATCGCCATCGCGAAGGCGATCGGGATGCGGATGAAGCACAGCAGCATCATCGCCGCAAGGGCGACCAGGCCTTCGATCATCTGGTTTCCGCGGCGAACGCCCGGTACAGGTGCAGCAGGCCTGAAAGCAGGATCATCGCCACCATGAAGTAGACGAAGGGCCCGACCAGGATGCGCAGCACGTCGGTGGTGTCGCCGTAGCCCGCGATCCTCTGCGCCTTGATCCACATGAACCAGGTGAGCACGAACATCAGCGCCGCGCTGATCGCTTCCATCAGCCGGCGCAGTGCGTTGCGCAGGCGCGGATTCAGCCAGCGGTCGATCAGGTCCATCGTCACGTGCTCGTTGGCGTGCGTCACCAGCGGCAGGCCGGCGAAGATCAGCACCAGAAGCATCAGCTCTGTCACCTCGAAGGCGCCGCGCAGCGGCCGGTTGAACACGTAGCGCAGCACGACGTCCACGAAGGTGAGCGTCATCATGCAGAACAGGATCAGGGACGCGGCGGCGCCGAGCGTCGCGTCCACGCGTCTCTCCCAAAGGCGTTCGGGCTGGCTCATAAGCAAAGGGCGCGGGATTTGCCCGCGCCCCCCGGTTTGCAGAGCACCGGCCTCAGCGGCCTGCCGCGACGTTCTTCAGCTCCGCATGGAACTCGTCGAGGATCGCCCGGGCGTTGACGCCCTTGGCGCCCGCCTTGGCGATCCAGTCCTCGATGATCGGCGCCGAGCGCTTCTTCACCTCGGCCTGCAGCGCGGCGTCGGCATTGACGATCCTGACGCCGGAGGTCTTCAGCGCATCCATGCCCTTCTTGTCCGCCGCGTCCCAGGACAGCCCGGCGAAGCGAGCGATGTGCTCGCCGGAGAGCTTGTCCAGCGCCGCCTTGTCCTGCGCCGGCAGCTTGTCCCACTTGTCCTGGTTCATGAAGAAGCCGAACGCCGAGCTGTACATGCCGCCCGGGAACAGGGTCGCCTGGTCGAGCACCGTCTCCAGCTTGAAGGAGATGATCGACTCCATCGGGAAGAACACGCCGTCGGCGACGCCGGACTTGAGCAGTTCGAAGGACTCGGGCCGGAACGCCGCGCGCTCGGGCGCGGCGAGCGCCGACCAGTAGGCGCGCGCTTCCTCCAGCAGGCAGAACGTGCCGACGACATTGGTCTGGATGAACTCCGCGGGCCCTTCGATCGAGCGATCGACGTGGCTCTCGGCGGCGAGGTGGACGATGGCGCGCGGCCGGTGCTTGCCCAGCAGCCCGCGCAACAGCGACCGGTCGGCGATGTCGCCCTGCACGAACGTGTGGCGCGCATCGCCGCGCAGCGCCTCCACGTTCTTCATGCTGCCGGCGTAGGTGAGCTTGTCGAGGTTCACCACCGGCTCGCCCGCCAATTGGACGGTGGCAAGGACGAAATTGGAGCCGATGAAGCCGGCGCCGCCGGTGACGAGGAGCATGGCGCGATTATGCCGCCGCCACGGCCGGGGCGGCGAACTGCAGGTGGTAGAGCTTGGCGTACACGCCGCCGCGCGCGAGCAGCTCCGCGTGCCGGCCCGACTCCGCGATGCGACCGCGGTCCAGCACCACGATGCGGTCGGCGCGCTCGATGGTGGACAAACGGTGCGCGATGACGATGGTGGTGCGCCCGCGCATCAGCGCGTCGAGCGCGGCCTGCACCTGTCGTTCCGATTCGGTGTCCAGCGCCGAGGTGGCCTCGTCCAGGATGAGCACCGGTGCGTTCTTCAGCAGGGCGCGCGCGATCGCCAGGCGCTGACGCTGTCCGCCGGAAAGGCGCAGTCCGTTTTCACCGATCAGCGTGTTCAGGCCCTCGGGCGTTTCGCGGATGAAGCCCATCGCGTGCGCGGCTTCCGCCGCCGCGATCACGTCCTTCTCGCTCGCCCCGCCCATGCGACCGTAGGCGATGTTGGCGTAGATGGAATCGTTGAACAGCACCACGTCCTGCGACACCAGCGCGATGTTGCCGCGCAAGCTCTCCAGCTCGAGTGTCTGCAGGTCGTGGCCGTCGAGCGTGACGCGCCCCGCCGTCGGCACGTAGAAGCGCGGCAGCAGGTTCACCAGCGTGGTCTTGCCCCCGCCCGAAGGCCCCACCAGCGCCACCGTCTCGCCCGGCCGCACCCTGAGGTCGATGCCCTGCAGCGCGGGCTCGGTGCGCGAGGGGTAGGTGAAGCCCACCCCTTCGCAGGCGATCTCGCCGCGCGCGCGGGGGAGCGTTACGGTGCCGTGGTCTTCCTCCTCTGGCGTGTCGATCATGCCGAACACGCTCTCGGCGGCCGCCAAACCGCGTTGCAGTGCGGCGTTGACCTCGGTGAGGTGCTTGATCGGCGCGAACAGCATCAGCATGGCGGTGATGAAGGAAACGAACTCCCCCACCGTGGTGCGCGCGGCAAGCGAGTCCTGCAGGGCGAGGTAGACGATCACCGCCAGCGCGCAGGCCGCGAGGAAATGCGTGATCGGCGTGGTCAGCGCCTCGGGCACCCTCTGGCGCATGTTGAAGCCGCGCAGCACGCGGCTGGCGTGCGCGAAGCGCCTGGCCTCGTAGTCCTGGCCGCCGAAGATCTTCACCACGCGATGGCACTCGATGGTTTCCTCCAGCACGTGCACCACGTCGCTCATCGCCTGCTGCGAGCCTTGCGCCATGGTGCGCAGGCGCCGCGAGAGCAGCCGCACGAAGTACCCGACCGGCGGCGCGATGGCCAGCGCGATCAGCGTCAGCTTCCAGTCGAGGTACAGCAGCCAGGCAAACAGGCCCACGATGACGATCGTGTCGCGTACGATCACGGTGATCGCCGTGGTGGCCGCGGCGCTCACATTGGCCACGTCGTAGGCCACCTTGGAGAGCAGTGCGGCGGAGCTCTGGTCGTCGTAGTGGTGCGTCGGGAAGCGCACCAGCCGATCGAACATCGCCGCACGCAGGTCGAACACCACTCGGTTGGCCACCCAGGCCATGCAGTAGTGCCCGGTGAAGGTGAATGCGCCGCGCAGGATGAAGATTCCCACCAGCGCCGCGGCGAACGTGGACGGCGGCAACAGCGGCTGCGCGCCCGCAGCAAAGCCGCCGTCCAGCAGCGGCTTCATCAGCATCGGGAACAGCGGTTCGGTGGCCGCCGCGGCAATCATGCCGAGCAGCGCCAGGGCGAAGACCTTGCCGTGCGGCCGCACGTAGGACAGCAGCCGCAGGTACAACTGTCGACTGCTCTGGCGGCGCGGCTCCGGCATCGGCGAATTGTATCTTCTGCGGCCGCACCAGCCGCGGACCCGGGACGGCTTGCATTGCGCAAGTCCGTGCTTTGAGGGTCAAATGGCGCCATGACGCCGCAACCCTCCGTCTACGGGCAGCGCATGCTCGATGCGGCGCGTGCCTGCCTGGTCGCGACCGCGGCCTCGCTGCCGCTATCCACTGCCGCGACCAATACTTTCGCCGTCCTCGCCCTGCTGTGCTGGGCGCTGTCCGCCCAATGGGGCCCCACGCTGCGCACGGTCGCCGCGGAGCCCGTCGCGTGGTTGGGCTGCATCCTTTTCGCAGCCCTCGCCGTCGGCATCAGCTGGTCCCTGGTACCGCTGCGGGAGGCGGCGGGCACCCTGCTCAAATATCGAGAGCTGCTCTTTTTCTGCATCGCCGTGGCCCTGTTCGCGGACGCGCGCTGGCGCATGCGGCTGCTGGGGGCATTCACCGCCGGGATGCTGGTGCTGCTCCTGCTTTCCCAGGCGATCGGTTTCGGACTGATGCAAAGCGTCGATACGCTTGGAATCGCCAACCAGCAGAATGCGGTGGTGCTCAAGAACGCGATCACACACGGTCTGCTCATGAGCATGTTCGCCTACGGCGCCGCGGTCCTGGCACTGCGCCATGCCGGCTGGCAGCGCTGGACGCTCGCAGGCATCGCGGCGATTGCGGCGGTCAACGTCTGGTTCGACGTGCAGGGCCGCACCGGGTACCTGGTGCTGTCGGTGCTCGTGCTGTGGCTGGCGTACTCGCGCTGGTCGCTGCGCGGCCTGGCCGCCGCCGCTGCCGGTCTCGTCCTGTTGCTGGCGGCGGCCTACCAGTGGGCGCCGGTGTTCAAGGCTCGCGTCGCACAGGCGGTGGAGGAAGCGCGCGATTACCGCGTGCAGGGGGACCCGGGATCGACCTCGATCGGCTCGCGCCTGCATTTCTGGAAGCGCTCCGCGCAGTGGCTCGCGGCGCATCCGGTGCTCGGCGCCGGCACCGGCGGCTGGGGCGCGGCGTTCTACGAAGCAACGGAAGGCGACCGACCTTTCATGCATAACCGGGAGCGCGAGCATCCCCACAACGAGTACGTCCACCTCGCCGTGCAACTCGGGCCCGCCGGGCTCGCCCTGTTCCTCGCGATGCTGGTGGTCGCGTTCCGCCGTGCCGGGCAACTGCCCGCCGCGGAAGCCGCGCTCGCGCAGGGCTTCGTCCTGGCCTTCGCTGTCGGTGCGCTGTTCAACGACCTGCTCTACGACACCACGGAAGGCCACCTGTGGGCGGTGCTCGGCGGCGCATTGTTCGGCTCGGCGCAACGCCGGGAGAGCTGAGCGTGTCTACGTTCTCCATCCTCATCCCGACCTGGAACAACCTCCCTTACCTGCAGCTGTGCGTGGAGAGCCTGCGCCGGCACTCTGCGCGCGAGCACCAGATCATCGTCCACGCCAACGAGGGTACCGACGGCACGCGCGGATGGCTGCACGAACAGGGGATCGAGCACACGGCAAGCGACGCCAATGTCGGCGTGTGCCATGCCGTCAACCTGGCCGGTGCGAAGGCGAGCGGCGACTACGTGCTCTACCTCAACGACGACATGGTGGTGGCGCCGCACTGGGACGTGGCGCTCGAGCGCGCCGCGGAGCGCCTGCGGCGCCATGGCATGTTCATGCTTTCCGGGACCATGGTCGAGCCGCAGGACTCCGGCAACCGCTGCGTGGTGGTCGCCGACTTTGGCCGCGATCCCGGACGCTTCGACCTGGCGCGCTTCGCGAAGTACGCGCCGAAGCTTGCGCGCGGCGACTGGCTGGGCGCTACCTGGCCGCCGACGCTCGTCACGCGCGACCTGTGGCACCAGGTTGGCGGCTACAGCATCGAGTTCTCGCCCGGCTTCGGCAGCGACAACGATTTCTCCATGAAGCTCTGGCACGCCGGTTGCCGCGTGTTCCTCGGCGTGGGTGACAGCCTGGTCTACCATTTCTCCAGGGTTTCCACGGGCCGCATCCGCAAGAACGATGGGCGGCGCCAGTTCCTGCAGAAATGGGGCATTTCCCAGTCGGGGTTCGACCGCCACTACCTGCGCCGCGGCGAACCGGCGCCGGCGGACTCGCTGCCGCTGCACGAACCCCGGCCCTCTCCGGGCCTGCGCTGGGAGATGCTCAGGAGCGCGCTGCGGCGGCGGCTCGGCTGAACTCCATGCCCCGGAAAATCCTGGCGATCCAGTTCAAGTACCTGGGAGACGTCGTGGTCGCGACGCCCGCCCTGCGGGCCTTGAAAGAGCATTCGGGCGGAGCGGAACTCCATGTGCTGGTCCCCGAGGAGGCAGTGCCGCTCCTGGCGCACGCGCCCTGGATCGATCGCGTGTGGAGTTTCCCCAGGCGGCGCGGGCGCATGAATCTGCGCGCGGCATGGCCGGTGGTGAAGGAACTGCGCGCGCAGCGTTACGACGTTTCCGTGGACCTGGCGGGAAACGATCGCGGCGCGCTGCTCAGTGCGTTGATAGGCGCGCGAACGCGGATCGGAATGCTCGCGCCGAACGGGTCGCCGTTGCGCCGGGCCTGCTACACCAGGACGGTCGAAACCCTCGACGCCACCCGCCACGAATCCGTGCGCCTGTGGGCGGTTGTCGCCGCACTGGGGGTCCCGTTTCCGGACGACCTGCGCATGCATGTCGCGCCGGATCCCGCACTCCTGCCCGCGGCGAAGGCTTACCTCGGAGGGGTCGAGGTGCTCTGCTTCATCAACGCGAGTCAGCCGAAGCGGGAATGGCCCCTGTCGCATTGGGTCGAGTTCCATGCCATGGCGCACGCGCACGGTGTGGCCATCGGCTTCAGCGGGGGCCATACCGCGCGGGAAAGGGCGCTGCTGCGCGAATTGCGCGAACGAATTCCGCAGGCAATCGTGCTCGAGCCGGCCGAACCCTTGCAGGTCCTGATTGCCTCGCTGGCGCAACTGAAGGGGTTGATATCGACGGACTCTTCGCCCATGCACATCGCCGCCGCGCTCGGCGTGCCCACCATCAGTCTTTTCGGGCCGCACGCGGCTCAGTGCTGGGCGCCCCTGGGGCCCGCCCATGCCTGGCTGCAAGGCTCACCGTGCTCCTGCAGCGGGCACGCGTTTGCCTGTCAGGCGCGCAATCCCTGCATCGCCGCAATCACCCCCCGGCAGCTTCACGACGCGTTTCTGCAACTCCTCATTTCCGCGCGGCATAGAGCTCCGGGTTGAGCTCCGGATCGTTGTACATCTTGAACTGGCGGTACAGGCGAAAGCCCCGCCGCTGAAGGCGGACATCCTCCAGGAGCCCTTTGAGGGCGGCTCCCAGGTCCGAGCGCTGCTGACGGATCACTGCAAGCTTCTGCGCGCAACGCGCCCGATGCTCCGCGGCCGCGGATGCGCGCTGCACCTCTTCGTGCATGTGAAATTCCTTGAGCGCGAGTATCGACAGCCGGTCGAGGATCATGCCGGGGGTTTCCGAGTTTCGCGGCACGTCATCGGGCGGCCGCGAGAGGCGCTCCCACAACCAGTCGTCGATGCGTTCAATGGCGTCGTTTCGACGCTGATTCCAGCCGTCGATGCTGCGCTTGGCCCGGAACACGTGCTCGTGCCCCAGGTCATCCCGCCGGGCCCTGTCCTCCTCGTGCCACAACTCGAAGTTGCAGTGATGGTTCTCCTCGACGAGAGCCAGCAAGGCGGACTGGGACGCCGCAAACGCGCGCTCATGCCATTCAACAGTCTTGGCAGCCTGAAGTTCGCAGAGCAGATCGACATCGACTGGATGCATCAGTCAATCCTGATTTCCGCAGTGAGGGACAGCGTGCGCCCGGGCAGCGGGTACACCCCATAGCGGTCCGCCGTGAACTGGCTGCGCACGGCGTAAGTGTAATACTCCTC
>JANMUO010000164.1:0-16409 GCA_031391655.1 Betaproteobacteria bacterium
GCCCCCGAGGCCGCGAAGCAGGGCTAGGGAGTTTTACCTAGGACTTACTTGGCCACCTGCCGCTCGCGCATCTCATCGAGGGTCTTGCAGTCGATGCAGAGCGTGGCGGTGGGGCGCGCTTCCAGGCGCTTGAGGCCGATCTCGACCCCGCAGCTCTCGCAATAGCCGTACTCGTTGGCGTCGATTCGCGCGATGGTCTCGTCGATCTTCTTGATGAGCTTCCTCTCGCGGTCGCGGTTGCGCAGCTCCAGCGCCATGTCGGACTCCTGGGTGGCGCGGTCGTTGGGGTCGGCGAACACCGTCGCCTCGTCCTGCATGGTGTGCACGGTGCGGTCGATTTCCTCCGACAGCTCGGATTTCACCTGCTCGAGCATCTTGCGGAAATGCGAGCGCATCCTGGCGTTCATGTACTCCTCGCCCTTCTTGGGCGCATACGGAGTGAAGCTCTTCTTGCTCAGTTCGAGTGCCATCTGCTGCGTCGGCCTGAAAAATGAATTGCGCTTTTTAGCAGAAAAGCCCCCCAGCAGCAAGCCAAAAAAAGAGTATCATTGGCGCCCTTTTCGGGGTGTAGCGCAGCCTGGTAGCGCGCTTGCTTTGGGAGCAAGATGTCGGGAGTTCAAATCTCTCCACCCCGACCAGCAGGAAGCCCGGCGGCTGCCCGTAGCTCAACCGGATAGAGCACCAGCCTTCTAAGCTGGGGGTTGTGGGTTCGAGTCCCGCCGGGCAGACCAGTAGAATTGGCGTGGCAATGGTGGCCGTAGCTCAATGGTAGAGTCCTGGATTGTGATTCCAGTTGTTGTGGGTTCGAGTCCCATCGGTCACCCCACATTCAAGCACTTGGCGCACCCTCCCGGGGCGCTTTCCTAATATCCATCGCTCCTTCCTACAATCAGCCCCTGATGGCTGACGAAATCCGGCTCTGGTTCTGGCATTTCACTGACGAGTGCATTGAGCGCCCCGCGGCAGGCAGTGGTAAGAGTAGGGGAGCCAGACTGCTCTGGTCGCTGCTGGTGCTCGCGCTGCCGGCCGGCGCGCCGGGCGTCAATTCCTGCACCACCTGCGCATGTGATTGGCAACTGCCTCGCCCTACCTTAGCATGAGCGCCATTGGTGCAGACCTCCTCAGTGAGGCACGATGGTCCAACAGGCGTCGAGTTGCCCAGGTTCTGTGGACCGGGTCTGCGGTCCTGGTTCTCGCATTCCGTGCCATTCCCAAGTCAAGGGAGCGTGGCTGATCGCCGCGGCAATAGTCATATCCGCGGGGTGCGGTAGCGGTGGCGGCAGTGATGATGCTGAAGTCCAAACCGTATCAGTGCAGCTCTACAAAAACTGCAGCTACACATTGTTTGATGATTTTGCCGGACGCAGGTATGGATATAGCTGCCCGACTGTCACCGCTTGCAACATGACGGAGCCCTGCACGTCGGACGTAGTCCGGATCTTTCCCGAGTGCGTTCCGGGAAGCACCACCTGTGATGCATGTCCGCCGAATCAGTTTTCTTGCTAGTTCTTGCGGCACTTCGACGCGGCAGCTGGCGTCCCCACGGGGAACCGTTCTTGACGCTTCGCTGGGGAAATTAGACTGGGAATGGCGAGTTGGAAGCGGGGTTCTAGGCAATGTCGCAGCTTGAGGCGTCGGCTTCCGACTCCCTCATTTGAATGACCGCTTTCGGCCAATAGCGGAACAATTTAGTAGTCGGTTCAGAAGGCATCGGCCCCCGCCTTCTCGCTCACTCATCACTCCAAAGCGGACCATCGCGCCTTCTGGGACGGGTTCAACATGAAGCTTCTTCCTCTTCGCGAAGGAGTCCTTCATGGAAACCACAATTGCCTCAGTTGTACCCAAGGCACCTTGGAACAAGTGCAGGCTGACGGGACAGAAGCCGCCCCTGCGGCTCAAGGAGATCTGGGCCATTCGCATCCGGCTGCAACTCGCCAAGAAGGTCCGGGACCTGGCCCTCTTCAACCTTGCCATCGACAGCAAGCTTCGCGGGTGCGATCTCGTCGCTCTTCGCGTCCGTGATGTCCTTCAGGGCAACCGGGTGACCTCCCGCGCCATCGTCATGCAGAAGAAGACGCAGCGTCCCGTCCAGTTCGAGATCACCGAACAAACCCGAGACGCGGTGGCCAACTGGATCGCCTCGGCAGATCTGAAGTCGGATCAATATCTCTTCCAAGCCGGATCGCGGCGTCACCGCGCATCACGACCCGGGCGTACTTTCGGCTCGTCGGCACTTGGGTGCAGGCCATCGGGTTGGATCCGGCCACCTATGGGACCCACTCAATGCGTCGCACGAAGGCGACCCTGATTTACCGGCGGACCCACAACTTGAGAGCGGTACAACTGCTTCTCGGTCACACGAAGCTCGAAAGCACCCTCCGGTATCTCGGAATCGAAGTCGATGACGCGCTCGAGATTGCCGAGCAGACCGAGGTGTAGATCCTTCGAGGGGCTGCCGTCGCCATCTCCGGGACGCGCTTTATTGCTTGCTCTTGATGTCCCGCGCTTCGCTCACGATCGGAAGTTCTGGACGGGCAGCCCATTCCGTCCATCCGGCGTCGTACCATCGGACATTCGTATACCCCAGCAGGCGCTTCAGTACAAAGTAGGTCTGGCTGGCCTGATGTCCCGTACGGCAATGCACGATGACCATCGCATCCTTGGAGGCGATGATCTTACTGTATGCCGCCGCCAAGTCGGCGGTCGGCTTGAATGAGACGGCTTTATTGGAACCTATCACCAGATCCTCCGTGAACGGGCGACTGATCGCGCCGGGGATATGGCCGGCACGAGCTTCGTCCGATTTTTTGCCCGTGTAGTAGTCCGTCGGCCGGACGTCGATGATCACGACGCTCGGTTTGCCGAGTCGAGCGACTACAGACTGGAAATCCACCGTGAAGTTATCGGCGTTCGTTTTGATCGGGTATTTCGAATTGGTTACGACTGGCAATGTGGCGTTCGTGGGCCGGCCTTCCTGCGCCCACTTGGCGTACCCGCCGTTTATCACAGCGTAGTTCATGTGCCCCATCCGCTCGAAGGCCATGCCGACCAACGTGGTGTCATACAACTTGTCGCCGGACACAATGACGATGGCGTCGGAGACCCGAAGCCCCATGAGCGAGAACTGGGCGGCGAGCATAGCGGGTGGCAGGAGCATGGATGGCACGCCGCCGATATTGCCGCGAAGACTCTCGAGATTGAGGCTGATAGAGCCCGGAATGTGCGCGGTGTTGTATTCCGGTTGGGGCCGCAGATCGATGACCTTGATGCCCGGCACGCCGATCATGGACGCAAGTTGATTGGTCTCGACTATCCGAGGCATGGCGACATGTATCGGCGCGGTGGCAACATCGGAAGCCGAAACGGCAGACGCCTCAAAGAAGGTGCGCCAGGCGTTGACCCTCGCGGTTTCAATTGTCGTCAACGGCTCATGGCGTAACGAGACTGGTTTGAGGCAACGATCGCGGAAACCCACCAGGCCGTCCGACAGGAGGTAGACATTGCTATACCCCTGCCGCTGCAGAGAATCGCGCGCCTGGGCGGGATGGGTCATCCCGTTGGAATAGAGAACTATCTGACCTCGGTTCTTGTGCGGTTGAAGCGTTTTCGCTAATTCGGCAATCGGCACGTTGATGGCGCCGCGAATGTGGAAGGCGCTGAACTCTTCCGCTGACCGCACGTCAACGACCACCAGATCCGGTTCGCCGGCCATCAGGCGGTCGGCAATATCTTCGGGCTCAATATGGTCCAGCCCCTGCTCAACCCTCGCCATCAGAGCCTTCTCCGTGACGGGGGTGACGGCTGCCGCGGACTTCGCAGCAGCCTCTGTTGTGTCGGGACTTAGTACGAACAAGCCGCCCGCCAGCGCTACGAGGGCGAGGCTGAAGGCCTTTAGAAACGACGAACCCCTGACCGGCGCGCGGCCCGTGCGTACTTTCTCGGCCCACTCAGAAAGCCAGAACGCAGCAATGGCCACCAGCGAGAGGACGAGGATGAACCCGTTGCGTGACATGCCCAAGGAGGTATAGGCCATCTGCGTGCCATAGTCCCCGGCCGTGTACAGCGGAAGAATCACGGAGAAGGACTCGTTGAACAGGATGCTGCCGCCCACGACGCCAAGCAGGAATACGAGAGCATCGATCCGGCCTGCGGCCAGGCCCACCGCTGCCGTGCCCGGGCACCAGGCTGCCATCACAAAACCGACGCCGAACAGCAGTCCTCCCACGATTTGGGCGCCGTAGATAGTGGGCATGAGGAAGATCTGATCGAACTGGATCCAGCCGAAACCCACCATATATGAAAGTCCCAGCGCAGCAGTGATGACCGCGGAAAACATCACCTTCACCACGGCCATGTCGGTAAAGTAGAAAACGCCGGCCAAACGGCGCGAACTGCTGAAGCCGGCCCGCTCGAGTGCAAAACCGAAGCCGACACCGATCAGCAGCGCCAAAAGAAAAGCCTGTGGCGTGTCTAGCGCATCGAGACCATAGAGGGTGTTAATCATGCCATTGCTTCCTTACAAACCAGGCCGCCGCATAGCCGCTGGCAAAGAGGCAGACCAGAAACACGAGGCTGCCAGAGAGCAGCAGCGCGCCGCCAGTGAGCCCCTGACCGGAGGTGCAACCCTGCGCCAGGCGGCTGGCGAAACCGACAATAATGCCGCCAGCAAGGGCGTAACCGAGTCGGCGCCCCACGGATACAGCGGCGCCGCGTTCGACCTGAATGCGTGCTCGCTTCGCCAGGAGTGCCGAAGATAGCCCTCCGACGAACGTGCCCACAAACATGAAGACGAGGTAATAGTGCAGCGGATTCTCACCCCATTTGCCGAAATATTCGCTGCTCAGCGTGTGAGCTGGCGCGACACTAATGGAGAGCTCGGCACCGAAGCGTGCAATGGCGCCCGACGCGGCCACTCCGGAGCCAAGAATTGCGAATGAGGCCAGGAGCACCAGCCCAAGCGCAACTCCCACGAGGTAGGGATTCGCGTAGGGTTCCGGCCCGCCAAGACGATTATTGGTTTCGGTTGTCATGACTAGCACCCCGCGCTTTTCTTGGCAGGTGCTGCGCTTCCGGCAGGTGCCGAACCCGGGGCCGCAGGCTTCGCGTTAGCCGGCACTGAAGCGCCTGGTTTCACTGGCAGGACCGAAGCTGCAGCCGGAGTCGGTCCCACTGGCGGCAGGAGTGGCGCGGAATCCCTCCAGTAGGCTTCCAATCCGCCATAGAGCACCCTGATGGACCGCTGCGTCTTTTGGGAGAGAATGCCGCCCACCGCCATAGCAATTGATCCGTCGCGATCCACGATTATCAAAGGAACTACGCCTTTGAGATAAGCCGGGTTGCCGACTACATCCGCGATACTCGCGTTGATCGAACCGGGCAGGCTGAAGTCCGCGTACCCTGCCGAAGGGCGCAAATCTACTATCTCGAACGTGCCGGGCAGATCAAGCATCATGCGTTTGAGCTCTGCGGCGGCAATGCGCTGCGGCAGTGTGACGGACTGCACGGCGGGCGCGGCCAGTGTGGTTGTTGCAACGATCGTTGCGCCGATTAAAGCGGCCGCGTTCAGGGTGTTGCGAAGGTTCATGAATTTCATGGCCAAACTCCATTCAGCGCATGAGTAAATTCATGCTTCTGTTACTGGCTGCGGCTGATCGACTCTAACCCTATAAGCTCAAACGCTTGCACCGTCGGTTTGCTACCGAACAGAACGCTATCAGGGCCTTTTATAGAGCGAAGTTCAGTTAGAGATCTGCTCATGCGGGTATTTTTGTCCCTTTCTGCGAATGTCCGCTTCGGGTCGAAAGCGGTCATTCTCATGGCGTCCCCACGGGGATCCGAATCCCGGTTCTGGGCTTCCCAATATCCCCGGGGCGGGGCATTGATGGGCGAGGCATTTCCGTGGGCAGGATATTTGGAACCGCGCACCAAATCCTCTGAAGAATCAGCGCACGCTGCTCAGATTGTGATTCCAGTTGTTTTGGGTTCGAGTCCTATCGGTCACCCCACATTCTCCCCGCGTGGCAGGTCCGCGCGCGCCAGCACGAACACCTGATCCGAAGGCCAGCGAAACGGCGTGCGCGGAAATGCGCGCTGCAGCGCCTTGCGGTTCCGCCCGACCTCGCAAACCAGCAGTCCATTCGGCTCGAGGCGGTCAAACGCCTGTTGCAGGATGACCCGTACGAACGACAGCCCGTCAGAGCCTCCGGCAAGCGCCATGCGCGGCTCGTGCAGGTACTCGCGCGGCAGCGCCCGCATCGATCGGGCATCGACGTAAGGCGGGTTGCAGAGGATCAGGCCGTAGCGGCGCTTTCCCAGGCCAGACATCAGATCCGACTTCACCAGCCGCACCCGGCGCTGCAAGCGATGCATGGCCACGTTGCGTTTCGCGACGGCAAGCGCGCCCGTGGAAATATCCGCCCCATCGACCTTGGCACGCGGAAACGCCCGTGCAGCCAGGATCGCCAGGCAACCCGAGCCGGTGCACAGGTCCAGCACGCCCCTGGGCTTGCCGAGATCGTTGAGCAGGAAGGCAATGTGCGAGCGCGGGACGATGACATGCCGGTTGACGTAGAACGGCTGATCCGCCAGCCAGGCCTCGTTGAGCAGGTAGGCAACGGGGATCCTTTCCTTCAAGCGGCGCTGCACGAGCCGTTCGATGCGCGCCGCTTGGCGCGGCGTCACCTTGCGATCAGCCGGCGCATCGAACGGCAGGCCGAGGCCGCGCAGGACAAGGAACGCCGCCTCATCGCGCGCATTCGACGTGCCGTGCCCGTAGTGCAGCGGCGCCTTGCGCAACCGCTGCGCAACGTCGCGCACCAGCTTTTCGAGCTTCAAGGCAAAAGATTGCGCAAGGTGTCTAGGTAGATCTTCGGCAACAGTTCCAGCGCGGAGAGCTCGATGTGCTCGTTCAGCTTGTGGATGCTGGCGTTGACCGGGCCAAGCTCGACGATCTCCGGGCAGATCTCGATGAGAAAGCGCCCGTCCGAAGTGCCGCCGCCAGTGGAGAGCTGCGGCCCGCGCCCCGCGTGCGCCTGTACCGCGCGTTGCACCGCCTCGATCAAGCGGCCCTTGCTGCTGAGAAAGGGCTTGCCCCCGAGAGTCCAGGTCACGGCGTGGTCCAGGCGATGCTTGCGCAGCACGTCCTCGAAGCGCGTACGCAGCGAAGCCTCCGTGCTGGCCGTGGAAAAGCGGAAATTGCACAGCATCACCGCGGCCCCCGGCACCACGTTCTCCGCGCCGGTACCGGCATTCAGGTTGGACACCTGGAAGCTGGTGGGCGGGAAAGCCTCGTTGCCGCGGTCCCACTCCATGGCCGCGAGCTCGGCCAGCGCTGGGGCGAGCAGGTGGATGGGGTTCTTGACCTGCTCGGGATACGCGACGTGGCCTTGCACCCCCCGCACCGTGAGCCGCGCCGACAGGGAACCGCGCCGCCCGACGCGCACCGTGTCGCCGAGCGCCTGGGCGGACGAAGGCTCGCCGACGATGCAGTAGTCGATCGACTCGCCGCGCTGCTTGAGCTTCTCCACCACGCGCACCGTGCCGTCCAGCGAGGGCCCTTCCTCATCGGAGGTGATCAGCAGGCCGATGGAACCTGCATGTCCCGGGCGCTCGGCGACGAACTGCTCGGTCGCGACGACGAACGCGGCGATGGATGACTTCATGTCGGCGGCGCCGCGGCCGTACAGCTTGCCGTCGCGCACCGTGGGAACGAAGGGGTCCGAGTGCCACTCGTCCAGGGGCCCGGTCGGCACCACGTCGGTGTGCCCGGCAAAGCAAAAGAGCGGTTTTCCGCTGCCGCGCCGCGCCCACAGGTTGGTGACGCCGTTGACGCTGGCGTCCTCGCACTGGAAACCGGCCTTCTCCAGGCGCGCGGACAGCAGGGCCTGGCAGCCGGCGTCGGCGGGCGTCAGGGACTTGCGGGCGATCAGATCCCGGGAAAGGTCGAGGGCTGAATTCAACTCAGGTCGTCGCGTCGATCTTGAAGTCGCTGAACGAGGTGCCGCCCGAACCGCCGGCCAGCAAGCCCTCCTTCTTGTCGCCTTCCTTCTTGTCGCCGTGCACCGGGACGGACACCTGCCCGGAAGTGATCTGGCCCGCGGTGGCCTGGTTGATCAGCCACAGCATGTTGGTGGAGGAGTCCGCGTTCAGCATCGCCTCGTCCTGCGTGATGTCGCCATCCGAGAACAGCTTGAACAGCGCCTGCTCGAAGGTCTGCGAACCGGGGGCCATGCTCTTTTCCATGGCTTCCTTGATCTCGTTGATCATGCCCTTCTCGACCAGCTCGGCGATGTGGCGCGTGTTGAGCAGCACTTCGCAGGCCGCCTTGCGCTGGCCGGCCTTGGTGCGCACCAGGCGCTGCGACACCACCGCCTGCAGCGACGCCGACAGGTCCAGCAGCAGCGTGGCCCGGTTCTCCAGCGGATAGAAGCTGATGATCCGGTTCATGGCGTGGTAGCTGTTGTTCGCGTGCAGCGTGGCCATCGCCAGGTGGCCCGACTGCGCGTACTGCAGGGCCATCGACATGGTTTCGCGGTCGCGGATCTCGCCGATCAGGATCACGTCCGGGGCCTGGCGCAGGGCGTTCTTCAGCGCAGTCTGGAACGCCTTGGTGTCGGTGCCGACTTCGCGCTGGTTGATGATCGACTTGCGGTTGCGGAAGATGAACTCGACCGGGTCCTCCAGCGTCAGGATGTGGCCCGACTTCTCGGCGTTGCGGTAATCGATCATCGAGGCCAGCGACGTCGATTTGCCCGAGCCGGTGGCGCCGACCATCAGGATCAGGCCGCGCTTCTGCATCACGATCTCTTTCAGCACCGCGGGCAGGCCCAGCGAATCCAGCGGCGGCACCGAGCCCGGGATGAAGCGCACCACCACGGCGGGCGTGCCCTTCTGCCGGAAGGCGCTGATGCGGAAAGTGCCCACCCCTTCCAGGGTGTAGGCCGTATTCAGCTCCAGCTCCTCCTCGAACTCGCGCACCTGGTGCTCGTTCAGCACCTCGTACAGCAGCGACTGCACGGCGCTGGAAGTGAGGATGGTCTGGTTCACCGGCATGGCGTTGCCGTTGATCTTGATGTTGATCGGCGAACCGATGGACAGGAAGATGTCCGAGGCCTTCTTATCGGCCATCAGCTGGAACAGGCGTTTCATTGCCGACATTGCACACCTCCCGGGGTAACGTGCAACTCTACCCCTGCTAGTTTAATCCCCGCGCAGCAGTTCGTTCAGGCTAGTTTTGGCGCGCGTCCTGGCGTCCACCTTCTTCACGATCACCGCGCAATACAGGGCGCAGCTGCGGTCCCCGGAGGGCAGGGTGCCGGCGACCACCACCGAGCCGGCGGGCACCCGGCCATAGTGCACCTGGCCCGTTTCCCGATCGAAGATCTTGGTGCTCTGGCCGAGAAACACCCCCATCGACAGGACGCTGTTCTCCTCCACGATCACCCCTTCGACCACCTCGGAACGGGCGCCGATGAAGCAGTTGTCCTCGATGATCACCGGGTTGGCCTGCACCGGCTCAAGCACCCCGCCGATGCCCACGCCTCCCGAAAGGTGCACGTTCTTGCCGATCTGGGCGCAGGAACCGACCGTGGCCCAGGTGTCCACCATGGAGCCTTCGTCAACGTAGGCGCCGACGTTGACGTAGGAGGGCATGAGCACCACGTTCTTCGCCAGGAATGCGCCGCGCCTGGCCATCGCCGGCGGCACCACGCGGAAGCCCCCGCGCGCGAACGCCGCAGCGTCGTAACCGGCGAACTTGCCGGGCACCTTGTCGTAATAGTTGGTCGAGGCACCGGGCATCAGGCGGTTGTCCTCGAGGCGGAAGGACAGCAGGACCGCCTTCTTCAGCCACTGGTGGGTGATCCATTCGCCCGCGCGTTTCTCGGCCACGCGCAGGGTGCCGGCGTCCAGGCCGGCCAGCGCGAACTCGATCGCGTCGCGCAATTCGCGAGGCGCCGCGGCGGGATTGAGCGAGGCCCGGTTTTCCCAGACCTGGTCGATGATGTTCTGCTGTTTCTCCATGGATCCTCTACAGGCTGCGTGCCAGTTGGCCGATCCGCTGCACCGCCTCCACGCACTCGGCGAGCGGCGCGACCAGGGCGATGCGAACGTGGTTGCGGCCCGGATTGGCGCCGTGCGCGTCGCGGGCGAGATAGCTTCCCGGCAGCACCAGGACATTATATTGGCGCTGCAGTTCGCGCGCGAACGTCGCATCGTCGGCGGGGGTGCGCAACCACAGGTAAAAGCCGCCCTCCGGCATGGTGGTGCTGAGCGGTACTGCGATCATCGGCAGCACCGCGCGGTACTTTTGCGCATACAGCTGCCGGTTGGCGCGCACATGCGCCTCGTCGCCCCAGGCCGCGATCGACGCCTGCTGCACGGGCAGGCTCATCGCCGAGCCGTGGTAAGTGCGATACAGCAGGAAGCGCTGCAGGATCGCGGCGTCGCCGGCGACGAATCCCGAGCGCATGCCCGGCGCGTTGGAGCGCTTGGACAGGCTTGAGAACGACACCAGGCGGGGAAACCCCGCGCGGCCCAGCGCCTGGGCCGCCTGCAAGGCGCCGATGGGCGGGTCAGCCTCATCGTAGTAGAGCTCTGAATAGCATTCGTCGGAGGCGATGGTGAAGCCGTGGAGGTCCGACAGGGCGAACAGTTTCTTCCAGTCCTCCAGGCGCAGCACGCGCCCGGTCGGGTTGCCGGGGGAACAGAAATAGGCGAGTTGCACGCCGCGCCAGTCCATGGCGTCGAACGCCATGCCGTCGTTGAGAAAGACCGGCGCCGCCCCGGCAAGCAGCGCCGCCCCTTCGTAGATCTGGTAGAAGGGATTCGGGCAGACCACGCGGGCGCTGCCGCCGGCGGGGTCGATGACCGTCTGCGCGAATGCAAAAAGTGCCTCGCGCGAGCCGTTCACGGGCAGCACCTGGGTCGCCGGGTCGAGCGCGGGCAGGCTGTAGCGGCGCCTGAGCCAGGCGGCGATCGCCTCGCGCAGCGCCGGTGTCCCGGCAGTGGCGGGATAACCGGACAGGCCTTCCAGAGAGCCCGCCAGGGCCGCCTTGACGAATTCGGGCGTCGGGTGCTTCGGCTCGCCGATCGAAAGGTTGATCGGTCGCAGCGCGGGATTCGGCGTCACGCCGGCGAGCAGGGCGCGCAATTTCTCGAACGGATAGGGCTGCAGTCGCCCGAGCAGCGGATTCAAACGGGCGTTTTCCAGCCGCGCCTGCGGTGCTCGGCGACGATGGCGGTGGCGATGCCGCCGCGCACGTTGAAGCGCGCCGTGAGGCGCATGTAGCGCGGACGCGTGGCGCGCACCAGGTCGTCCAGGATGCGGTTGGTCACCGCTTCGTGGAACGCCCCCTGGTCGCGAAACGACCAGACATAGAGCTTGAGGGACTTCAGTTCCACGCACAGGCGATCGGGCACGTACTCCAGTTCCAGCGTGGCGAAATCGGGCTGGCCGGTAAGCGGGCACAGGCAAGTGAATTCCGGCATCGACATCTGGATGCGGTAGTCGCGCTCGGGCGACGGATTGGGAAACGTCTGCAGACGCTTGCTGGGGCGCGAAGGCATCGGAAATGCGTCGGAACTCGGCGGAAAGCGAGCGCGCAGATGGTATCATTTTCGAAACGAGAAAACGCTCAAACGCTCCAACGCTCCGTGCGCCTCACCCAGATCAAGCTCGCAGGCTTCAAGTCCTTCGTCGACCCCACCTCGATCCACTTTCCCGGCCAGCTGGTCGGCATCGTCGGACCGAATGGCTGCGGCAAGTCCAACGTCATTGACGCGGTGCGCTGGGTGTTGGGCGAGTCGCGCGCCTCGGCGCTGCGCGGCGATTCGATGCAGGACGTGATCTTCAACGGCTCGGGCAACCGCAAGCCGCTGGCGCGCGCCGCCGTCGAGCTGGTGTTCGACAACTCGCTGGGCCGCGCCGGCGGGCAGTGGAGCCAGTACGGCGAGATCGCCGTCAAACGCACGCTGCAACGCGACGGCGAGTCCTCGTACTTCATCAACGGCCAGCATGTGCGCCGCCGCGACATCACCGACATCTTCCTCGGCACGGGGCTCGGGCCCCGCGCCTACGCCATCATCGAGCAGGGCATGATCTCGCGCGTCATCGAGGCCAAGCCCGACGAGCTGCGCGTGTTCCTGGAGGAGGCGGCCGGCATCTCGCGCTACAAGGAGCGACGCAAGGAGACGGAGAGCCGGCTGGAGGATACGCGCGAGAACCTGGCGCGCGTCACGGACATCCGCCTCGAGTTGGGAGCGCAGATCGACAAGCTCGACGCCCAGGCCAGGGTGGCGACGCGCTACCAGGAGTTCCAGGCCGACCTGCAGCTCAAGCAGCAGCTGCTCTGGTTCGTGCGGCGCCGCGATGCGGCGGCGGAGCGCGAACGCCACGCGCAGGAAATCGCCCGGCAGGCCAACGAACTCGAGGCGCGCACGGCGACGTTGCGGGAGATCGAAAGCCGCGTCGAGACCGCGCGGGCCGCGCATTACCGCGACGCCGATGCGATGAATGCGGCGCAGGCGGCGCTTTACTCGGCCAATGCGGAAGTGGCGCGCCTGGAGTCCGAACTGCGCCATGTGGAGGAAACCCGCCAGCGGCTCGAGTACCAGCATGCCGAGCGCCGCACCCAGCTCGGCTCGTGGCGGGACCAACGCGCCCAGCTCACGCAGGCGCTGCACCTGTGGGTCGGCCGCGCCGAGGGCGCGCGCAAGAGGGTCGCCGAAGCGCAGGCGCGCCTGGCCGCCGAGAACGCCAAGCTGCCGGAGACTGAGCGCGCGTTCCGCGCCACGCAGGAGCAATTGAATGAGGCGCGCAGCCAGCAGCTGCGCGCCGAGAGCCGCGCCCAGCTCGAGCAATCCAACCTGGCGCACCTGGAGCGAGGCTTGCAGACGCTGGGGCAGCGCCGCGAACGGCTGGACGGGGAATTGCAGGCGCTGCCGCAGCCCGATGCGGCCGCGCTGGCGGCCCAGGAGGCGAAGCGCGGCGACAGCGATACGGCGATCGCGTCGGCGGAAGGGGGACTCAGCGCGTTGCAGCAGGAATGCGATGCCCTGGACGCAGCCCGCGCAGTCGCCGCCGAGGGCCTATCGACGATATCGCAGGAGCATGCGGCGGCCGACGCGCAGCTCTCTACGCTGCAACAGATCCAGGCGGCCGCCGAGGACAACGCGCCGCTGCGCGACTGGCTGGAGCGCAATGGCCTGAGCGCCCTGCCGCGCTTCTGGCAGCGGGTGCGCATCGACGCCGGCTGGGAGGTGGCGGTCGAATCCCTGCTGCGCGAGCGCCTGCATGCGCTCGACCTGTCCGAGGGTGCGCGCTTCGATGCGGTGGTCGCGGACGTTCCGCCCGTCAAGGCCGGCGCATACCGGCACGGCGCGCCCGGCACGCTGGCGCCGCTCGAGGCCTATCCATCCCTGGGCGCCAAGGTACACGCCGCCAGCGCGGAACTGGGCGGCGCGCTGGCCGACTGGTTCGCGCATGCCTACGCGTGCGAAGGCACGCCGAGCGCAGCAGAGCGCGACCGCCTGCCGCCCGGCGCCCTGCTGGTCAACCGCGAAGGCCACCAGTTCACGCGGCATACGGTCGCCTTCCACGCTCCCGATCCGGCGGATGCCGGGCTGCTGGCGCGCCAGGCGGAGATCGAGGCGCTGCAAGCCAAGGTGGCCGAGCTGGCGCAACGCGTGGCCGCCGCTCGCTCGGCCAGCGAGCGGGCCGCGGCCCTGCTGGATGCGCGCATGGGCGAACTCGAAGCAGCGCGCGACGCGCTGGCTGAGCGCCAGCAGTCCCGCCATGAAGTGCAGATCGAGCTGCTCAAGCTGCAGCAGGCGCAGGAACGCTACCGCGAGCGCAGCGGGCAAATCGCGCTGGAGCTGGCGGAGATCGCCGCGGAAGCCGGGCGCGACGAGGTTCGCCGCGCGGAGTGCAACGCGTCGGCGCAGCGCGCGGCCGACGAGATCGCGGCCGCGCGCAGCCAGGTCGGCGCGGTACGCGACGCCTACGTCGGCGCCGAGACCGCGCTCGCCGGCCAGCGCCTGGCGGGGCAGCAGGCGGAGCGCGAAGCGCAGGACGCGGTGTTCGGCGAGCGCGAATGCGCCTCGAAGATCGCCGAGATCGACAGCTCGGTGCGCCTCATCGACCAGCAGATCGAGCGCGCCGATGCGGAAGTGGCCAAGCTGACCGAGGAACTTTCGGTAGACCCGGTGCCGGCCGTGCGCGCGGCGCTGGACGCCGCAGTGGAAGAGCGCATCGCGCGGGAAAAGACGCTGGCGGAGGCGCGCAATGCAGTCGAGGCTGCTTCCGGCGCGCTGCGCGGGCTCGAGGAGGAGCGGCTGCAGGCCGAGTCCGCGCTCGCACCCTTGCGCGAGCGCATCGGCGAGCTGCGCCTCAAGGAGCAGGCGGCGCAGATCAACCACGACCAGCACGAGGGCCAACTGCGCGAGGCAGGCGCCGACGAGGCCCGCCTCAGCGCCGAGGTGCAAAGCGCACCCCGGCCCTCGGCGCTGCAGGGCGAGATCACGCGCCTGACGCAGGCGATCGCGGAACTCGGGGCGGTCAATCTCGCGGCACTCGACGAGCTCAAGAGCAGCCAGGAACGCAAGGGTTTCCTCGACGCCCAGTCGGCGGACCTGGAAGAGGCGGTGACGACGCTGGAGGACGCCATCCGGCGCATCGACCGCGAAACGCGCGAGCTGCTGCGCGAGACCTTCGACAGCGTGAACCGCCATTTCGGTTCGCTGTTCCCGGTGCTGTTCGGCGGCGGCGAGGCCAAGCTGATCATGACCGGCGAGGAGATACTCGATGCGGGTGTCCAGGTAATGGCGCATCCGCCGGGCAAGCGCAACAGCTCCATCCACCTGCTCTCGGGCGGGGAGAAGGCGCTGACCGCCATTTCGCTGGTGTTCGCGCTGTTCCAGCTCAACCCGGCGCCGTTCTGCCTGCTGGACGAGGTGGACGCGCCGCTCGACGACAGCAACGCCCAGCGCTTCTGCGACCTGGTGCGCAAGATGTCGGCGCAAACCCAGTTCCTGTTCATCAGCCACAACAAGATCACCATGGAAATGGCCGCGCAGCTGATCGGCGTCACCATGCCAGAATCCGGCGTGTCGCGCGTGGTGGCCGTGGACATCGACGAGGCGCTGCGCATCCGCGAGGAGCTCGCCGCCTGAGCCCGGGCCCGAAGCCATGAGCGACCTGCAGATCGGGCTGCTGGCGGCGGGGGGTCTGGTGGTCGTTGGCATCGTCGCCTACAACGCGCTGCAGGAACGCCGCGCGCGGCGCACGGCAGAGCGCGCTTTCGGTTCCAGCCACGCCGATGCGCTCCTCGACGAGGGCGCACTGCACCGGAGGGAGCCCGGCTTCGAGGGCACGCTGCGCCGCGATGCAGCGCTTGACGCACCTGCGGTGCCCGATGCGCGGCTCGACTACGTGATCGAATTGACCCTGCGCCAGCTCATGTCAGCCGCTGCGGTGGCCGCCCAATGGGCCCCCTTTGAGCATCGGTTCGCCGGCCGGGCCCTGCTGGCAGCCACCCCGGACCGCGCTGCCTGGCGCCCGCTTGCTGCGGCCGGCAGTTGCGCCGCGGTGCGCGTCGCACTGCAGCTGGCAAGCCGGAACGGGCCTGCTGGCGAAGCGGAGCTGATCGAGTTTCGCGCGGCAGCAGACACGCTCGCGTCGGGCATCGGCGCCACCGTGCAGGCGCCGGAGGTCAAGCACGCCGTGGAGGCCGCGCGCGCGCTTGACCAGTTGTGCGCCGACTCTGATATCCAGGTCGTGTTGCACGTCGTGCCGCAACCGGGCGGTGCTTTCGACGCCCAGGCGGCAGCCGCGGCAGCCGCGGCGCAGGAGTCCTTCGCCCTCAGCCAGCGCGAGGACGGGGCGATCAGCCTGTCGCTGGACGTGCCGCGCACGGCCGACGTGCGGCGCAGCTACGACGCGATGGTGGTGCGCGCGCGCGACCTTTGCGTGTCCCTGGGCGGGATGGTCGTCGACGACAACGGCCGCGTGCTCGACGAGCGCGCGCTCGCCTCCATCGGGGAGCAACTCGACGTGGTGCGCGACATGCTGGCGGCAAGCGGAATCGAGCCGGGCGGGCCGGCGGCGCTTCGGCTGTTCGCCTGAGGCATGGCGGCAACCAAGGACCTGCGCGCGCGCGCCGCGGCGTTGCGCCTGGAGATCGAGCGGCACAATCACCTTTACTACGTGCGGGACGCGCCGGAGGTCACGGACGCCGACTATGACCGGCTGTTCGCCGAACTGGTGCAACTCGAGCAGGAACACCCTGAATTGGCGGGACCCGATTCGCCGACGCAACGGGTGGGGGCGCCGCCGCTGCCGGCGTTCGGACAAGTGCGCCATCGCAGCCCGATGCTGTCCCTGGGAAACGCATTCGACGAGGAAGCGGTCCGCG
>JANMUO010000190.1:0-4397 GCA_031391655.1 Betaproteobacteria bacterium
GGCGGGAACACCGTTGCACGTGCTGCAGGAGCTTGGCAGTTGGGAGTCGGTCGAGATGGTGCGGCGTTACGCGCACCTGTCGGCGGACCATCTGGCGAGCTATGTGGACCGTGTCTCGGGGCTTCGGCCAGTGGGTGCCGGTGAAGTGGCTACATTGGGGCTACAGTCACCAGAAATACAAACGGCCTCCTGATCGGAAGCCGTTGATATTTCTTGGTCGGGGCGGCGAGATTTGAACTCGCGACCACCTGCCCCCCAGGCAGGTACGCTACCAGGCTGCGCTACGCCCCGAAGACTGGGAGTCTATCAGGCGAGCAGGAATTCACGCAGTTGAAGCCCGTCAAGCGCCGCGGCAACCGGCGCTATTACCAGCACCACGAAGTGCTGCTGATCCGGCGCATCCGCGAGCTGCTGTACGAGGAAGGCTTCACCATCAGCGGCGCACGCAACAGGCTGGACAACTCCCTCAGCGCCGATGATCGCCACGAAGCGCCCGCGCGCGCCGAGCGCGGCCCTGCCGTGGCGGGCGCCGACCTGTCCGCGATCAAAAGAGAGCTGCGCGCGCTGCTGGAGACGCTGCGCGCCTGATAAGATTCGGACCCTCGGGGCGTAGCGCAGCCTGGTAGCGTACCTGCATGGGGTGCAGGTGGTCGCGAGTTCGAATCTCGCCGCCCCGACCAACCGCTCGCCGCGCGTTACCGGCGCTCCACTTTCTTGCGCATCCAGTGCCCTGCAAGGGCGATCAGGCCCAGCAGCGGCGCCTTCGACGGGCGCACGTCCGCCGGGCCGGTCGATTTCGTCCGGGCGCGCATGGCATCGTCGAATTCCGCCAGACCGCCGGGGAGCGCTTCCGCCCCGTACGAGCTGGATTCCTCGTCGCGTTCGCGCATGGCTAGTGCCGCGCCGCGCCCGTGTTCCCGGCGCGCGCGGACGGTTGCGGGACGCGCGCCGCGGCGATGGTCGCGGGCTCGAAATCCGCCAGCTTTGCGCTGGCGAGGAACAGGAACAGGTCCAGTTCCAGCAGTTCGGGCGCCGGCACCATCGCGGCACCCCTGAGCGACATGCACTGCTCGTGCACGGCGTTGCAGGCGCGGTGCACGTCTGCGGGCCGGTCGATTGACGCCGGCCTCTGGAATTCGTCGAAAGGCGCCCAGCCCGCGTCGACGCGCTGCACGCGCGCGACGCGCTCGGCGGGCCAGGCGGCAAGGTACTCGCGCACAGCCGCAACGACATCGGGAGTCCCCCGGGCCCCTGCCAGCAGGCAAACGTATCGATCCATGTCGGTGAGCGAATCGAGCACGTAGTCGGCAGCGTTCATTGCATTCCCCCGAATTGCGCCGCAAGTCTTGCGAAACCATTCAACTCCTTTCCCGCGGCGCGCGGTGTAAATGTGTGCAAGGCAGGCGCCGCGCAAAATTCTGTTAGAGTTTTGCGATCCCAAGGAACATGAAAATCCGGCGCGCATGAGGAGGCTGCAGGACAGAGTCGTGCTCGTCACCGGCGGCGCCGGCGGCATCGGCGCCGCGCTGTGCCGCCGGTTGGGCGAGGAGGGCGCCAAGGTGGCGGTGTTCGACCTGGACGGGTCGGGCGCTGCCGGTGTTGCCGCCGCCTGCGGCGGAAAGGCGTGGACTGTCGACATCTCCGACCAGGCGCGCGTCATCGCCGCGGTGGCGGAGGTCGAGCGCGACCTCGGGCCGGTCGACGTGCTGGTGAACAACGCTGGCTGGGACCGCGCCGGCCCGTTCCTCGACACCGACAGGGCGCTCTGGGAAAAAATCGTCGCCATCAACCTGTTCGGGCCGCTGCACATGCATCACGCGGTGCTCAAGGGCATGAGCGCGCGCGGCCGCGGCCGCGTGGTCAACATCGCCTCCGACGCCGGGCGCGTGGGCTCCTCGGGGGAATCGGTGTACTCGGCGTGCAAGGGCGGCCTGATCGCTTTTTCCAAGACGCTCGCGCGCGAGATGGCGAGAAAGCGCATCAACATCAACGTGGTGTGTCCCGGTCCGACCGATACGGCCCTGTTCCGCGATTTTGCCGGCGAGGGCGAGCGCGGCGAGAAGCTGCGCTCGGCGCTGGAGCGCGCCATTCCGTTCGGCCGCCTCGGGCAGCCGGAGGACGTGGTCGGCGCGGTGCTGTTCCTCGCCAGCGATGACGCGGCATTCATCACCGGCCAGGTGCTGAGCGCCTCGGGCGGACTGACAATGGCGGGATGAGGAGGGCGCTCGGATGGTAAAGGACAAGGTCGTCGTGGTGACCGGCGCGGGCGGCGGCATCGGGCGCGACTTCGCGTTGCTGTTCGCCGCGCATGGCGCCAAGGTAGTGGTCAACGACCTCGGCACTTCAGTGGCGGGCGAGGGTGCGAGCGCAGGACCCGCGCAGAAGGTGGTGGACGAGATCAAGGCGGCAGGCGGGCGCGCGGTGGCGAGCACCGACAGCGTGGCCGACTGGGAAGCCGCCAACCGCATCGTCAAGACCGCCATCGACGCCTTCGGGCGCATCGATTGCGTGGTGAACAACGCCGGTATCCTGCGCGACCGGTTCTTCTTCAACATGTCGATCGAGGAATGGAAAGCCGTGATCGACGTGCACCTGAACGGCTCGTTTTACGTCTCGCGCGCCGCGGCGCCCTACTTCAAGAGCCAGAACTCGGGTTGCTACGTCAACATGACCTCCACCTCCGGCCTCATCGGCAACCTCGGCCAGGCGAACTACTCGGCCGCGAAACTGGGCATCGCCGGGCTGTCCAAGTCCATCGCGCTCGACATGGCGAAGTACAAGGTGCGCTCCAACTGCATCGCGCCCTTCGCCTGGAGCCGCATGATCGGCTCGATCCCCACCGAGACCGAAGACCAGAATGCGCGCGTGGAGAAAATGAAGGTCATGCAGACCGCCAAGATCGCCCCGCTCGCCGTGTACCTCGCAAGCGACGCCGCGCAGGACGTTTCCGGCCAGGTATTCGCGGTGCGCGCCAACGAGATCTTCCTCATGTCGCAGAGCCGCCCGGTGCGCTCCGTGCACCGCGCGGAGGGCTGGACGCCGCAGACCATCGGCGAGCAGGCGATGCCCGCGCTGCGCGGCAGCTTCTTTCCCCTCGACCGCACCCAGGACGTGTTCACGTGGGATCCGCTGTAGCCGAACCAAGCTACCCGGAGCTGCGCGAAGGCGTGCGCAGCCTGTGCGCGCAGTTCGATTCCGCTTACTGGCAGAAGGTGGACGAGGCGCGCGCCTACCCGGAAGCCTTCGTCGACGCGCTGACCCAGGCGGGCTGGATGTCGGCGCTGATCCCGGAGCAGTACGGCGGCTCGGGGCTCTCGCTCACCGAAGCGACGGTGATCATGGAGGAGGTCTCGCGCTCGGGTGGCAACGCCGGCTGCTGCCACGGGCAGATGTACAACATGAACACGCTGCTGCGCAACGGCTCCGACGCGCAGAAGAAGAAATACCTGCCGAAGATCGCCTCGGGCGAGCTGCGCATGCAGGCGATGGGCGTGACCGAGCCCACCGCCGGGACCGACACCACGAAGATCAAGACCGTGGCGGTGAGGAAGGGCGACCGCTACGTGGTCAACGGCCAGAAGGTGTGGACCTCCCGCCTACAGCACTCCGACCTGATGATCCTGCTCGCGCGCACCACGCCGCTCGCCGAGGTGAAGAAGAAATCCGACGGCATGTCGGTGTTCCTGGTGGAAAAGAAGGCGGCGCTCGGCAAGGGCCTCACCATGCGTCCGATCCGCAACATGGTGAACCACGAGACCAACGAGGTGTTCCTCGACAACCTGGAGATTCCCGCCGAAAACCTGATCGGCGAGGAAGGCCAGGGCTTTCACCAGGCGGTGGGCGGCCTCGAACTCGGCCGCATCAACGTCGCCTCGCGCGGTGTCGGCATCGCGCAGGCCGCGCTGTCCGAGGCGGTCAAGTACTCGCAGCAGCGCCACACCTTCGGCAAGCCGATCTGCGAGCACCAGGCGATCCAGCTCAAGATCGGGGAAATGGCCACCCGCGTTGAAGCTGCGCGGCTGCTGGTGAAGAATGCGGCGCAGATCTACGATCGCGGCGAGCGCTGCGACCTGGAGGCCGGCATGGCAAAGTACTTCGCCACCGAAGCGGCTTTCGAGAACGCGCACGAAGCCATGCGCATCCACGGCGGCTACGGGTATTCCAAGGAATTCCCCGTGGAGAGGCTGTATCGTGACGCGCCGCTGCTCTGCATCGGAGAAGGCACCAACGAAATGCAGCGCATGATCATTGCGAAGCAGGTCATCGCGAGAAACAAAATCTAAGCCGCAATCCTGGAGGGGACTCAATGAAGCAGTTTGCAAAGGCAGTTTTCACGCTTGTTATCGCGCTGGCTGCGGCGGGCGCGCAGTCGCAGGCTTTCCCCACGAAGCCGGTGC
>JANMUO010000196.1:0-10295 GCA_031391655.1 Betaproteobacteria bacterium
CTCCGGCGTCAACTTCGTCTTCGACCGCGACGTGCGCGCCGACCAGCGCACCACCATCGTGCTGCGCGACGCCAGCATCGAGGAGTCGATCCGCATGGTGCTGCTCACCAACCAGCTCGAGCAGAAAGTGCTCAATGAGAACACGGTGTTCGTGTTCCCCAACACGCCGCAGAAGCTGCGCGAGTACCAGGAGCTGGTGGTAAAGGGCTTCTACCTTGCCAATGCGGATGTCAAGCAGACCGCGAACATGATCCGCACCATGGTGAAGACGCGCGACATCTTCATCGACGAGAAGATCAACCTGCTGGTGATCAAGGACACGCCGGCGGCGATCCGCCTCGCCGAGCGCCTGATCGCCGCGCAGGACCTGGCCGAGCCCGAGGTGATGCTCGAGGTCGAGGTGCTCGAAATCGCCAGCAACCGCCTGCAGGAACTTGGCATCAAGTTTCCCGATGCGCTGGCGATCGGCCTGCAGGGCGCAGCCGGCGTTCCCGGCAATGTCACGCTGCGGGAATGGCAGAACCGCAACTCCGACATGGTGCAGCTCAGCTTCACCAACCCCCTGTTCGTCCTCAACCTGAAGCTGGAGGACGGCTCGACCAGCGTGCTGGCCAACCCGCGCATCCGGGTCAAGAACAAGGAGAAGGCGCGCGTGCATATCGGCGACCGCGTGCCCGTGATCACCACCACCGCGGCCGCCACCGGCGGCTTCGTCTCGGAATCGGTGAGCTATCTGGACGTCGGCCTGAAGCTGGAGGTCGAGCCGCTCATCTATCTCGAGGACGAGGTCGGCATCAAGGTGCAGCTGGAAGTGAGCAACAACGTGCGCGAGGTGGTCTCCGGCAGCAGCCTCACCTACCAGATCGGCACGCGCAACGCCGCCACCAACCTGCGGCTGCGCGACGGCGAGACGCAGGTGCTGGCCGGCCTGATCAGCAACGAGGACCGCCGCACCGCGCAGCGCGTGCCGGGGCTGGGCGAGCTGCCGGTCGCCGGGCGCCTGTTCTCCAACGAGAAAGACGACAGGAAGAAGACCGAGATCGTGCTGCTGATCACCCCGCGTCTGATGCGCACGCTGGCGCGGCCCGATTCGGCGTCGATCGAGTTCGCCGCCGGCACCGAATCCTCGAGCGGCGTGCCCTCGCGCCTCGGCGGCGCGGCGGTCCCTTCCGCGCTGCCGGCGACCGAATCGCTGCCGGCGCCGGAGGGCCAGCCGGGGCCAGGCGCGCGCGACGTGGCGCCGCCAGTCCCGTTGCAGCCGCCGGGCGCGCCGGCGCTGGTGCCCTTCGGCGGCGTGAAACCCGCCCCGCAGTGAAGGGCTTCACCCTCGTCGAGCTGGTGATCACGGTGGCGATCGTCGCGCTGCTCGCCTCTGTCGCCGTGCCGCTCAGCGACCTGGTGGTGCAGCGCGGCAAGGAGCAGGACCTGCGCCGCGCGCTGCGCGAGCTGCGCGACGGCATCGATGCGTACAAGCAGGCCTCGGACGACGGGCGCATCGTCAAGCGCACCGGCGAGTCCGGCTACCCGAAGAAGCTCGAGGACCTGGTGGCGGGCGTCGAGGACCAGAAGAATCCGAAGAAGGAGAAGATCCACTTCCTGCGGCGCCTGCCGCGCGACCCCTTCGCCGAGGATCGCCTCGCCGCGGCCGAGACCTGGGGCAAGCGCAGCTACGCCAGCCCGCCCGAGGAGCCGCGCGAAGGCGAGGATGTATTCGACGTGTTCTCGCTTTCGAGCGCCACCGGGATCAACGGCCGGCCCCACCGGGACTGGTGATGCGCCGCGCCGGCTTCACGCTGGTCGAGCTGCTGGTGGTCCTGGCCGTGGTCGCCACCCTGCTCACCCTCGCGGTGCCCCGCTACTTTGGCAGCCTGGAGCGGTCCAAGGAAGCGGTGCTGAAGGAAAACCTGTTCCAGCTGCGCGAGGCGATCTCGCGCTACTACGCCGACAAGGGCCGCTACCCGGAATCGCTCGATGGCCTCGCCGCGGAAAAGTACCTGCGCAATGTGCCGCTCGACCCGATCACCGAGAGCGCCGCAACCTGGCAACTGGTGCAGCCCGAGGACCCGCAGAAGGGCGGCGTCTACGACGTGCGCAGCGGTGCGCCCGGCAAGAGCCGCGACGGCAGCGAGTTCTCCCAGTGGTGAGGCGGGACGCGCGCGGGTTCACCTACGTCGCGGCCCTGTTCGCCGTCGCGATCCTGATGGGCGGCTTCGCCGTGCTCGGCGAAGTCTGGCAGACCTCGGCGCAGCGCGAAAAGGAGGCGGAGCTGCTTTTCGTCGGCCACCAGTACCGCCGCGCCATCGGCCTTTACTACGCGAGCACCCCGGGCAGCGTGAAGCGCTATCCGAGGGCGCTCGAGGACCTGCTGAAAGACCCGCGCCAGCCTGCCACCCAGCGCCACCTCAGGCGGCTGTATGCCGACCCCGTCACCGGCAAGAGTGAATGGGGCCTGGTCAAGGCGCCCGATGGCGGCATCCTCGGTGTGCACAGCCTGTCGGAGGCATTGCCGCTGAAGCTCGCCGGCTTTCGCGTGCGCGACGCGGACTTCGAGCGCGCGCAGAAGTACTCGGACTGGAAGTTCGTCTACGCGCCGACCAGTACTCAGAACCCGGCGCCCAAGCCGGGCGCCAAGCCGGCAGTGGCACCGGCGAAGCCGGCCGCCGCACCGGGCTAGCCGAACTTTCCGCTGCGCAGCATGCGCGCTGCTGCATCGCGGAACAATGAAAAATTTCATGCTGTAACTGCCGACGGGCTTGATAGGATTCTTCTCAACTCCAGCATGAATATCACCTCGCGCCAGCTGAAGGCATTTCTGCTGACCGCCCGCCATCAGAGCTTTTCGCGCGCGGCCGAGGAGCTGTACATCACGCAGTCCGGGATGAGCGTGCTGGTGCGCGAATTGGAGTCGCAGCTGGGGTTCCGGCTCTTCGAGCGCACCACGCGCAAGGTCACGCTGACCGAATCCGGCTTGAAGCTGCTGCCGATTGCCGACCGCAGCCTGCTCGAGCTGGAAGCCGCGGCGGCCGACATCGGGCGCTCCGCCTCCGCGGCGAAGGGCTCGCTCTCGCTGGGTGCCGGGCCGTTTTCAGCCGCCGAACTGCTGCCCAAGGCGATCGCCGCGTACGCGCAGGTCGACCCGGGCTTGCACGTGCGGCTCATCGACGCCGAGGGGTCCCGCCTCGTCGACATGGTGCTCAGCGGCGAGGTCGACGCGGCGATCAGCGCGGCGCTGCACGGCACGCCCGGCATCGAGCGCACGTTGCTCGCTCGTTTCGAACTGGTGCTGGCCTGTGCCGCCGACCGGTCAAGCCAGCTGCCCCAGGACATTCGCTGGTGCGACATCGGGGCCCTGAAACTGGTCGGGCTGGCGCCCGATTACCCCATCCAGCAGTTGATCGACGCGCAGCTCGCGCGCGTCGGGCGCCATGCGCCGCCCGATGTGGTCTGCCATTACCTGGAGACCCAGATCGCGATGGTGGAGGTCGGCTCGGGCATGGCCGTGGTGCCGACCATCGTGGCGCCGGCGTGCGCCAAGCGCAGGATCGCGTTGCACCGAATCGTCGATCCGGTGGTGGCCACTGAATTTTTCTGGATCACCAACCGGGCGCGCAAGCTCTCCGGCGCCGCACAGCGCTTCAACGCCTTCCTCAAGGCGTACTTCTGCGGGATCGCCGAGCAATGGCCGCCCCGCAGCGAGCCGATGGCGCCGCGGACCGCGGCTACTGCGTGATCGAGGTGCGGAACGCCGCGATCGGCTCGTGAACCACGGCGCCGCCCGCGGCGCCCTGCAGCGCCAGCGACGAGACCCTGAGTTCGGCAACGCCGCCCGAGCGGATCGGCTTGAAGGTCACCACCAGGAATTCCGCGTCCTCGGCGGCGATGCTCTTGCCGGAAGTCCCCACGAAAATCGACCCTGTCGGATTCACGCGAAAGCTGAAGCTGCCGTCGGCGAAGAAATCGCCGGCGCGCACCGCCACGGGCTCGAGCAGCTTGGCGTCGAAGCTGAGCTGCACCGGAGAGCCGCGCAGCTGCTGGCTGGAAGTGATCTTGAGGGCGACGTCGAAATTCCTTCCCGCCTGCACCTGCTCCGGGCCCTCCCAGCGCAACCGCGCCGGCTGCCCCGGCGCGGCGCGCGGCTCGATCGCGGCGGGCGCGGCCGCGAGCGCGCGCGGCGCAGGCAGGACCGGGGAGAAGGCAAGCGTCTCGCGGATGCCAAGCTCCGTGTACACCAGCGTCACGCCCTCCGGCCCGACGGATTCCACCAGATAACCGCCCTCCAGCACCTCGCCCACGCGCACGACGATCACGCGGTTGTCGCGCGCGAGCACGACCTGCGGGACGCCATCATGCACCAGCTGTCCTGCGACCCGGTAGGGCATCGCAGGCGCGGCCGGCGCGGCCGGCGCGGCCTGGGGCGCCGCCCGGACCGGCGCCTGGGCAGCCGCACGCGGCACCGGCGCGCTTCTCACGCCCAACACATCGCCTTGCGGTTGGCTCAAGCCTTCGCGCGGCGGCAACGCGGCGAAACGGCCTGCCGTGGCCGCGGAAGCCGTGTCCGCACCTGCCGGGGCCTGGGCGGCAGTGCGCACGGGAGCCGGTGCATTTTGGGTCAACAGCACGCCGGCAGCGGCGCCAACGGCTGCGAGAACGGCCAACCCCACGAGCGTCTTCTTTCTCACCCGACCTAGCTTATGCCTTGGCCGCAGCGCGCGCAATGCTGTAGAAGTCCTTGATTTAAAATGCCCCCCATGCTCGTCCCCGTCATCCTCTCCGGCGGCTCCGGCACGCGGCTCTGGCCGCTGTCGCGAAAGCTCCTGCCCAAGCAGTTCCTGCCGCTGCTCTCGGAGCGCACCATGATCCAGGAGACGGTGCTGCGCCTGGAAACCTTTCCCGATTGCGCCGCGCCGCTGGTGGTGTCGGGAAGCGAGCAGCGCTTCCTCGCCGCCGAGCAGTTGCGCGGCATCGGCGCGAAGCCGGCGCGCATCCTCCTCGAGCCCGTGGGCCGCAACACCGCCCCGGCCATCGCCGCCGCCGCGTTCGTCGCGCTCACCGAGGATCCGCAGGCGCAGCTGCTGGTGCTGCCCTCGGACCACGAGATCGGCAACGTGCCGGGGTTTCGCGCCGCCGTGGCGCAGGCGCGCGCCGCTGCCGCCACCGGGCGCCTCGCCACCTTCGGCATCATCCCCTCCAGCCCGGAGACGGGCTTTGGCTACATCGAGGTGGGTGCGCCGCTCTCGGGGCTGCCCGGCGCGCGGGCGATTGCGCGCTTCGTGGAAAAGCCCGACGCCGCCACCGCGCAGCGCTTCCTCGATGCGGGCACCTTCCTGTGGAACAGCGGCATGTTCCTCTTCGGCGCGGCGGCCTTCCTTGCCGAGCTCGCCCGCCTGCGCCCGGCGATCCACAAGGCGGTGAAGCGCGCCGTCGAGGGCGCCACGCGCGACCTGGATTTCCTGCGCTTCGAGGAGGCCGCCTTCGCCGCGAGCCCCGCCGAGTCGGTGGACAACGCGGTGATGGAGCACACATCGGTGGGCGCGGTGGTGCCCTGCGACATCCTGTGGAGCGACGTGGGCTCGTTCTCCACGCTCTGGGCGCTGAATGCCAAGGACCCGATGGGCAACGTCACCCAGGGCGACGTGATGCTCTCGGGCGCCTACGGCTGCTACGTGCGCGCCGACGGGCGGCTGGTGGCGGTGCTTGGCGCGGAGAACCTCGTCATCGTGGATACGGGCGACGCGCTGCTGGTGGCCACGCGCGAGCGCGCGCAGGAAGTGAAGGACGTGGTGGCGCGCCTGGCGAAGGAAGGCCGCAGCGAGCATGTGTCGCACGCGCGCGTGTACCGCCCCTGGGGGTACTACGAGTCGGTGGACGCCGGGAGCCGGTACCAGGTGAAGCGCCTGATGGTGAAGCCGGGGGAGGCCTTGTCGCTGCAGCGGCATCGCAAGCGCGCCGAGCACTGGGTGGTGGTGGCGGGGACCGCGCGCGTGACGCGCGACGACGAGGTGCTCACGGTGGAGGAGAACCATTCGGTGTTCATCCCGCTGGGGGCCAGGCACCGGCTGGAGAATCCCGGCAAGGAGGACCTCTTCATCATCGAGGTCCAGTCCGGGAGCTACTTCGGCGAGGACGACATCGAGCGGTTCGACGACCGCTATAACCGCACCTGAAAATAGGGACAGACCCTATTTATCACGATGTGAAAATCGGGGTCACGGCCCGATTTTCGGATGAGGCCGCGCTGGCCTCGAACCCGCCGCAAGTTGGCGCAGCCACCGGTGGACATCCTTCGCCCGGTACACCGCTGTCCCGCCTTCGATGGCGACGTCGGCGGCGAGAGCTTCGCGCACGAACGTTTCGCGCGCCTCGCGCTCGCGCGCGGCGTCCTTTGCCGCTTCGCGGTACTGGGCGCTCAGGGCGCGCTGCGCGACGTGTCGACGTGTATTTGGAGCTGACTGGCGCAGGCGGCTTGGCTTCAGGCGAACACCACGGTCAGTTTGCCCCCGGCGCGCCGCCGGGCAACATCCTTTACGACGATTTCGACGTCCCGACCCAAGCTGGTCAGGCAGTCGATCAGCTTGCGCTCCGAGACCCCGCGGAACTTCCCGCGCAGGATGCCGGACAGCTTCGGCTGGGGCAGGCCGAGTATCCCGGCCGCTTCCACCTGCGTCAGGCCTTTGTCGCGGATGATTTCGCTGATCTTGTAAACGAGTTGCGCCTTGACCAGCATTTCTTCCGCGTCCGGAATGCCGAGATCGCGGTGGACGTTTGCACTGCCTTGACGGATTTCCAGCCTCTCAGAGTCTTTGCGTTTGCGCATCGCTGCAATTATATCTAAACAGGTATATTCGGGTCAGCCGGTGCCTAGGCCGCCTCTAAGGGCGCGAGCAGGCGGACTGGAATCGTGGAGATCGGGCTTGAAAATCCTGCATAGAAAGCGGAATTTTCAAGGTCATTCGGCTCGCCGATAAGAGAAGACCCGGCGGTGATCGACGAGATGCTGGTCTGAGCGGAAATCGGGGTCAGAGCCCGATTCTTGTTACAGGGACAACCAGAATCGCAGCGCCGCGTCCACTCGCTGCATCTCGGCCGGGGCGAGGCGGCCCATCGGCTTTGCAGATAGCAGCTCACGTGGCACGGTGACTACCTTGTCGATCATCACATCGGACACCTGCCTCAGCCCGTTTGCGGGCGCAGGCTTGATGCGCACGCGAAACAGGGGCGCTTCGATCAATTCCGAGGTAAGAAGGCAGATCGTGACGCTGTCTCGGTAGGGCAGCGACTCGCTTGCCTGGACGATGAGGGCAGGCCGCGGCTTGCCGGTGTATGGCCCCTTTGCCGCGACGGTGACCAGGTCACCGCGGCTCAAGCTCATTCAGGCAGGTGGACGAACTGCTTCCAGTTGTCCCGGCGGTCGGCCTCGTTGGCCAGCCTGCACTGACGGCGCAGGGCCGCCAGAAAGGCTCGCGACCGACGGGGCTTGCGCGGGCCGGAGGTCTTGCGCGAGCGCGCCAACTGGCGGCGGGATTGGGGTGCGTTCATTTGTTTCTCGCTTCGGGTGTAGGCATCTTAGCACCGGCCCTCTGGAAGGCAGGACATCGGGCTCTGACCCCGATTTTCACGCCGCGAGCATTTCCCTCGCGAGGTCTTGGATTCCGTACCTCGCCCGCCAGCCGAGCTCCTTTGCCGCCTTCGCCGGATTGCCGCGGATGCGCATCGGGTCGGTGGGGCGGACGAAGGCCTGGTCGATGTCCACGTGGTCGCGCCAGTCCAGGCCCACTCCCTTGAACGCGAGTTCCACGAAACGCTCCAGCTTCACAGGCCTGCCGGTGGCGATGACGTAATCCGCGGGCTCGTCCCGCTGCAGCATCTTCCACATCGCTTCCACGTACTCCGGCGCCCAGCCCCAGTCCCTTTCCACCTCCAGGTTCCCCAAGCGCAGCCGCTCCCTGGATCCCCCGGCGATGCGCCGCGCCGCATCGGTGATCTTGCGCGTGACGAAGTTCTTGCCGCGCAGCGGCGATTCGTGCGGGAAGAGGATTCCCGTGCTCGCGTGCAGGCCGAGTGCACTTCGGTAGCTCGTGGCCATGAGCTGCGCCGCCGCCTTGGCCGCGCCGTAGGGGCTGATCGGGGCGAGCGGGGTTTGTTCGTCCGCGGATTGTTCGCCGGTGTCGCCGAAGCAGTCGCCCGAGCCCGCGTGGAAGAGGCGCGGGCGCTCCTTTGCCGCGCGCACCGCCTCGAGCACGTGCAGCGTGCCGACGGCCACGTCGTGCATCGTTCCCACCGGCTGCTCGAACGAGAGGCCCACCGAGGATTGGCCGGCGAGGTGGTAGACCTCGTGGGGCCTTGCGCGCGCCACGGCGTCCTTCACCTTGGCCGCGTCGGCGAGCTCGAGCGCCTCCAGCTTCACCTGTTGTTCTATTCCCAGCGCCTTCAGGCGGCTGTTGTCCTGCGCGCGGCTGGTGCCGGCAACTTCATAGCCTTTGGCGAGCAGGAATTGCGCGAGGTAGGCGCCGTCCTGGCCGGTGACGCCGAGGATAAGGGCGCGTCGCGGTTCCATCTTCGTGTGGGCGGCTATTGTAGACTTTGCCGATGCCGACGCCGACAAAAACCGCCGCGGGAAAAATCGCCTTGGTCACGGGCATCACCGGCCAGGACGGGTCCTACCTCGCCGAGCTCCTGCTCTCCAAGGGCTATACGGTGCACGGCATCCGGCGGCGCACTTCCTTGTTCAACACCGCGCGCATCGAGCACCTGTACCAGGATCCGCATTCACCCGGCTGCCGGTTCTTTCTCCATTACGGCGACCTCACCGACTCCACCAGCCTGATTCGCATCGTGGAGGAGACCCAGCCCACGGAGATCTACAACCTCGCGGCGCAGAGCCACGTCGCGGTGTCGTTCGAGGAGCCCGAGTTCACCGCGGAGTCCGACGCGGTCGGTACTTTGCGCCTGCTGGAAGCCATCCGGATTCTCCGTTTGCAGAAGAAGACGCGCTTCTACCAGGCCTCCACCTCGGAGATGTTCGGGCTGGTGCAGGAGATCCCGCAGAAGGAGACCACGCCCTTCCATCCGCGCTCGCCCTACGGGGTGGCCAAGCTCTACGCGCACTGGATCTCGGTGAATTACCGCGAGGCCTTCGGCATCTTCGCGGCGAGCGGGATTTTGTTCAACCACGAGTCGCCGCGGCGCGGGGAAACTTTTGTTACGCGCAAGATCACGCGGGCTTTGGCGCGGATCATGCTCGGGCTGCAGTCCAGGCTCTACCTCGGCAACCTGAATGCGCTGCGCGACTGGGGCCATGCGCGGGATTACGTCGAGGCCATGTGGCTCATGCTGCAACAGAAGGTGGCGGACGATTTCGTCATCGCCACGGGGGAGCAGCACAGCGTGCGGGAATTCGTGGATTCGGCGGCGAAGGAACTGGGGATGAAGGTGGCGTGGAAGGGCAAGGGGGCTGCGGAGAAGGGGTACTGGGGCGGGAAGTGCATCGTGGAGATCGACCCCAGGTATTACCGGCCTTCGGAGGTTGAGACATTGCTTGGGGATGCGTCCAAGGCGAGGAAGAAGCTGGGGTGGAAGCCGAAGACGGGGTTCAAGGCGCTGGTGAAAGAGATGGCGAAGGCGGATCTTCTGTTGGCACAAAAAGAAGGCCGTCAGAAGTAGATCGTCGTTACTCCCGCGCGTGTGAAACCTCAAATACTTCTGGTCACCGGCGGTCTCGGCTACATCGGCTCGCATACTTGCGTGGCCCTGGCGGAAGCCGGCTACGCACTGGTGATCCTGGATAGCCTGGCCAACTCCAAGCTCTCGGTGCTGGACCGGCTGCACGAGTTGACCGGGAAAAAGATCGAGTTCGTCCGCGCCGACGTGCGGGACCGCGCGGCGCTGGACACGGTGTTCCAGTCGCACAAGTTCGAGACGGTGCTGCACTTTGCCGGCCTGAAGTCGGTGGCCGAGTCGGTCGCCAATCCAAAGCTGTACATGGACGTCAACGCCGGCGGCAGCTGGGAGTTGCTGGCCGCGATGCGCACGCATCGCGTACGACGTATGGTGTTCAGCTCATCCGCCACCGTGTACGGCGAGCCGAAGTTCCTGCCTTATACCGAGGAGCATCCGCTGCGCCCGGCGAATCCCTATGGCGAGAGCAAGCTTGCGGTGGAGAAGCTGCTGGCGGCGGAGGCCGGGGTGGACAAGGAATTCCGCTATGCCTGCCTGCGCTACTTCAACCCCATCGGCGCGCATCCGTCCGGGCGGATCGGCGAAGATCCGCGCGGGGTGCCGGAGAACCTGCTGCCGTA
>JANMUO010000206.1:0-3161 GCA_031391655.1 Betaproteobacteria bacterium
GCGAAATTCAAGGCGCAGCGCGTGATCTCCCCCCTTGTGCGCGCCCTCGGCGAGGGCGGGCGCCTGCTCGGCATCCATTCCTGCGGCAGCGACCCGGGGCTGGAGATCGTGCGCAAGGTCTGGCCGGAAGAGAACCCGTTCCAGACCGGTCGCCACGACCTGCTGCGCGCGGTGCGCGCCGAGCTTGGCAAGGAAGCCAAGCACTATAATTTCAACGCCTACGCCGACACGCGGGCAGTGTTCCGCTACGACATGCACACCCTGCCCACCGAGGTGTCCACCAGCATCGGCACGTCGACGCTGTTTGCCGCCTGGAATGCGGCCGTCTACGTGGCGCAGATCGACGACGAGCGCCTGGGCAAGGTGATCGGCGAGCGCAAATACCTCGATGCCACGCGCGAAGTCCTGCAGGCGCATGGCGGGCTGTGGTTCCTGGATGAGTCCTATGTCGTCTCCCGCAAGCGCGCTTGACGCCGCCGCCGCGGTCGACCTGGTCGCGGCGGGGTCGATCGAGATGGGCGCGCACCGCCCGCAGGACGCGCGCGCCATCGCCGCGCTGCTACCCGCCGGCACGCCGGTCTACGTCAACCACCTGCCGCGCCACAGCCTCGCCGATTCGCTCGCCTCGCTGGTCGCCGTGCGCGACGCCGGACTCGAGCCGGTGCCCCATGTCGCGGCGCGGCGCATCGCGAGCCGCGGCGAGCTGGAGGGTTTCCTCAAGCGCGCGGTGAAGGAGGCCGGCGTGCAAAAGGCGCTGGTGCTCGGCGGCGACGAGCCTGCCGCACTAGGTCCATACACCGACAGCGCAGACCTTATCCGCACCGGGCTGCTGGAGGAGTGCGGCCTGCGCGAGATCGGCCTGCCTGGCTACCCCGAAGGGCATCCGCGCATTCCGCAGATGGTGCTGGAACAGGCGTTCGCCGAGAAGCTCTCCCTCGCAGGAGGACACGGCCTGGGCGCATATGTGGTGACGCAGTTCTGCTTTTCGCCGGCCCGCATCCTCGAGTACTGCTCGGCGCTGTCGCGCAGCGCGCCGCGGGTGCCCGTGTACGTCGGGCTCGCCGGACCCACGACGCCGGGCTCGCTATTGCGCTTCGCCCAGCGTTGCGGGGTCAGCGCCTCGCTGCGCGCCCTGCAGGCGCAGGGACTGAACGCAGTTCGCCTGGTCACGCATACCGACCCCGGCGAGCAGCTTGCGCCGCTCGCGCGCTACTGCCTGTCCCGCACCGCCGACTGCAACGTGGTCGGCATCCACCTGTTCAGCTTCGGTGGCGTCACCGCCGCCGCAGGCTGGATGAACCACTATATTTCATCCCGTAGCAACGGCTAGACTTCCCGGGGTCCACAGCCCGGAGGAGAGCGCCATGGCCGCACCGAAGTCCCCGCCGTCCACCATCAGCACCGTGAAGGACGTGGTGCCCAAGCTCGCCGAACTCACCGAAAAGGTCCTGTTCGGCGATGTCTGGGCGCGCCCGGGGCTGTCCAAGCGCGACCGCAGCCTCGCCACCGTGGCTGCGCTCATCGCCCTGTACCGCCCCGACCAGCTGAAGGGCCACATCTGGCGCGCGCTCGACAACGGCGTGACCCGCGAGGAACTCTCGGAGCTCTTCACCCACCTCGCCTTCTACGCCGGCTGGGCCAACGGCATCAACGCCGCGCAGGTCGCCAAGCAGGTCTACGAGGAGCGCGGCGCATGAAGATCGGGTTCATCGGCCTGGGCGCCATGGGCGCGCCGATCGCGGCGAACCTGGCGCGCGGCGGCCACCCGCTGTCCGTCAACGACCTGCGCCGGATCGACGTGGCAGGGGCTTCCTGGGCGGAGTCGCCCGAGGCGGCGATCGCGGGCGCGGAGCTGATCTTCACTTCCCTGCCGGGTCCGGCCGACGTCGAGGCCATCGCTGCCCGCCTGCGCTCGGCATTGCCGCGCGGCGCCGCGTGGTTCGACTTGACGACGAATTCGCCGGCCTGCGTGCGGCGCCTGCACCCGCAATTGCTGGCGCAGGGCGTGCAGTTGCTCGACGCCCCGGTGAGCGGCGGCCCGCAGGGCGCCGCGAGCGGAAAGCTGGCGCTCTGGGTTGGGGGCGACGAGGCCACCTACCAGCGGCACCTGCCCGTGCTGCGCGCCATGTGCGACCAGCCGGTCTACGTCGGCCCGATCGGCGCCGGCTCGGTGGCCAAGCTCGCGCACAACGCAGCGAGCTTCACGGTGCAGACTGCGTTGGCGGAGATATTCACCCTCGGCGTAAAGGCGGGGGTCGAGCCCCTGGCGCTGTTCAAGGCCTTGCGCCAGGGCGCCACCGGGAGGAAGCGCACCTTCGACCGGCTGGCCGAGCAGTTTCTCCCCGGCAAGTACGATCCCCCGGCCTTCGCCCTGCGCCTCGCGCACAAGGACCTGGGGCTCGCGCTGGACCTTGCGCGCGAAGTGGGCGTGCCGATGCAGGTGGCCGAGCGCGCGATGGCCGAGTTCGAAGAGGCGATGCGCCGCGGCTGGGGCGAGCGCGATTCACGCGCGACGATGCTGCTGCAGGAGGAGCGTGCCGGCGTGGCGCCGCGCGTGGCGGCGGACAAACTGCGCGCGGCGCTCGACTAGAACCGGTAGCGCACTTCGACGCCCGCCTCGCGCGTCCAGTTGGCGGGTTCCAAGCCCCCGATGCCGGGGGCGATCTGCTGGACGTCGGAGTCCTTGACGCTCCAGTAATCCAGCCAAGGTCCGATCGACCAGCGCGGCCCCTCGAACATCAGTTGCACGCGATAGCCGCGTCCTTGCCGCTGCTGGTTGGTTACGTCGCTATAGCCCGGAATACCAGTGTCGGAGAGGTAACTGCGTTGCGAGCCGCGGATGAAACCGCTGTACTCCGCTTGCGGCGCAAACACCCAGTCCGATCCGAGTGGCATGCGCAAGGTCACGCCCAGGGGGATGTAGAAGTACGTGGATTCGCGCCGGTAGCCGAACTGTCCGGTCGACGTCGTCCCGCGCAGGTCGTTGTACAGGTATCGGACTGCGAAGCCGACGTAGGGCGACCAGGCCATCGAGTTGCCCAGGGCGTAGTCCCTGCCCGCCAGCGCCCGCACCTCGAAAAGGTAGTCGGGCACGTTGCTCATGGTGCCGGAGCCCTGGTAATCGAGCTCGCCGTAGGAAGCGCGCATCTCGATGCGTGCAT
>JANMUO010000228.1:0-30269 GCA_031391655.1 Betaproteobacteria bacterium
GCCGCCACCAGCAGCGGCAGCGACGGGGCAAGCGCGCAGGCGAGGTTTCCGGCGGCCGAGATCGCCGTGATCCAGAACACCATGCGGTACTTGCCCACGCGATCGCCGATGGGGCCGTTCACCAGTTGCAGCAGCCCGTAGGCCAGCGCGAAGCCGGTGATCACCGCGGAGGCGCCGCCCGCGGTCGTGTTGAAGGACGTCGCAATCAGCGGCAGCACGGGGTCCGTGGCGCGCGACGCGGCGGCGCTGGCGAAGGCGGCCAGGGAAAGGACGAGGACGGCGCGACCGTGCATGGCCGCGCCAGTCTAGGCGAAGTGGCAGGCCGCCCAGTGTCCCGGTTTCACTTCACGCAGCACCGGCTCCTCCTGGCGGCAGCGTTCCACCTGCCGCGGGCAGCGGCCGAAGAAGCGGCACACGCGCGGATCCGGGTCGATCGGGCTGCGCGGCTCGCCGGCCAGCACTTCGCGCGCCTCGGGCCGTCCGCCGACCGCCGGAATGGCGTTGATCAGCGCGCGCGTATAGGGGTGCGCAGGCGAGTCGAACATCTGCTGCGCGGGCCCCAGCTCCACGATGCGCCCGAGGTACATCACGATCACGCGGTCGCAGAGCATCCTCACCACGTTGAGGTCGTGCGACACGAACAGGTAGCTCATGCCCAGGTCGCGCTTGAGCCCCGCGAGCAGCTTGAGGATGGTGGCCTGCACCGAGACATCGAGCGCCGCGGTCGGTTCGTCCAGCACCAGCAGGTCCGGCATCAGCACGATGGCGCGCGCGATGCCCACGCGCGCCTTCTGCCCGCCGGAGAGCTGGTGCGGAAAACGCGGCAGCAGTTCCGCTGGCAGGCCCACTCGGCGCGCGACTTCCCCCACCTGGTGCTCCAGTTGATCCGGATTGCCCAGGCGGCGGAGCGGCTCGGCAATCGCCTCGAAGGCGGTGTAGCGCGGGTTCAGGCTGTCGCTGGGATCCTGGAACACCATCTGGATCTTCGGCCGGAACTGCGTGCCGGCGAAGCTGCGCGCGGGAATGAAGCCGATGTTGCGCCCGCGGTAGAGGATGTCCCCGGCGCTCGCGTCGAGCATGCGCGTGATGAGGCGCACCAGGGTCGACTTGCCACAGCCCGATTCTCCGACCAGCCCCACGCTCTCGCCCGCCGCGATCTGAAAGCTCACGTCGTCGACCGCATGCAGGCGGCTGCGGCGGCCGACCGCGAAGTGCTTCTTGACCTCCACGCATTCGAGCACCGGCCTCATAGCGGGTGGAAGCAGTGCACGCGGTGAGACGCGGCGAGCGACACTGAAGGCAGCGGCTGCGAGCCGCAGGCCTGCAGCGCGCGCTCGCAGCGCGCGAGGAACCGGCAGCTCGGCAGGTCGGCGCGGCGCAGGTCGGGCAGGCTGCCGGGAATGGAGGAAAGGCCGGCAATGGTTTTCTCCGGCGTGGGCGTGGAGGCGATCAGCTGCGCCGTATAGGGATGGCGCGGGCGCTGGAACAGCGTCGCGGTGGGGGCTTCCTCCACCACGTGCCCGGCGTGCATCACCACGATGCGGTCGCAGTACTCCGAGGCGAGCGCGAGGTCGTGCGTGATGAGGATGGTGGCCATGCTGCGGGCCCGCGCGAGGTCCCGTACCAGTTCCATGATCGCCGCCTGCGTGGTCACGTCCAGCCCGGTGGTGGGTTCGTCCGCGATGAGCAATTGGGGATTGCAGGCGAGCGCAAGCGCGATCATCACGCGCTGGCACTGCCCGCCGGAGAGCTCGAACGGATAGGCCGAGTAGCGGCGCTCGGGATCCGGGATGCGCACTTGCGCCAGCGCCTCGATCGCCTTCGTCTTCAGCTCGGCCCGCAGCGTGGAGGTATGCACGCGCAGCACGTCCTCGATCTGGCGCCCGGCGCGGCGGATGGGGTTCAGCGCGGTGCGCGGGCTCTGGAAGATCATCGCCATCTCGCGCCCGCGCAGCTGCTGCATGTCGTGCTCGCTCGCCGCCAGCACATCCTGCCCGGCGAAATTGATCGAGCCGCGCGTGATGCGCGCCGCCGGGTCGAGGATGCGCATCGCGGCGTAGGACAGCACCGATTTGCCCGAGCCGGATTCGCCGACGATGCCCACGGTCTCGCCCTTGTCCACCGCGAGGTCGATGTGCTCCAGCGCGTGCACGGTGCCCGAGCGCGTGCGGAACTCCAGCGACAGTTCGCGGATCTCGAGCAGGCTCAAGTGCGCGTCCGCGGGTCCATGATGTCGCGCAGGCCGTCGCCCAGCAGGTTGAAGGTGAACACCGCGAGCATCAGCACCGCGCCTGGGAAAAGGGCGATCCACCACTCCCCCGAGATGATGTAGGTGGCACCCTCGGCCACCATGATTCCCCACTCCGCCTGCGGCGGCCGCACCCCGAGGCCGATGAACGAGAGGCCCGCCGCGTTGAGGATCGCCCAGCCCATGTTGAGGGAGATCTGCACCATCATCGGCGGCAGCACGTTGGGAAACACGTGCACGGCGAGCGTGCGCAGGTCGGAGTTGCCGGCCAGGCGCGCGGCCTCGACATAGCCGGCGTTGCGCCGCACGTTCACTTCGGCGCGCGCCACGCGGATGTAGAACGGCAGGTTGATGATGGCGGTGGCGAGGATGATGTTGAACACCGTGTTGCCCAGCGCCGCCACGATGCCCATCGCCAGCACGAACAGCGGGAAGGCCATGATGGTGTCGGCGACGCGGCCGATGATGCGATCGGCCCAGCCGCCGTAGAACCCCGCGAGCGAGCCCAGCGCGGCGCCCACGGCAAAGGAAGCCGCCACCGCCGACACCGCGATGCCGAAATCCAGCCGCGCCGCGACGATGATGCGCGACAGGATGTCGCGCCCGAGCGAATCGGTGCCGAACCAGTGCTGGGCGGAGGGCGGCTTGAGCGACTGCGCGGTGTTGCTCGCGAGCGGGTCGTAGGGCGCGATCCAGGGGCCGAACAGCGCCAGCAGCACGAAGCCCGTGAACAGCGCGAAGGCGGCGAGCGTCACCGGGTTCTCGGTGGCCACGTACCTGACGTGCCGCAGCGTTGCAGCGTTCATCCCTGCACCCCCACGCGCGGGTCGATGACCCCGTAGAGGATGTCGATGGTGAGGTTCAGCGCCACGTAGAGCAGCGCCATGGTCAGCACGAAACCCTGCACGGGCGCGTAGTCGGAGGCCACCAGCGCTTCGATGACGTAGGAGCCGATGCCGGGCCAGGCGAACACCTTCTCCACCAGCACGTTCGAGCCGAGGAGGAAGGAAAACACCATGCCCAGCGTGGTGACGATCGGCAGCAGCGCATTGCGGAACGCGTAGGCGTAGAGCACCTGCAGGCGCGGCAGGCCGGAAGCGCGCGCGGTGCGGATGAAATCCGCCGACAGCACGCCCAGCATCGAGGCGCGCGTCATGCGCATCAGCGGCGCCATGACGAAGAGGCCCAGCGTGATGGACGGCAGCGCGAGCTGCTTGGCGCACATCCAGAAGAGCTCGAAGTCGCGCGCGATCAGGCTGTCAATGAGGTACAGGCCCGTGACGGTGGCGGGCGGCGAATAAGCCACGTCGATGCGCCCCAGCGGGGACGGGGCGATGCCGAGGAGGAAGTAGAAAACGTACGCGAGCAGCAGGCCGGTGAAGAAGGTTGGCAGCGACACGCCCGCGGTGGCGAGCAACCGGCACAGGTGATCCACCCAGGAACCCGGGCGCGTGGCGGCGAGCACGCCGAGCGGCACGGCGACCGCCAGCGCGAGCACCAGCCCGCACAGCGTGAGTTCGAGCGACGCCGGCAGGCGCGAGCGGATCTCCGTGAGCACCGGCCGGCCGGTCGAGAGCGAATTCCCCAGGTCGCCGCGCGCGAGGTCCTTCAGGTAGAGGGCGAATTGCAGACCGAGGCTCTTGTCCAGCCCGAGCTGCACGCGCACCTGCTGGATCGCCTCCTGCGTGGCGGCGGGCCCGGCGAAGTAGGCCGCCGGGTCGCCAGGCAGCGCGCGCGTCAACAGGAACGTGACGATCACCACCCCGACGATGTTGGGCAGCGCGCCGGCCAGGCGCTGCAGGATCATCTTCGTCATGCCGCGAAGCTCACGTGCGCCGCCGCCACCTTCCAGCCCTCCGGCGTGCGCAGCCAGGTCTGCATCTGCCGCCCGCGCCGCCCGGATTCGAGGCGCCGGTACTCGCAGCTCGCGGTGGCGAAGTCCTGCCCGTAGGTGGTGATGACCACCTTCACCAGCTCGCGGCTCAGGTCGATGGTGGGGCGCCCCGCGCGGAAGCCCGCGATCGCGTCGTAGCCGTAGAGCTGCTCGGCGATGCCGTAGCGCACCGTCTGCGGCGCATGCCAGAACAATTCGTTCAGCACCGGGATGTCGTTGTCGTTCAGCGCGCGCTCGTAGCGCTCGAAGGCGGCGGTGACGCCCGCCAGTGCCGCGGGGTCATTGATCGGCAAGTGCATGCGCCACCCGGAAGCAATGGTCTTCGCGCCACGGCGCGGCGATGATCTGCATGCCCACCGGCATGCCCTCCACCTTGCCGACCGGGGCGCAGACCACCGGCAGGCCGATGCAGGAGATGGGTTGCGTCAACAGGCCCGCATTGGGCCGCGCGGGCATCTCCCTGCCGCGGATGGTGAAGGTTTCCTGCCCGATCCTTTGCGCCGGCCGCGGCGTGGCGGGCGCGAGGATCACGTCCACCGAATCGAACAGCTGCATCACCTTGCGGTAGTACCAGCCGCGCACGCGCTGCGCCTGCAGGTACCAGGCCGCCGGCATCAAGGCGCCAGCGATCAGGCGGTCGACGATCAGCGGCTCAAAGTCCTGCGCTCGCTTGCGCAGGTTGGGCAGGTGCAGCTGCCCGCCCTCGGAGGCGGTGATGACGAAGGCGGCCGCCCTGCCCCGCGCCGCCTCGGGGATCTCGACGGTCTTCCTCGCGCCAAGCCGGCGGGCCGCGGCCTTCACCAGATCGACCACTGCGGGCTCGGCGTTCTCCTCGAAATAGCCGGCCGCGCGCGCGATGCGCAGCCCCTTCAGGCCTCGCAGCCGCGCCACGGGCTTGCCGTCCTGCATCGCGTCGTAGGCGCGCGCGAGCAGTTCGGCGCTGTCCGCGAGCGGCCCGGTGTGGTCGAGCGAATTCACGAACGGGAAGGATCCCTCGCGCGAGAGGCGTCCAAACGTCGGCTTAAGGCCCCACACGCCGCAAAAGGACGCCGGCACGCGAATCGAGCCGTTGGTGTCCGTGCCGAGGGTGAGCGGCACCATGCCCGCGGCGATCGCCGCCCCCGAGCCGCCGGAGGAACCGCCCGCGACATGCTCCAGGTTGTGCGGGTTGCGCGTCGGGCCGTAGTGCGTGTTCTCGGTGGAAAATCCGTAGGCGTACTCGTCCATGTTGAGCGTGCCCACCAGGACCGCGCCCGCCGCCTCGAGGCGCTCGATGAGGACGGCGTCGCGTTTGGCGGGCGGCAGGTCGCGGTTGATCTTCGAGCCGGCGAGCGTCGTGACGCCCTTCACGTCGAACAGGTTCTTCACCGCGAAGGGCACGCCCGCGAGCGGCCCGCGGCGCTTCTTCTTCGCCGTGGCGCGTGCACGCCGCTCCAGCACCGCGGTGAAGGCGTTGATCTCGCTGTTACGGTCCTGGATCGCCGCGAGCGCGCGCGCTACGGCTTCCACGTCGGCCCCAGCTCGTCCTCCGGCTTGAGCTGCACTTCGTTCACCGGTTGCGCGAGCTGCGCGATGCGCTGCAGGTTGGCGAGTACCGCCGGCACGCGCGCCGGGTCGATACCCAGCGCGGCGAGCCGCGCGGCCGCGAGGACCTCCTTTTCCCCGAGGCTCACGATTTCTCCAGGTCGCGGAAGTCGGGTTGCAGGTGGAACCAGTAGGTGTAGCCGCGGATGTTCTTCTGCATGGCGACGTCGTAGTTGGGCTGCGCCAGCGGGATGCGCGGCACCTCGTCGAAGGCGAGGTTGACGAACTCGTGCACGTTCTCGCGGTACTTCTTCGGATCCGACTCGAAGCGCGCCGTGTCGATCAGCTTGTCCATCGCCGGGTTCTGGTAGTTCATGGTGTTGAACACCGCGTTCTGGCCGTGGTAGTTCCAGAAGAAGAAGTACTCGGCGTAGTTGAGCCAGCCGCCGAAGCGGTTGAAGCTGATCGGCATGTCCTTCTTCAGCATCGCGCCGCGCCAGTTGGCCCCCGGCACCTTGTTGACGGACACCTTGATGCCGATCTGCGCCAGCGCCTCCTGGATCAGGATGCAGGCCGGCTCGCTCACCGTGGCGCCGCCAAGATCGAAAGACAGCACCGTCTCGAAGGGCCCGGCGCCGGACTCGGCCATGAGTTTCTTCGCACGCGCCAGGTCCTGGCGGTAACCGTGCACCTGCGGCCAGTCGACGCCCGAGGCCCTGTTGTCCTTGCCGCCGTACATGGGCAGCGAGCGCTTGTACATGGCGCTGTCCATGATCTTCTCGTAGGGAATGGCCCAGGCCACGGCCTGGCGCACCTTCACGTTGTCGAACGGGGGCACCTTGACGTTCATGTCCACATACCAGATCGAGTTCTCGATCGGGGTGGTCGCCACCACCAGCTTGCCGCCCTGCGACATCTCGAGGAAATCCTTGGGCGGCATCTCGTAGCTCATGTCCACGTCGCCCTTCTCCAGCAGCGCGCGCCGGTTGCCCGCCGAGGGAATCTCGCGCTGCACGACGCGGCGGATCTTCGGCAGCTTGCCGCTCTTCCAGTCCTCGAAGCGGGCGTAGATGATTTCCTGGCCGGGCCGGTAGGCTTCCACCTTGTAGGCGCCGCCGCCGGCGGTGTTGGTCTTGGTCCACTCCAGGCCCCAGGGGTCCTTCTCGGTGGCGTGCTTCTTCACCAGCGCGGAATTGAAGATGCAGGGCACGGGCACGGCCATGTCCATCATCGTCAGCTTGTCCTTGCGCAGGAAATTCACGCGGAAAGTGTGGTCGTCGACGGCGATGAATTGCTCGGGCTTTTCCAGCGACCCGGCCTTCATCTGGAACGTCGGGAAGCCGCCCACGCTCACCGCGCGGTCGAAGGACCACTTCACGTCATGCGCGGTCACCGGCGTGCCGTCGTGGAACTTCGCGTCCTTCCTCAGCTTGAAGGTGACCGACATGCCGTCGCCCGCCAGCGCCCAGGACTCGGCCAGTTCCGGCTTGAGGACCGTGTAGTCGTACATGGTGACGCCGTTGGGCCCCTTCTTCTTGCCGAACGTCATCAGGCGGTCGTAGGCCAGCCAGGACACGCCGTAGGCGGGTCGGTTCGCGCCCAGGGTGTGGATGTCCAGCGAGTTGGGCCCGGTCTCGTTGGCGACGACGAGCAGTTCCTTCCTGCGGTCGGACTGCGCCAGCGCTTCGAGCGGCAGCACCGAGGCGCCGGCGGCCACGGCGGACTGGATGAGGAATTCGCGGCGTTTCATGGAGATTCTCCTTTCGTTGCTTGGGTGGATTGCAGGTAGTGGCGCCAGCCGCCGAAGGGCGTGATGTCACGCCGCCCGGAGACCGCATGGGCTTCGCACAGGAACCCCTTCACCGGCTCGCCGTCCTCCAGCGCAAGCGTGCCGATGCCGAGCGGTGAAGGAATCTGCGCGACGAAGGAACCGAAGGCGGCGACGGACATCTCCCAGACCTCCACGGCGATGCAAGCGCCGTGCCCGTCGCGCACCAGCCCCGGCCGCCCGTCGGCCAGGTCGTACAACCGGTATTCCGGGCGCGTGCGCGCTTCGCGCACCAGCGTCGCGCCGCGCGCGGTGAGCTGGCCGTTGAGCGCCATGCCCGAGAGGTGGGCGCCGACCACCGCCACGCGCACCGTCTGCGCCGCCACCGCGATGGGCGGTTCGCCGAGGAACCGCGCGCCGAGCGCCGCCAGCGCGCGGTCGCTGAACGCGCGCCCGATCAGCGTGATGCCGAAGGGCAATCCGTCGGCGCGGAATCCCGCCGGCAGGGTGATGGCCGCGAGGTCGAGCAGGTTGACGAAATTGGTGTACAGGCCGAGGCGCGAATTCAGGGCGATGGGATCGGCCTCGACCTCGGCGATCTTGTAGATGGTGGGCGCCCCCGGCACCACGAGGACGTCCGCGGCCTGCCACACGGCTTCGGCCTCGCGCTTGAGCGCGGCGAGGCGGTGCTGCGCCCGGAACGCGTCCACCGCCGAATAGCGGCGGCCGGACTCGAGCACCGCGCGCGTGACCGGGTGCACGTCGCCGGCGTGCGCCTGCAGGAACCCCTCCAGCGGCTCCAGGCGCTCGGCGACCCAGGGCCCGTCGTAGAGCAGCAGCTGGGCAGCCGCAAAGGGCGCATAGTCGACCGGCACACGGATTCCGCCGAGCCGCGCCAGCGCGTTCTCGAACAGCGCCTCGTACTGTTGGTCGCCGTGGAATTCGAGCGCGCCGGGCACCGCGACGCGCAGCTTGCCCGTGCCGAAGGCCACCGGCGCGGCGCGGCGTGACCAGGGATCGGCCGCATCGTAGCCCTCGATGGCCTCCAGCACCGCAAGCGCGCGCCCGCAGTCAGGCGCGAACACGGAAACGCAGTCCAGGGACCGGCAGGCGGGCACCACGCCCGCCGCGCTCACCAGTCCGCGCGTGGGCTTGAGGCCCACGATGTTGTTGAAGGCGGCGGGCACGCGGCCCGAGCCCGCGGTATCGGTGCCCAGCGCGAAATCAGCCAGCCCGAGCGCCACCGCCACAGCCGAGCCCGAACTGGAGCCGCCGCTGATGTACTCCGGGTGGAAAGCGTTCTTCACCGCGCCGTACGGCGAGCGCGTGCCCACCAGGCCGGCGGCGAACTGGTCGAGGTTGGTCTTGCCGACCAGCACGGCGCCGGCGTCGAGGAGCTTTTGCACCGCCGCCGCGCTTTTCTTCGGCGTGTAGGCGAAGGCCGGGCAGCCGGCGGTGGTTGGCATGCCGGCGACGTCGATGTTGTCCTTCACCGCGAAGGTCAGCCCCCGCAACGGCCCCTGCGCCGCGCGCGCCTGTTCCATGGCCTCGGCCCGCGGCACGCGATGGAGGAACACCGGGTTGTCGTGTAATCCCTCGATGCGCGCGTAGACAAGCTCGACCGCCGCGGTCGGCTCACTTCTTGCAACCATCGGCTTCGCGGGGGCGGGCAGCATCTTGTATACAAGTTGGAATGCCAGATACCATGCAGGGAACATGCCAGCGGCTAAGCGCTTGATCGGGCAGGAACGGGGCCATCGCGGCCCGGGCGCGCGCCGCACCGGATCGGGGCAGAGAGGCACCAAATGAAAGCAGCACCGCAGGAAAGCGACCGCCTCGCCGACGCGGTCTACGGGCAGGTGAAGTCCGACATCTACGAGTTCCGCCTGCTGCCGGGAGCGCGCTTCTCGGAGAACGACCGCGCCGCGCGCGCGCGCGTCTCGCGCACGCCGGTGCGCGAAGCGCTATTGCGGCTGGCGCGCGAGGGCTTCCTGCAGGTGCACCCGAAGAGCGGCTGGAGCGTGCAGCCGCTGGACTTCGAGCGCTTCGAGCACCTCTACGACGTCCGGGTGATCATGGAGCTGGCGGCGGTGAGGAAGCTCGTGTCAGGGGATTTCGGCGACGCGCTCACGCCGCTGAAGAAGATCTGGCTGGTGCCGCTCAAGCAGCGCCTCACGGACTGGATCGAGGTGGCGCAGCACGACGAGGCCTTCCACGCCACGCTCGTGTCCGCCGCCGGCAACCCGGAACTGGCGCGCCTGCACGCCGAGGTGACCGAGCGCATCCGCATCGTGCGGCGGCTGGACTTCACCCAGGCCGAGCGCGTGGCCTATACCTACGAGGAGCACGGCGCGATCCTGAAGGCGATCCTGGCGAGGAAGCTGCAGGAGGCGACGCTGCTGCTCAAGTCGCACATCGAGCAGTCCAAACTCGAGGTGCGCAAGATTTCCATCCACCGATTGCACACCGCGCATGATGATGCTCGCAGGCGGGCGTAGGCGACGCGCGGACACGCGCCTCCTAAGGGTATCGCTCGACCCTGCCGTCCTCGACTTTGACCCGGTCCCCGCGCTTCAGGCCCGGGTCATGGGCCAGTTCCAGCCGCCCCAACGTGCCGTCGTCATAGCGCACCACCACCTCGGCTGCCGGCGGCGCCCAACGCGAGCAACGCGGCCAGGAGGCGTAGCACGCTCACCCGGTCAGAATTTCAGCGCACGCTGGATCGCAGGGCGCGCGCCCATGGCTTCGGCCCAGCGCGCGACGTTCGGCAGGTCGACCAGGATGTCGGGCGCGGCGCCCTTGATGCGCGCGCAGCCCGCGTACAGGGAGAAATCGGCGATCGTGACTTCGTCGCCGGCGCAGTATTTGCGCGCGCCGAGCAGTCCATCCCACACCTTGAAGAAGGACCGCAGGCGATCCTTGAACAACTGCGCGCTCGGCGCATGCGGCTCCTTGGAGCGCGTCACCGCGAAATAGGCGCCGAAGATCGGCGTGATGTCGGTCGAGGCGATCATCAGGGCCTGCAGCATCGCGGCGCGCGTCGCCGGATCCCTGGGCATGAACTTGCCGGACTTTTCGGCGGCGTAGACCAGGATGGCAGTGGATTGCGACAGCGTCAGGGGCTTGCCGCCCGGGCCGTCGCGATCCACGATCACCGGGATCTGGCCGTTCGGGTTCATGGCGAGGAAGGCGGCGCTCTTGTGCTCTCCCTTGTCGATGGCGATCGGGTGCAGCGTGTAGGGCAGTCCGCATTCTTCTAGCGCGATGCGGGCGCGCATGCCGTTGGACGTCGCGGCGGCGTACAGGTCGATCATGATTTCTCCATGTTACAGGTTGAATTCCTTGAGCGCGTGCTCGCGCAGTTTTGCTTTTTGCACCTTGCCGCTGGCGGTCATGCCGATGGCTTCGAAATTCTCGACGATCCTGAGGTAGCGTGGCACGCGGAAGTTCGCACAGCGGGACTTGCACCAAACAAGAAGCTCATCTTCTTCTGCCCTGGCACCATCCCTGAGTGTCACATAGGCGCAAGGCACTTCGCCGAGCCGCGCATCGGGTACACCCACCACCTGCGCCGTCTCCACCGCCGGGTGCCCGAGCAGCACCTCCTCCACCTCCGCCGGCGCGACGTTTTCCCCGCCCACGCGAAAGACATCCTTCATCCGCCCCGTCATCCTCAGCCGCCCGCCCGGATGCAGTTCGCCCAGGTCGCCGGTGCGCAACCAGCCATCCTCGGTGAAGGCCTTGGCCGTCGCCTCCGGATTGTTGTAGTAGCCGCGCATGACGCTCCAGCCGCGCACCTGGATCTCGCCGTCCACCGTGCGCAGGTGCATCTCCTCGTGCGGCGTGGCCAGCCCGAGCACGCGCAGCTCTTCGGCGTCGCGCCAGTCGCTCATCACCACGTTCGGCGAGGCTTCGGACAGGCCGTACGCGGCGCAGATGTGCTTTGCTCCCAGCACGTCGATGATCCGGCGCATGGTCTGCGGGCCCGCCGCCGCCCAGCCGCCGCGCAGGACGAGTTTCCTCCTGGCGAAATCCGCGTGCCCCATCAGCATCTGGAAAATGGTGTCGTTGCCCGAAGTGAGCGTGCAGCGCTCCTTTTCCATCGCCTCCAGCGCCGCACCGGCCTCGAAGGTGGGAAGGGTGACGAGGCACGCACCATAGACAAGGGACACCAGCGCCGAGAGCGTCGAGCCACCGACGTGGAAGAACGGGCGGCAGTTGAAATACCGGTCCTCGGCCCTGACCCCGATGCGCGCGCCCGCCGCCCAGGCGTTCCTCAGCATGCTGTCGTGCGTGAGCATCACGCCCTTGGGATAGGCGGTGGTGCCGGAGGTGAACTGGATGAGGAGCAGGTCGTCCGGCTTGACCTCGGTCGCGGGCATCGGGGCCGGCTCGAGCATGCCGGCCTGCATCGCGTGCCCCAGCTCGGGCAGCCGCGCGCGAATCTCCTGCAGCATCGCCTCGTAGTCGTTGTTGAGGAAGCGCGGCGCGTAGAACAGCGCCTTGCAGTCCGCCTGCCTGAGGCAATACTCGAGTTCCGCCGCCTTGAACCGGGTATTCACCGGGACGGTGACCACGCCGAGCAGCGCGGCGCCGTAGAAAAGCGAAATCCAGTGCTCGTCGTTGCCCATCAGGATCGCAACGTGGTCGCCCTTGCGCAGGCCGAGCGCGTGCATGCCGCCGGCGGCGTCCTTTGCGCGCAACAGGAGTTCGCCGTAAGTCAGGCGCGTCGTGGCGGTGACCAGCGCCTGCGCGCCCGGTTTCTGCGCCGCGAGGAACTGGCCCAGCGTCTTCGGGGCCCAGGCGCTCACTTCTTTCCCATCCACTCACCCGAGGCGAGCTGCTCCTCGATCGCCGCGATCTCGGTTTGCAGCGCGCCCTGCGGATCGACCTCCACGCCCCGGTCCACACAGCGCTTGGCGAGGCGCAGCGAGTGCGCCGGTGCCTCGGTGATGGCCTTCGCGATCTCGGCCAGCACCGAGTCCAGCGCCTCGGGTTTGACCAGGCGCGACACCAGGCCGTGGCGCTCCGCCTCTTCCGCGGTGAGGGTCCTCCCGGTGAACAGCAGGTCCTTTGCCAGGCGCTTGCCGAGGATGCGCGGCAGGCGCTGCGTCGCGCCGACGGTGCCGCGGATCGCCTCCGGCACACGAAAGGACGCCGCAGGCGTGGCGACGATGAAATCGCAGGCGCCTGCGATCTCGCAACCCGAGCCGACCACGGGGCCCTCGACGACCGCGACCACCGGCATGGGCAGCGCCTCGAGGGCCGCGTATGCTGCGAACGCCTTCATGCGGCGCTCGCGCACCTGCGCCTCGTCCATGCCCTGGCGCTCCTTCAGGTCCGCGCCGGCGCAGAACACGGGGCCGTTCGCCCGGATGACCACGAGCTTTATGCTGGCATCCATGCCTTGCGCTGCGGCGAGCAGCGCATCGCACATGGCGCGGTTGAGCGCGTTGCGGCTCTCGGGCCGGTTGAGCGTGATCGTCACTACGCCCGCGTTTGTTTCGACGAGGATCGTCATATCGCGCGGGCTTTCTTCAATTCCTCGATGCGCTCCGCGGTATAGCCGAGCCTCTCCCTGAGAATCTGATCGGTATGCTCGCCAAGCTCGGGCGGCCGTCCGATCTGCGGATCGTCCCAGCCGAGGAACTTGTAGGGCAGGCCGAGCGCCTTGAATTCGCCCACGCCCGGGTAGTCGAAGCTGCCGATGAGCTTGCGCGCGCGCACGTGCGGGTCGGCGAGCACCTCGGCCACGTCGTTCACCGGACCCACGGGTACATCAACCGCATCCAGCTTCGCAATCAGTTCCGCTCGCGTGAGCTTCTCTACCGCCCGCGTGAGCAGGGCCATGACGTCCTCGCGCCGGGCGACGCGCGCCGCGTTGGTGGAATAAATAGGGTCTGTCCCTATTTTCTCCAGCCCGAGCGCCTCGCAGAGCGGCGCCCAATGCTGGTCGCTGGCGGTGATGTGCGCGTACTTGCCGTCCTTGCAGCGGAAGGTGGCGGAGGGTACGCGCCCGGGATGCTCGGTGCCGAGGCGGGGCGGGACTTCGCCAAGCGCAAAGTAACGCGCCGCGGCGAGCGTGAGCAGGCTCACCTGCCCGTCGAGCATGGAGAAGTCCACGTGCGCGCCGCGCCCGGTCTTCTCGCGCCCGGCGAGCGCGGCGAGGATCGCGATCGCCACCCACAGGCCGGAGGTCAGGTCCGCCACCGGCAAGCCCGGCTTCACCGGCCCGCCGCCCTTCTCGCCGGTCAGGCTCATCAGCCCGCCCATCGCCTGGAACACGGTGTCGTAGCCCTTCTTGTGCGCATAGGGCCCGGTCTGGCCGAACCCCGTGCAGGAGACGTAGACGAGCTTGGGGTTCAGCGCCGACAGCGTCGCGTAGTCCAGGCCTTGGCGGCCCAGCGTGCCGACGGGAAAGTTCTCCACGAACACGTCGGCCTGCAGCGCGAGCTCGCGGATGATCCGGCGGCCCTCGTCCGAGCGAAGGTTGACGGTGATCGAGGCCTTCGAGCGGTTGCAGGCGAAGTAGTAGCCGCTGTCCTGCGCGAGCTGCGGCTCGAAGCCGCGCGTCTCGTCGCCTGCGCCAGGCTGCTCCACCTTGATCACCGTGGCCCCGAGTTCGGCGAGGATCATGCTCGCGAACGGGCAGGCCAGCACGCGCGACAGGTCGAGGATCGTCAGGTGCTGGAGCGGTTTCATCTCACCTCAGTGCCAGCAGCGCAATTCCGGCGAGGACCAGCGCCGCGCCGAGCACGGTGCGCGGCGTGAGCTCCTCGCGGTTCTTCAGCAGGAACACGCTCACCGGGAAAATCACCAGCGGCGTGGTGTGCACGATCAGCACCGCCAGCGCGATTTCGATGCGCGTCATGGCTAGCGAGATGAAGATCGAGCCGAACGAGGTGAACACCCCGCAGCCGACGTAGAGCCAGATCGCCTTGCGATCGGCGCCGCGCAGCTGCGTGCCGATCCGTTCCCAGTTGCGCGTTACCACGAACTGGCAGGCGAGCGCGGCCAGCGAGGCCACGACCGTGCCCAGGGCCGCCTCCTCCCAGACGCGCATCGCCAGGCCGCGCAGCACGTTGCCGAAGCCAAAGCCGGCGACGGTCAGCAGGCCGACCACCAATCCCTTCCTCAGCATCTCCGGCGACAAGGCCTGCATCGAACCGGCGCGCGGCTGCGTGAGCCACAGGCCCACCCAGACCACGACCATCAGGCCGATCTCGACCGGGCCGAGGAGTTCGTCGGCCAGCAGCCACGCAGCCACGAGCGCGAAAGCCGGCGCCGTGGAATGGAACACGCTCGCCCGCGAGGGCCCGAGGATCCTCACTGCATCGAAGAGGAACCGGCGGCCGAGGAAGGTGCCGATCACCCCGCCGATGGCGAACAGGCCGGCGCCTTTCCAGTCCCACGCATACGGCGCCGCGCGCACGCCCAGTTCCGCCGCGAACAGGGCCGCGGGAAACAGCACGTTGGTGGCGAGCACGATGAAGAATCCCGCTTCCACCGGCAGCCTCACCAAGGCAAAGCGCGTGATCACGATGTTGACGGCGAAGCACAGCATCGCCAGGAGCGCGTAGGTGATGCCCATGGCTCAAGGCTTGCGGAACGACCGCATCCTCTTGTTGGCTTCGCGCCCGCGCGCGAGCGCTTCCCCGAGCGGCAGGTCCGCCGCCTCGTGGAACAGCCGCTTGGTGAGCTGCATCGCCGGGCGGCTGACGGCGGCGAGCTTCTCTGCGAACTGCACTGCCGCGCCAAGCAGCTCCTGCGGCGGCACCACGCGATTCACCAATCCGAGGGCTAGGGCGCGCTGCGCGCTGACCGGCTCGCCCAGGCCCACCAGCTCGAACGCCGCCTTGCGCCCGGCCTGGCGCACCAGGTTTGCCATCACGATGGCGGCGACGATGCCGTGCTTGGTTTCGGGGTAGCCCAGCGTCGCGCCTTCCGCCATGACAGCCATGTCGCCCGCGATGGCAAGCCCCGCACCGCCGCCCATCGCCGCGCCGTTGATCGCGGTCACCACAGGCTTGCCCATCTTCGGGAACGCGAGGTGCAGCTGCATCGTCAGTTCCGCGCGGGCCTCGATGCGCTCCTGCTGGTCCGGCGTGAGGTCCTTGAACTCGGAGAGGTCGGCCCCGGCGCAAAACCCCTGCCCTGCCCCCGTCAGCACCACGCAGCCGATCGCCTCGTCGGCATCCGCCGCGCGCAACGCATCGAGCAGCGCCAGGGTGAGCGCGGTGTTGAGCGCGTTGCGCTTCTCCGGGCGATTCATCGTCAGGATGCGAACCGCGCCCTGGTCGGAAAACAAAATAGGGACAGACCCCATTTGTTACAAACTTGCGAGGCGCCGACGCGCCTCTTCCAATTCGGCGATCAGGCGTTTGACGAGGTCGGCGGCGGGGACGATGTCGTCCACGAGCCCGGCGGACTGGCCGGCTTCGACCTTGCCCCACTCGACGTCGCCCTCGAGCGCCGCCTGCTTGAGGCTGGAGGCCTTGAAGATCGCGTCGAGTTCCGCCGGCGAAGCGCCCGCGCGCTCGGCAGCGTTGAATTTCTCCGAGAACGCGTTCTTCAACTGCCGGATGGGCAGCCGCCCGCGCGCCACTAGCGTCGAGCCGTCCACGTCCGCCGCGAGCACCGCGCGCTTGTAGTTGTCGTGCACGCTCGCCTCGGGCGTGGCGATGAAGCGCGTGCCAAGCTGCACCGCGTCGGCGCCGAGGGCGAGCAGCGCCGCAATCCCAGCACCATCGGCCACGCCGCCGCTGGCCACCACCGGCAGCTTCACCGCCTTCACCACGCGGCGCACGAGCACCAGCGTCCCGACTTCCGAAGGCGGCGGATGGCCGCCGGCTTCCGCCCCATCCACAACCAGCGCATCCACGCCGGCAGCTTCGGCCTTCTTAGCGTGCTCGACCGAGGCCACCACGTGCAGCCACTTGGTGCCGATGGCGCGGAAACGCGGCATCTGTTCCCTGGGCCCGCCCTGCGAGGCGACCATCACCGGGATGCGTGCCTCGAAGGCGATGTCGAGCAGTTCGGCGGCGCGTGCGCCGTTGAGCGGGATGTTTACGCCGTAGGGCTTGTCGGTACCAGCCTTGATGTCGGCGAGCGCGCGGCGGAAATCCTCCGGGCGCATCGGTCCCGCGGCGAGCACGCCCATGGCGCCCGCGTTCGACACGGCGATCACCAGCGGCGCGTTGGAGGAGGCCCAGCTCATCGCCGCCTGGAATACCGGGTAGCGGATGCCGAGCAGCTCGGTGATGCGCGTCTTCACTCCGCCGCCCGCTCGCGCTCGATGTAATCGCGCGCCCTCGCGGCGAGCTTGGCGAGCGCCTCGTCGAACGAGGCGCGCTCCTTGGCGCTCAAGCAATCGAGGAAGGCGTCGTTGCGTTCCGCCGCAGCGCGGATCAGGCCTTCGTAAAGATTGCGCCCGCTGCGCGTCAGCGTGAGCCGCACGCCGCGCGCGTCCTCGGCGTCAATGGCCCGCAGCACCAGGCGCCGCGCCGCGAGTCCGGACACTACACGGCTCATCTGGCTCTTGTCGATGCCCGCGGCGCGCGAGAGCTCGTTCAGCGATAGCGCGCCCTGCGCGCCCCCGAGCAGCGCGATCGAGCGCCATTCCCACAGGCTGACGCCGAACTCGCGCCGGTAGCGCAACTCCGCGCCCCGCGAGAGCAGGTTCGCCACCACGTGCAGCCGGTAGGACAGCAGGTCCCGGATGCCGGGCCGCTCAATCGTCGAAGAACGGGGTCTCATGCTCGCCGCGCAGCTTGATGTCGAAGCGGAATTTGTCCGGCGCTTCCTGCCGTGCGACGAGCAGCGCTCGCCGCGCCGCCGGCACCGCCGAGAGCACCGGGTCAACCTCGTTGGCTTTGTCGCCCGGGAAGAACATCGTGGTCTTGAGGATGCGCATGAGGCCGGAGAACATGACCATGAAATTCACGTGACGCGCGCGCCCTGCAGGCGCCCCCGGCAACACGGTTCGAAACGTGAAATTGCCTTGCTGGTCTGTCGCCGCCCTGCCCCAGCCCAGGAAGTTCGCATCGGCCTCGCGGTGGCGCGGGTCGGCCGGGTGGCGGAAGACACCCTTGGCATCCGCCTGCCAGATTTCCACCACCAGGTTTTCCAGCGCCGCGCCGTCCTCCTGGCGCACGCAGCCGGCGATCGCGATCACGTCGCCCTTCGCGCTGCGGTTTTCCAACTGCGTCAGGTCGTTCGCCCCCGCGTCCACGTAGCGCGGCGGGAAGAACGGCCCGATGGTCGCTTCGCCGGTGGGGATCACGGTTGTTGCGGCGTCGCGCGGCGCCCGCGCAGGACGATCCGGTGCTCGAACACCAGCGCCTCGTGCGGATCGCCGGTCGGGGGCAGCATGCGGGCGACGAGGCTGTCGCGCGCCTGCGCATCGGGCACCGCGTTCAGGATCCGGTCCTGGCCGTTGAGCGGCTCGCCGGGAAAATACATCTGCGTCACCAGGCGCGAGAGCCACACCTTGCCGAACAGCGAGAAGTGGATATGCGGCGGGCGCCACCAGCCGTCGCGCGTCGGCACCGGGTAGGCGCCCGGCTTCACGGTGCGCAGGAGGAAACTCCCGCTTTCGTCGGTGACGAGGCGCGCGGCGCCGTAGAAATTGCGATCCACTGGCGCGTGCTCGTCGTCGTTCGGGTGGATGTAGCGGCCGGCGGCGTTGCACTGCCAGATCTCCACCACCGCGCCGCCAACGGGCGCATCGTCCTCGTCGGTGACGCGCACCTTGAGGTGCATGAGCTGGCCGATGGCCTGCTTGTCCCCGTGGCCGGCGATGTCGCCGCCCAGGAGCTTCACGCGATTCGCCACTTCGAGCGGCCCGGTGAGCTCCGAGAGCGTCGGCGCGCGCTTGACCAGCGGCTCCTTCGGGTTGCGCCACGGGGTCTGCGGATAGCCCGGGATGATGCGCGCGGGCTGCGTGCGCTCGTCGCGCGGGGCGATGATGTACTCGTCGACCGTCATCGTTGACAGCCTAGCGCCGGATAGTTGATGATGTCAACTATGAGCGCCGGGACGCGGGCCGTTACCCTTTGCGAGTGTTTCGCCCGCGACGGGCTGCAGCACGAGCCGGGCTTCGTGCCGACCGCCACCAAGCGCGCGCTGGTCGAGCGCTTCGCCGCGCTGGGTTTCCAGCGCGTGGAGGCCACCTCCTACTCCAATCCGAAGGTGGTGCCGCAGTTTGCGGACGCGAGCGAGCTGTTGCGCTCCCTCCCACGGCACGCCCACACTTACTACAAGGCGACCTGCGCCAACCCGAAGGCGGTGGAGCGCGCCCTCGCCGACCTCGAGGCCGGCTTCGGCGTGAACGAGATCAGCCTGCTCGTTTCCGCCACCGAAGCCCACACGCAGAAGAACCTCAACCGCACGCGCGCCGGGCAGTGGGCGAACGTGGAGGAGATGGTGCGCCTCGCGAACGGGCGCTTTCGCCTGGTGGGCACGGTGTCGGTGGCCTTCGGCTGTCCGTTCGAGGGCAAGGTGGATCCAGCGGTCGTCGCTGCGGACCTGGCGAAGTTCGCAGGCCTTGGCGTCGGGCACGTGGCGCTCGGCGACACCACGGGCCTCGCCACGCCCAAATCGGTGCGCGACATGGTCGCGCGCGTGCCCTCCGGCGTGACGCCGATCGCGCACTTCCACGACACGCGCGGCACCGGCCTCGTCAACTATGTCGCCGCCTACGAAGCCGGCGTGCGCTTCTTCGATTCCTCGTTCGGTGGCGTGGGAGGACACCCGGCAAAGGTGCAGTACGGCGGGGGCCACACCGGAAACGTCTGCACCGAGGACTTGGTGAGCCTGTTCGAGTCCATGGGCATCGACACCGGCATCGACCTAGGGGGCCTCGTCGACACCGCGCGCCATTGCGAGCAGGTGCTGGGACGCGAGCTGCACGGGCGCGTTACGCGCAGCGGGCTTGCGCGTTGATCTGGATCATTTGAAATCCAGGCCGCCGGAGCCGTCCTTCTTCTCGGCCGGCGCAACCGGCGCTGCCGGCGCTGCGGCCGGCGCGGCCGGCGCGGCCGGCGCGGGCGTCGCGAGCTTCGCCGCGGGCGGCTTTTTCTCCACCGCAGCGAGGCGCTTTTCGTTCTCCTTCAGCGCCGCCTTGCACTCCTGGCACACGAACTTTCCGGTGCGCTTGCCCGCCGCGGATGTCTCGGGGATCGCATGGTCGGCGCAAAGCGCGGCGTCGCAGTTCAGGCAGTGCGTGACGGCCGGGTGTCCGCAGGGCTTCTTCTTCAGCAGGCCGGTCTCGACGATGCAATGATCCATAAAAGTCAGCCTATCATGTGCGAATAAAGCCCCCGCGGACTGAACCCCCTGCGCTCAAGCTGACAAGAAACTGTCGGTTTGTTGCGCCGCGCCTCGGGTAGATTTACTCTTGAGTGGACTGTCGTCGCAGGCCTCACTGCGGGACTGGGCTTGCCCGGCCTCGCGCTCGCACAAGCCAAAGGATCCCCCGAGCACGTGCGTCCCAAGTAAGGCCCTAGCGCCACACCTCGCGCGCGACCTCGACGATCAGCTCGAGCTTGCGCCACTGGTCCTCGTGCGAGAGCGCGTTGCCGTGGTGCGTGCTGGAAAAGCCGCACTGCGGTGACAGGCACAGGTCCTCCAGCGGCACGAACTTCGCCGCCTCGGCAATGCGTTTGCGCAGCATCGCCTTGTCCTCGATCTCGCCCACCTTGGTGGTGACGATGCCGAGCACCGCCTTCTTTCCCTTTGGCAACACGCGCAGCGGTTCGAACGTCCCTGAGCGCGCCGAGTCGAACTCCATGAAAAAGCCGTCCACGTTCGCCGAGAACATGGCTTGCGCCACCGGGTCGTAGCCGCCCTCGGCCACCCACGCGCTCTTGAAGTTGCCGCGGCAAGTGTGCATGGTGACCGTCATGCCGGCGGGCCGCCTCTTGAGCGCTTCGTTGATGGTCCGGGCATAGCGCTGCGGCAGCGTCGCCGGATCGTCGCCGTTCCTGCGGCTGTTCTCCTGGATTTTCGGGTCGCAAAGATAGGCGAACGCGGTGTCGTCGAGCTGCAGGTAGGTGCAGCCGGCCTTCGCCAGGTGCGCGATGGCATCCCGGTAGGCGGCGGCGACGTCATCCCAGAATTCTTCCAGGTCCGGATACACCTCCCTGGAAATCGCATTGCGCCCGCCACGCAAATGCAGCATCGAGGGCGAAGGAATGGTGAACTTGGGCGTGGCCTTCGCCACCGACTTGAGGAACGCAAAGTGCTCCACCATGATCGGCCCGGCGCAGCGCACCTTGCCGGTGACGGTGGCGATCGGCGGCTGCTCCTCGGTGCCGCCGAACTTCGGGCCGGGGTTCACCTTGTTGGTGACGCCCTCGAGCTGCCCGAGGAAGTCCAGGTGCCACCAGTCGCGGCGGAACTCGCCGTCGGTGACCGCCTGCAGGCCGATGGCCTCCTGCTTCGCAACCGCCTCGCGCACCGCGCGGTCCTCGATCTCCTTCAACTTCACTGCATCCAGCGCGCCCTGCTTCCACTGCTTGCGGGCGTTCGACAGTTCAGCCGGGCGCAGCAGGCTGCCGACCTGGTCGGCGCGGTACGGCGGCTTCACTTCCTCTTGCCCTTCGGCTTGAGCACGAAATCGTAGCGGCAGGTGGATACGCCGGCCTTGTCCTGCTTGAAATCCACCACCAGCGAGTCCTTCACGCCGAACACCGCATCCGAACTCAGGTACTTGTCGCCCTTCACGAACAGGTGCGTGACCAGCTTCTCGCAGCCCGGCGCCTCGATCATGAAGTGCAGGTGCGCGGGACGCATCGGGTGGCGGCCTGTAGCCTGCAGCATTTTTCCGACCGGGCCGTCGTGCGGCACCGGGTAGCTCACCGGCTTCACGCAGCGGAAGTAGAACCGCCCTGCCGCGTCGGAGCGAAAGCGCGCGCGCAGGTTGGTGCCCTCGGGTTTCTGCACGTCGTAGAAACCGTCGCCGCCCGCTTCCCAGACGTCGATCACCGCGCCCGCAATCGGCTTGCCTTTCATGTCCTTCACCGTGCAATCCACAATGCAGGGCTCGCCCGCCGTTCCGGGCTTGATGATCGTGGCGCCGAGCGGCAATTCCGGCGCGCCTTCGACGAAGAACGGCCCGAGGACGGTGGATTCCGTCGCTTTGCCGATTTTGCCGTAGTTGATGAAGTCCACCAGCATCGACACCCCGAGCGTATCCGACATCAGGATGAACTCCTGGCGCTTGTCGTCGCACATGTGTCCGGTTGAGGTGAGGAACTGGATCCCCTGGAACCACTCCTCCTGCGTCGGGCGCACTTCGCGCACGAAGGCGTGCAGGTGCTTCACCAGGCTTTGAATCAACTTCCTCGTGCGCGCGTCCGGCGCCTTGCCGACGCGCTTCAAGACCTCGGCGGTAAGCGTTTTCTCGCTGAAATTGCGGGTCGCCATGTCCCTTCCTCCCTGTTCTCAAATGCTAACATCGCCCAAATTCGGAGGAGCAGCCATGTTTCGCTTCGTTTTCTTGTTCGTCGCCTGCCTCGCATCCGGCGCAGTCCTCGCCCAGGACCGCACTGTAAAGATCCTCGTCGGCTTTCCCGCTGGCGCGAGCCTGGACACCATGACGCGCCTCGTCGCCGAACGAATGCGCGTCACGCTGGGCCAGCCTGTGGTAGTGGAGAACCGCCCCGGCGCCGCCGGCCAGATCGCTATGAGCACAGTGAAGACCTCCCCGCCCGACGGCCTGATGCTGGTGATGACGCCGCTGGTGACCGTGGTGACCGCGCCGCACGTCCAGCCGCTGCCCTACGACCCGTTCGCCGATTTCACGCCGGTGGCGCACGCGGCGGATTTCCTGTTCGCCTTCGGCGTGGGGCCGGCCACGCCGGCAAAGGACCTGAAGGAATACGTGGGCCTGGTGAAACAGGATCCCAAGTACGGCAACTACGCCTCCGCCGCCACCGGCAGCCTGCCGCACTTCTTCTCGCTGCTCTTCGCGGAGAAAGCGGGCCTGAAGATGAACCATATCGGCTACAAGGGCACCGCACAGGCGATGGTCGACCTGCTCGGCGGCCAGATCGCCGCTTTCATGGGCACGGTGTCCGACGTCGGTCCGCAGCACAAGGCGGGCAAGGTGCGCGCGGTGGCCACCTCGGGCGCGCAGCGCTCGCGCCACCTGCCGGACGTGCCCACGTTCAAGGAGCTGGGCTACAACATCGAGGGCGCCGGCTGGTACGCGGCCTACGCGGCGGCCAACACGCCGAAGGACACCGTCGACCGGCTCTCGAAGGCGATCATCGAGGCGGTGCAGGCGCCGGACGTGCGCGAGAAGCTGGACAACTTCGGCATGGAGCCCACGGGCTACGGGCCGGCGGAGCTCGCGCGCATCCACAAGCGCGACTACGAGCAGTGGGGCCCGGTGATCAAGGCCTCCGGCTTCAAGCCCGGGTCTTGAACATCCTGTTCGCGTCGCAGAAGGAGAAACCCGAGTTCTGGTTTCCCCTCCTGCAGAAGGCGTTGCCGGCGGATCGCTTCTTCGCCTGGCCGGACACCAACGGCGGGGACATCGACGTCGCCCTCGTGGCGACGCATCCTGAGGGCACCTTCGCCAGGCTGCCGCGCCTGAAGCTCATCCAGTCGATGTGGATGGGCGTCGAGAACATCGTCAACGACGCCAACCTGCCGCGCGGCGTGCCGGTGGCGCGCCTGATCGATCCGGGCATGGTGGGAGCGATGGGCGAAACGGTCATCGCGCACGTCCTCGACTGGCACCGGCACCTGTACTGCTACCGGAAGTTCCAGGCCGAAAAGCTGTGGAAGCGCCGGAGGCAGTACCTGCCCTCGGATCGCACCATCGGTGTCCTGGGTTTGGGGGAACTGGGTGGCAGCATTGCGGCGAAGCTGCGCGCGATGGATTTCAACGTCGCCGGCTGGAGCCGGTCGCCGAAAAAGCTGGAAGGCGTGCACTGCACGACGGACCTGGAGGAAATGCTTTCTCGCAGCGACGCGGTGGTCTGCCTCCTTCCCCTGACTCCCGCCACGCGGGGCATCCTGAACAAGGACCGGATCCAGAGAATTCGCAAGGACGGTTGCATCATCAACGTCGCGCGCGGCGGGCACCTCGTGATGCCGGATCTCCTGGCGGCCCTGGCATCGGGGCACCTCGCGCATGCGTACCTGGACGTGTTCGAGACCGAGCCGCTGCCTGCCGACAGCCCGCTGTGGTCGCATCCCGGGATCACCATCACGCCGCACATCGCCGCGCTCACCGAGCCGCGCACCTCGGTGGGCAAAATCGCCGAGAACGTCGAGCGCGTGCGGCGCGGTGAGGTGCCGATGAACCTCGTGGACTTCGCCGCGGGTTACTAGGCGCGGCGGCTCGGGCGCTTCTAGGCGGGGGAAGTCTTGAGGCCGGCGGTGAGCACGAATTTCATCGCCTCCTCGTGCGACATCTCCACCGGCACGGCCAGTTCGCGGGGCATCATCACCATGTAGCCGCCGATCTGGTAGCTCATCGGCAGGTAGATGGCCACCTCGTTCTGCCTGCCGATGCCCTCCGGCAGGCCAGCGAAGTCGCTGCGCGTAATGAAGCCGATTGCACGCATGCTGGTGCCCGGGAGCGTTACCGAAACGACCTGGAGCACTTCGTCGCTCTTGTGTTCCGAGAACAGGCCGAACAGGTCGCGCAGGGCGCCGTAGACGGAGCGCACCAGCGGAACTTTCAGCAGGACTTGTTCCGCCCAGCCGAAGAGCGTGCGGAACAGCACGGCGTGCGCCAGCAGCCCAACGCCGAAGATGACCAGCATGGCGAGCACCAGGCCCATGCCGGTGCGGTAGTACTCGTCCGGCATCAGCCACTTCAATTGCGCGCCGAAGAAGCGTTCCATGGCCCCGACCAGCCAGAGCACGAGGTACAGGGTGGCCAGCACCGGCAAGACGGTGAGCAGCCCGGTGAAAAAGACCTTGCCGATGGACTTCATGCTTGACCTCCTTGGTTGACTAGCGCGCGAGGTATCCCGAATCCACCGGCAGCGTGACGCCCGTGATGCAGCGCGCCGCGGGGCTGGCGAGAAACAGGATCGCGGCGGCGATGTCCGCGACTTCGGGCAGCACGCCGAGCGGGGTGTGCTGCATGACTATCTTCAGTACTTCCGGGTTGGAGAAGATCGGGGTGGTGAGGTCGGTGCGCACGAAGGTTGGTGCTACCGCGTTCACACGGATTCCGAACTCGGCGAACTCGAGGGCGAGTGCGCGGGTGAGATTGACGACCGCCCCCTTGGAGGCCTGGTAGGCGGGGTTGGGGAACAGGCCGCCGGAGAAGCCCATGATCGAGGCGAGGTTCACGATGGCGCCGCCGCCGGTTTGCTTCATGGATCTTGCTGCTGCGCGGGAACAGAGAAACAGTCCGGTCTGGTTTACGGCGATGACCTTGTCCCATTCCTCGCGGGAGATCTCCAAGGAGTTCTTGCGCACGGCGATGCCGGCGTTGTTGACCAGGATATCGATTTTCCCGATCTTCTGAATTGCCGCGTTGACCGCGCTTTCGTCCGTGACGTCAACGGGGGTTATCCGATCGCCCGGCTCAACATCGAGCCGGGCGACCGTGGAACCCCTGGAGGCGAAAAGGTCAGATACCGCTTTTCCAATACCTTTGCGAGCGCCGGTGACGACAACGGATTTGCCTTTTACGTCGAAGATGTCCATGGGCCGGTAGTATAGGGGGATGAACGACGTGGTCATTCGAAACGCCCTGCTGCTGGACGGACTAGGCTCCAAACCCAGTCACGGCGACCTTGGCGTGAAAGACGGCAAGATCTCCGAAATCGGCAAGTCCCTTTCCGGCAAACAGGTTGTCGATGCCGCCGGACTCGCCCTGATGCCCGGCATCATCGACAACCACACGCACTACGACGCGCAGATCACCTGGGACCCGATGGTGTCGCCCTCGCCCGCGCTGGGCGTCACCACGGCCATCATCGGCAATTGCGGCTTCACCATCGCGCCCTGCCGGCCGGCGGACCGAGAGCTGGTAATGAAGAACCTCACGCAGGTGGAAGGGATGTCGATCGAGGTGCTGCGCCAGGGGATCCGCTGGGACTTCGAGACGATCCCGCAGTATTTCGACATGCTCGAGCGCCAGGGCAGCGCGATCAACATCGCGGGTTTCGTCGGGCATTCGTCGCTGCGCACCTATGTGATGGGCGAAGACGCGCCAAAACGCGCCGCGACGCCGGACGAGGTGGCGCGCATGCGCGCGCTGGTGGTGGAAGGGATGAAAGCCGGCGCGGTGGGCTTTGCCACCAGCACTTCGCCCGCTCACAATGGCCACGGCGGACTGCCGATGCCCTCGCGCCTGGCCAACGACGACGAGTTGCGCGCGCTGGTCGGCGCGCTGAAGGAGGCCGGGCGCGGCGTGTTCATGCTCACCAAGGGCGGGCAGACCAAGGTGCCGTTCCTCGAAGAGCTGGCCGCCGAGTCCACGCGCCCGGTGGTGATCGCCGCGCTCCTGCACAACAGCACCAATCCGCGCGCCGTGTTCGACGACCTGGAGGCGATCGCGGCGGCCAACCGCCGCGGCCGCAAGCTGGTGGGCGCGATCTCCTGTTGCCCGCTGTCCATGGATTTCACGCTGCACTCGCCCTACACCTTCGAGGGGCTGGAGTCCTGGCAACCGGCGCTGCCGCTGAAAGGCGCCGCCTACGCGGCCAAGCTGGCGGACAAGGGCTTTCGCGACGGCGTGCGCGCGGAGCTTTCGCGCCCGGCGCACTTCAGGCTGTTCAACGCGCAATGGGACCAGGTCGAGGTGGTGGAATCGGCCGACAAGGACGCGGAGCAGCGCTCGATCGGCGAGCTCGCGCGCGCCGCCGGCAAGGATCCGCTGGACTTCATGCTCGACCTCGCGCTCGCCGAGAAGCTCGACACGGTGTTCAACGCCATGCTGCTCAATTCCGACGAAGCCGCGGTGGCCCGGATGCTGCGCCACCCGGCGAGCCTGGTGTCGTTGTCAGACGCCGGTGCGCATCTCACCTTTTTCAATGACGCGGGCTTCGGCCTGCACCTGCTCGGACACTGGGTGCGGGAGCGCAGCGCGCTCGAGCTGGAAGATGGTGTGCGCCGGCTCACGAGCGCGCCGGCGAAGCTCTTCGGCATCCAGGGCCGGGGCGTACTCGAGCCCGGCTATGCCGCTGATTTGATGCTGTTTGATCCGGCGACGGTCGGCCGCGGCACGAAGCGGCGCGTGTTCGACCTGCCCGGCGGGCATCCGCGCCTCACGACGCCTCCGCTTGGCGTGCACGGCGTCTGGGTTAACGGCGTTCGCGACCTCAGTACGCTGCCTGGGAAGGTATTAAGGGACTTCTCCGCGTAGGTTGGGCCACTTGCCCACCCTACCGGCGTCGCCGCCCGGCGACGTTCGCACTGGAAGATGAAAACCTAACTCGCTGTTTTCCTTACAGTTCATGACAGGCACGAAGCGTGCGTGCGCATTGTCCGGCTTATAACCAAACGGGAGATCGCAATGCTCCAAAAAGACAGCCTGTTCCGCCGCAACGAGTCGTTTTTCCGCTCGCCCACGCCGCCGGCGCCCGCGCCCGAGGCAGTCAAGCCAGCAGCAGCTCCGGTCGAGGCAGCCAAGCCGGTGGACAAGTCCGACGAGCGCAAGGAATCGAAGCTCATCGTCGGACCCGACATCAAGATGAAGGGCGTGGAAATCTCCGACTGCGACACGCTGGTGGTGGAAGGCCGCATCGAGGCGACGCTGGACTCGCGCGTGCTGCAGATCGCGCAGAACGGCATCTTCTGCGGCACGGTGGCAGTGGACACGGCCGAGATCCACGGCAGGCTGGAGGGCGAGCTCACGGTGCGCAAGCAGCTCACCATCCACGCCACCGGCAAGGTGTCGGGCAAGATCCGCTACGCCAAGATCAAGGTCGAGGAAGGCGCCGAGATGTCCGGCGAGATCAGCATGATGGAGCGCGGGCCGCAGGGCTTGCTCGTCAAGCGCACCGGTACGTAGCGCGGGGGGGCTTGACGGCGCCATGCGGGCGCGGAACATAGCCCGCATGAGCGAATCGGACTGGGCCTTTCCCGCCGGGCTGCGGCCGCGCCAGGAAGACTGGCGCTTTGACCTCGACGCGGCGCTCGACGCGCTGGTGCTCGTGCGCGCCGAGATCCCCGAGGACGCCTACACCGCGCCAATCCTCGGCACCGAGCGCGCCGGCAACGGCGTGGTGATCCGCGAAGACGGGCTGGTGCTCACCGTCGGCTACCTGATCACCGAGGCGAGCTCGGTCTGGCTCACCACCTCGAGCGGCGCGGTGGTCGCGGGGCATCCCCTCGCCTACGACCAGCAGACCGGCTTCGGGCTGGTGCTGCCGCTTGGCCGGCTCGATGCGCAGGTGATGCTGCGTGGAAGCGCGGCGCGCTGCCGGGTCGGCGACGAAGTGGTGGTGGCAGGCCATGGCGGGCGCGCGCATGCGTTGAAGGGCAGGATCTTCGACAAGCGCGAATTCGCCGGCTACTGGGAATACGTCCTCGATGAAGCGTTGTTCGCCGCGCCCGCGCACCCGCAATGGGGCGGCTCGGCGCTCATCGGCGCGGACGGCAAGCTCCTGGGCATCGGCTCGCTGCTGGTGGAGGAGAAAGCCGGCGAGCGCAACGTGCAGGGCAACATGTTCGTGCCGGTGGACATCCTCGAGCCGATCCTCGAGGACCTGGTCCTGCGTGGCAAGGCGCAGCGCCCGGTGCGCCCTTGGCTGGGCATGTACACCACGGAAGTCGGCAGCAAGCTGGTGGTGGCGGGCCTGGCGAGCGGCGGCCCGGCGGAGAAGGCGGGCCTGAAGATCGGCGACATCGTGGTGGAAGTCTCGGAACAGCGCGTACGCGGCCTCGCCGAACTGTTCCGCAGCATCTGGCGCATGGGCCCCGCCGGCTGCGAAGTGCCGCTCACCATCTCCCGCGGCGGCGCGCGGCTCAACGTGCGCCTGCGCTCCGCCGACCGCAGCGACTTCCTCAAGAAACCCAGCCTGCATTAATAAATAGGGACAGACCCTATTTATTTACCTCGATCGCAACACCGCCCAGGCGGCGACGAGCACCGCGAGCAGGATCAATTCCGGGCTGAAGCCATGCCAGTGGCCCTCGCCCATCCCATGCCCGGGATGGGCCTGCGCCGCGCCCGCGGCGAGGAAAAGCATCAGTGCTGCGCTGCGCATAGCATGCCCTCGGTTTCGATGAACTTGATGATCGTTTCCAGCCCCTGCCCGGTCTTGAGGTTCGAAAACACGAACGGGCGCGAGCCGCGCATTTTTTTCGAATCGCGCTCCATCACCTCGAGCGAGGCGCCCACCATCGGCGCGAGGTCGATCTTGTTGATCACCAGCAGGTCCGACTTGGTGATCCCCGGGCCGCCCTTGCGCGGGATCTTGTCGCCGGCGGCGACGTCGATGACGTAGAGCGTGAGGTCGGAGAGCTCGGGGCTGAAGGTGGCGGCGAGGTTGTCGCCGCCCGATTCGATCAGCACCAACTCGAGCTTGGGAAAGCGCCGCGTGAGCCGCGCCACCGCCTCGAGGTTGATCGACGCGTCCTCGCGGATCGCCGTATGCGGGCAACCGCCTGTCTCCACGCCGATGATGCGCTCGGGCGCGAGCGCCTCGTTCTTCACCAGGAACTGGGCGTCCTCTTCCGTGTAGATGTCGTTGGTGACCGCGGCGATGTCGTACTTGTCGCGCAGCGCCTTGCACAGCGCGAGCGTGAGCGCGGTCTTGCCCGAGCCCACTGGACCGCCGATGCCTACACGCAGCGTCATGAGCGGAACAACCTCGAATACTGGGTTTCGTGGCGCGAGGAAAGGATCGCGAGGCCCGGCGCGAAATTGCCCGGTTCCTCCTCGCTCACTTCGTGCAGCCGAGCCCCGAGCTTGAGCAGGATCTTCTGCCCATCGGTCTGCCCAAGCGGCACCGCCTTGAGCGCCGCCATCACCTGGTTTTCCAGCCAGGCCCAGAGGTAGGCCACCAGCGCCTGGCGCGGCGCGATACCCCAGGCGCGCACCGCGTGCGCGTAGACCGCTGGGAACGAAGGTTCCTCGAACGGACAGGCCTCGATCCCCAACTCGGGTAAGAGGCGATTGAGCGAATACCCCATCTGCACGGTTTCGGCCCTGAGCTCCGCCGTCTCGCGGCTGGCCAGAAACATCTCGTTCCACTGCTCTCCGGGCTGCTCCATCATCTTCAGCAGCATCGGGGCTTCCATGCGCGCCACGGAGTGCTCGAGCACATCGCCGATCCAGCGCTCGGCGCTGGCGGCATCCGCCACCAGTCCTGCTTCGATGGCGGCCTCCAGTCCCCCGGAATAGCTATAGGCGCCCACGGGTAGCATCGGGCTTGCCAACTGCAGCAAGCGCGGGTCAATGCTTGTGGTCATGGTCGTGGTCGCAATGCTCGTCGTGCACATGATCATGGATCTTGCCGCCATGGCCCATCTCGTCGTGCTGGTGGTGGCCGCCCGCATAGGCGCCCGCCTCCGGCTCGAACGGCGCCTCCACCGCGCTCACCTTCGCGCCGAGCTTCGTCACCATCTCCTCGAGCACGTGGTCCGCTGCGATGCGCAGGAAGTCTTCGCCGACCTGCACCGGGACATGCCGGTTGCCAAGGTGGTACGCAATCTTCGCCAGGGATGCGGACTCGATGTGCAGCAGCTTCTCCGGCTCCGCCACTATCTCGATCACGCGCCCGTCCGAGGCGGTGACCAGGTCGCCGCCGCGCAGGATCTCTCCGCGCGGCAGCATCAGGCCGACCTCTTCGCCGGAGTCCAGTTGCGTGCGCAGGCGGCTCTTCTGGCGGGAATCGAACGGCAGCATCAGG
>JANMUO010000245.1:0-5630 GCA_031391655.1 Betaproteobacteria bacterium
CGGCCGGCCGCAGAAGGTCGCCGACCAGATCCAGCGCGAGCTTGCCGAACTGATCCGGCGCGAACTGCAGGATCCGCGCCTCAACCTGGTGACGCTGACGTCGGTCGACGCCGCGCCCGACCTGTCCCATGCAGTGGTGTATTTCACGTGCCTTGAGCGCGCCCAGGCGGAAGCGGCCGGGAAAGCGCTGCAAAAGGCCTCCGGGTTCCTGCGCAGCAGCCTCGCCAAGCGCATCAAGATGTACACGACGCCGGCGCTGCGCTTCAAGTACGACGAATCGGTGGAGCGCGGCGCGCATCTGTCGCAGCTGATCGACAGCGTCAAGCCCAAAGACTGATGCGCCGGCCGCTGGACGGCGTCCTGCTGCTCGACAAGCCGGTCGGCCTGGGCTCGAACGCCGCGCTGCAGGCGGCGAAGCGCTTGTACCAGGCGGAAAAGGCGGGGCACGCCGGCACGCTGGACCCCCTCGCGTCAGGCCTGCTGCCGATCCTGTTCGGCGAAGCCACCAAGTTCTCCCAGCTCGCCCTCGATGCCGACAAGGAGTACCTGGCCAGCGCGCGCCTGGGCATCACCACTACCACGGCGGACGCCGAGGGCGAGGTGCTCGAGCGCAAGTCGGTCGACGTGCCGGAAAGCGCCATCGAGCCGGCGCTGGCGCGCCTGCGCGGGCCCATCGAGCAGGTGCCGCCGATGTACTCGGCGCTGAAGCATGCGGGCCAGCCGCTTTACGCACTCGCCCGCAAGGGACAGAGCGTGGATCGGGCAGCGCGCCTCGTGCAGATCCATGAGCTGCAGTTGCTGCGCTTTGACGGCGAACGTCTCGACCTCCGGGTCCGCTGCAGCAAGGGCACTTACATCCGCACCCTGGTGGAAGACCTGGGCGCAGCCCTGGGTTGCGGAGCCCACCTGTCGGCCCTAAGGCGCACGTCGGCGGGCGCTTTCCACGTCGCGGATGCGGTGACCTTCGATCAGCTGCAACTTGCGACTCCCGCGGCGCGCGACCGGCTGTTGCTGCCGCTGGAGCGCCTGCTGGCCGGCCTGCCGCGGATCGACCTGGAGGATCCATTGGCGGCGCGATTCGCCCAAGGGCAGGCAATTGCGCTGGAACGGGCCCAGGCGGGCGTCTGCAGCGTCTATGGGGCGCAGGGCAGCCTGCTGGGCATCGGCGATGCAGGGCCGCTTGGGGAACTGCGTCCCCGGCGCCTGGTGGCGCAACGCCGGGAGGCCACGCAACCGGCTGAAAAACATCGAAAAAACTTGTGAGTCCCCGGGCGCCTCGGCTAAAATGCCGGCCTACCCAAGAGCAATCATAGATAGCGTAGGAGAAAAGCATGGCATTGCAAGTCGCGCAGAAAGCGCAAGTCGTGAAGCAGTACCAGCGGTCCGGCAAGGACACCGGGTCGGCCGAAGTGCAGGTCGCGCTGCTCACCGAGCGCATCAACAGCTTGGCCGGGCATTTCAAGTCGCACGTCAAGGACTTCCATTCCCGCCGCGGGCTGCTCAAGATGGTGTCGCAGCGCCGCAAGCTGCTCGATTACCTGCGGCGCACGGACGCGGACAAGTACCGCTCGATCATCGAGCGGCTCAGTCTGCGCAAGTAATTCCCACTGATGCCGCTGCAACGGACGCTCATCGCTCGATGAGCGTTTTTTGTTTGCGGGCCACCACCGAGGACAACCTTTGAATCCGATCAAGAAGACTTTCACCCTGGGCGACCACCAGGTCACGCTGGAAACCGGCGAAATCGCGCGCCAGGCGCACGGTGCGGTGGTCTGCACCATCGACGATACCGTGGTGCTCGCCACCGTGGTGGGCGCAAGGGAACCCAAGGCGGGGCAGGACTGGTTCCCGCTCACCGTGGATTACGCGGAGCGCACCTACGCAGCGGGCAAGATTCCCGGCGGATTCTTCAAGCGCGAAGGGCGTCCGTCGGAAAAGGAGATCCTGACCTCCCGCCTGATCGATCGGCCGATCCGCCCGTTGTTTCCGGACGGATACTTCTGCGAGGTGCAGGTCGTCGCGCAGGTGCTGTCGCTGAACCCGGAAGTCGATTCGGACATCCCGGCCATGCTGGCAGTGTCGGCCGCGCTGACCCTCTCAGGTATTCCCTTCAACGGCCCAATCGGTGCCTGCCGGGTTGGTTACCTTGAAGGCCAGTACGTGCTCAACCCGACCGCCACGCAGCTGAAGGATTCGAAGCTCAACCTGGTGGTTGCCGGCACCGAGCAGGGCGTGCTGATGGTGGAATCCGAAGCCCAGGAGCTGCCCGAGGACGTGATGCTCGGCGGCGTGGTATTCGGTCACGAGAAGATGCAGGCCGCGATCCAGGCCATCAACGAGCTGGCCGAAGTGGCCGGCAAGCCGGCATGGGAGTGGAAGGCGCCGACCAAGAATGAAGCGCTCATCAAGCGCATCGAGGAGCTGGCCGAAGCCGACCTGCGCGCGGCGTTCGCCATGCGGCAGAAGCAGGCGCGCAACACGCGCCTGAACGAGATCCGCAAGGCAACGTTGGCCAAGGTGGAAGAGGAGGCCAAGGCTGCCGGCGCCGCCCTGGAGGCGAACACCGCCAAGGACACGTTCTTCAACCTCGAGTCGAAGATCGTGCGCATGCAGATCCACGACGGCGAGCCGCGCATCGACGGGCGCGACACGCGCACCGTGCGCCCGATCAGCGTGCGCGTCGGCGTGCTGCCGCGCACGCACGGCTCCGCGCTGTTCACGCGCGGAGAGACCCAGGCGCTGGTCGCTGTCACCCTGGGGACCGGCCGCGACGAGCAGATCATCGATGCGCTCTCCGGCGAGTACCGCGAGCGCTTCATGTTCCACTACAACATGCCTCCCTATGCTACCGGCGAAACCGGCCGCTTCGGTTTCACCAAGCGGCGCGAAGTCGGGCACGGCAGGCTGGCCAAGCGGGCGCTCGTCGGCCTGCTGCCCAAAGCCGAGGATTTCGGCTACTCGCTGCGCGTGGTGTCCGAGATCACCGAGTCGAACGGCTCCTCGTCGATGGCTTCGGTGTGCGGCGGCAGCATGGCGCTGATGGACGCTGGCGTGCCGATCAAGGCGCACGTGGCGGGCATCGCCATGGGCCTGATCAAGGAAGGCAACCGCTTCGCGGTGCTCTCCGACATCCTCGGCGACGAAGACCACCTGGGCGACATGGACTTCAAGGTGGCCGGCACGGAGCAGGGCGTCACCGCGCTGCAGATGGACCTGAAGATCGAGTCGATCAACCAGAGCATCATGAAAATCGCGCTCGACCAGGCGCGCGAAGCTCGCCTCGGCATCCTGCAGATCATGAAGCAGGGCATCGAGGGCTCGCGCACGGAGCTTTCCAGCTTCGCGCCGCGCATCATCAAGATCAAGATCAATCCGGACAAGATCCGCGACGTCATCGGCAAGGGCGGCGTGGTGATCCGCGGCATCCAGGAGGAAACCGGCACCACCATCGAGATCGAGGACGACGGCACGATTTCCATCGCCTGCGTGCTCGCCGAGGGCGGCGAGGCTGCCCGCAAGCGCATCCAGGAACTCACCGCCGACGTCGAGGTCGGCAAGATCTACGAGGGCCCGGTGCTGCGCCTGCTCGATTTCGGCGCCATCGTGCAGCTGATGCCGGGCCGCGATGGCCTCCTGCACATCTCGCAGATCAGCAACGAGCGCGTAAACGCGGTGTCGGACCACCTCAAGGAAGGCCAGATCGTGAAGGTGAAGGTGCTCGAGGCCGACGACAAGGGACGCGTGCGCCTGTCCATGAAGGCGATCGGCGCGCCGGAGGCGGCCAAGCAGGCCTGACCGGCGGCGCCCGGCGAAAAAGAAAAGGGGCGCCGAGGCGCCCCTTTTTCATTGCCCCGGCGGGGCTATTTCGCGACCTGCTTCTCGCGCAGCTCGTCCAGCGTCTTGCAGTCGATGCACAGCGTGGCCGTCGGCCGCGCCTCCAGGCGCTTCAGGCCGATCTCCACGCCGCAGCTCTCGCAGTAGCCGTACTCGTTGGCGTCGATGCGCGCGATGGTCTCGTCGATCTTCTTGATGAGCTTCCTCTCGCGGTCGCGGTTGCGCAGCTCCAGCGCCATGTCCGATTCCTGGCTGGCGCGGTCGTTGGGGTCGGCGAACACCGTGGCTTCGTCCTGCATGGTGTGCACCGTGCGGTCGATCTCTTCCGACAGTTCGGATTTCAGCTGCTCGAGCATCTTGCGGAAATGCGAGCGCATCTTGGCGTTCATATACTCCTCGCCTTTCTTCGGCGCGTACGGCGTGAAGGTCTTCTTGCTCAGCTCGAGTGCCATCTGCTGCTTCGGCCTGAAAAATGAATTGGGCTTTTTAGCAGAAAAGCCTCCCAGCAGCAAGCCAAAAGAAGAGTATCATTGGCGCCCTTTTCGGGGTGTAGCGCAGCCTGGTAGCGCGCTTGCTTTGGGAGCAAGATGTCGGGAGTTCAAATCTCTCCACCCCGACCAGAAGGAAGCCCGGCGGCTGCCCGTAGCTCAACCGGATAGAGCACCAGCCTTCTAAGCTGGGGGTTGTGGGTTCGAGTCCCGCCGGGCAGGCCAGATTCGGTTCGACGGTGAGCGTAGCTCAGTTGGTTAGAGCATCGGTTTGTGAAGCCGAGGGTCGTGGGTTCAATTCCCATCGCTCACCCCAATTTCCGCCGTCGCGATGAGCGCCCGGCCGATGCGCTTCGCGGTAGCCACGCCCGACCCGGCCGCCTGGATGCACGTGCGCGCCTTCGATGAGGTGGCCGAGGCGATCCACCAGGGCGTCCTCGAGCTTGGCCATCCCTGCGAGCGCGTCACCGGCGCGTTCGCGGCCGGCTGCGTCAACCTCCTGTTCGGAGCGCACCATCTGCCGGCCACGGCCGCGCCGCCCGAGGGGACCATCCTGTTCAATCTGGAGCAGATCGTGTCCGGTTCGCTGTGGCTCACGCCGGCCTACCTGTCTTTGCTGCGGCGCTACCGCGTCTGGGACTACAGCGCGCGCAATACCGAGGCTCTGCGGGCTCGCGGAGTGGCGCGCGCGACGCATGTCCCGGTGGGGTACGTGAAGAGCCTGGAGCGCATTGTGCGTCAGCCGCAGGACATCGACGTTCTGTTCTACGGCCGGCTGATCCCGCGCCGCACCGGCCTGCTCGAGCGCCTGGCGGCGCGCGGCATGCGCGTCGTGGCGATCAACAATGCGTACGGCAGGGAGCGCGATGCCAGCATCGCGCGGGCGAAGATCGTGCTCAACATGCACGTCGCCGACCAGGCACGGCTGGAGACGGCGCGCTGCTTCTACGCGCTGATCAACGGCTGCTTCGTGCTGTCGGAGGACAGCGCCGATGCGGCGGAGAGCGGCCTCGCCGGCGGGATGGCATTTGCCGCGTATGGGGAGCTCGAGGCACGCTGCGCCTGGTACCTGGAGCGCCCGGACGAGCGGGCTGCGATAGCGCGGGCAGGGCAGGGATTGATGCGTTCGCGACCGCAGGCGGAGCTGCTGCGGCCGGCGATCGCCGAGCTGAAGCTGTGACGCAGCGCCCGCCGCCGCACAAGTGGCGCGCCCCAGGACCGCGCCGCCGTGGCCAAAGCTGTCCAGAACCTGAAAGCCGCGGGAAACACGGCCCTGTACGACGGCACCATCCTGGGTGTCGCCACCGC
>JANMUO010000271.1:0-5977 GCA_031391655.1 Betaproteobacteria bacterium
GCCGCACGCCGCACGAGTGCGCGATCATGTCGATCTCGCGATTCATGTTGTTGGCGTAGTTGGCGACGCGCAGGTACTTCTCCTCGACCACCAGCGCGCGCTGCAGCCGCTTGTTGTGCGTGGTGACGCCGGTCGGACAGGTATTCTGGTGGCAGCGCAGCGCCTGGATGCAGCCGAGCGAGAACATGAAGCCGCGCGCGGTATTGATGAAGTCGGCGCCGACGCACAGCGCCCAGGCGGCGCGCGCCGAGGTGACCAGCTTGCCGGCGGCGATGACGCGCACGCGCTGGCGCAGACCGGTCTCGATCAGCGCGTCCACCACGCGCGGCAGGGCTTCCTCGATCGACAGGCTCATGTGGTCGGCGAGCGCCTGCGGCGCCGCGCCCGAGCCGCCCTCGCCGCCGTCGACGGCGATGAAATCCGGCGCGAACTCCATGCCGCGGCGGTGGATCAGCTCGGCCGCGTCGTTCATCAGGCGCCAGCCGCCGATCGCGGTCTTGATGCCGACCGGCCGGCCGGTGAGATTGCGGATCCACGCCACCTTCTCCAGCAGCTCGGCAACGTTGGAGATGTCGCGGTGGCGGTTCGGGCTGATCGAATCCCGCCCCTCCGGGATGCCGCGGATCTGCGCGATCTCGCCGGTCACCTTTTTGCCCGGCAGCACGCCGCCCTTGCCGGGCTTGGCGCCCTGCGACAGCTTGATCTCGAAGGCCTTCACCACCTTGGACAGCTCGAGCAGCCGCTCGGCGGACAGGTTGCCCTGCGCGTCCCGCACTCCGTACTTCGCCGTTCCTATCTGCATCACGATGTCGCAGCCGCCCTCGAGGTGATAGGGCGAGAGCCCGCCCTCGCCAGTGTCCAACCAGCATCCGACGACCGCCGCGCCGCGCGACAGCGAGCGCACCGCCGGCGCCGAGATCGCGCCGTAGCTCATGCCGCTGACGTTGACGATCGAGCGCGCGGTAAACGGTTCCTTGCAGTAGCCCTCGCCCAGCGCGAGGGACGGCGTGGGCAGCCGCTCCTCCTCCAGCACCGGGAACGGGTGGTTGACGAAGATCAGCGCACCCGCCTGGTGCAGGTCGTAGGTCGAGCCGAAGCCGATGGTGCCGCCCTCGTTCTTCGCCAGGCGGTACACCCAGCCGCGCGTGGAGCGGTTGAAGGGCATCTCCTCGCGGTCGCCGGAGAAGAAGTACTGGCGGAAGTACTCGCCCATCTCCTCGAAGAAGTAGCGCAGGTGCCCGACCACGGGAAAGTTGCGCAGCACGCCGTGCTTCTTCTGCGTGATGTCGCTGATGAAGACATAGGCCAGCGCAAGGAACAGCGCGAGCGCGATCAGCGTGCCGATGCCGTAGGAAAAGACTTCCATCATCTGCAGGCCCCTCCCCCAACGCTACCCCAAGGGGGATGATAGCCCGTCAGGACTTCAGGCGCTTGACGACGTCGTAGATCTCGGTGGCGTGGCCGCGCGGCGCAACGTCATAGTGCGCGTGCCGGATCACGCCCTTCTTGTCGATGACGAAGGTGGAGCGCACCAGGCACTCCCGCCGCACGCCCTCGGTCTCCTTTTCCTGCAGCACGCCGTAGCGGCGGCACACCTCGCCCTCGGTGTCCGAGAGCAGGCCGATCGACAGGCCGTGCTTGTCGCGGAACGCGGCGTGCGACAGGCAGTCGTCGCGCGAGATGCCCAGAATCACGCAGTCGTGCTTGTCGAACTGCTCTTCGTGGTCGGAGAACTCGGCGGCTTCCTGGATGCAGCTCGGCGTGCCGTCGCGCGGGTAGAAATACACCACCACGTGCTTGCGTCCCTTGAACTCCGACAGGCTTACGTTCTGCATGTCGGCGTCGGGAAGCACGAATGCTGGTGCGGCTTGTCCGGGTTGCAGCATGGCTGGATTCGTCGCGGTTGATTCTAATGCACATCGATTGCGCCGGGGCAAGCGCGCCGACGCGATTCATCGCGCGGAAGTTTTTTTTCCTGACACATATAATCCTGCAATGAAGATTCACGCGCTAGGGGGCTTGTCCGCGCAGGAGTTTTTGCGCCACCACTGGCAGAAAAAGCCGCTGCTGGTGCGCGGCGCGCTGCCTGGATTCCGCGGCGTGGCCTCGCGTAAGCAGCTGCTTCGGTTGTCGGCGCGGCCCGACGTGGAGTCGCGCCTGGTGCGCCGCGCCGGCGCGCGCTGGAAGGTGGTGCACGGCCCGCTCGCGCGCACCGCGCTGCAGCGCAACTCCACCTTGCTGGTGCAGGGCGTCAACCTGCACCTCGATGCCGCAGACCGCCTGCTGAGGATGTTTTCCTTCCTGCCGCAGGCGCGCCTGGACGACGTGATGGTGAGCTGGGCGGCGCCCGGCGGCGGAGTCGGGCCGCATTTCGACTCCTACGACGTGTTCCTGGTGCAGGGCGCGGGACGCCGCGTGTGGCGGCTGCAGCGGCCGCGCCGCTGGCGCCTGGTGGACGGCGCGCCGCTGAAGTTGATCGACGGTTTCTCCCCCGACGAGGAAATCCTCGCCGAGCCGGGCGACCTGCTCTACCTGCCGCCGGGCTGGGGCCACGACGGCGTGGCCCTCGAAGAATGCTTCACCTGCTCGATCGGGCTACGCGCGCCGCAAGGCGAGGAGCTGGCCGCCGGATTTCTCGACTACCTGCACGAGCGCGGGCTGCCTTCCTCCCAGTACCGGGATCCCGGCCTGCGGCCGGCGGCGCGCAGCGGCGAGATCCCGCGCGCGATGGTGCAGCACACGGCGCGCACGCTCTCGAGGATTCGCTGGTCTCGCAGCGACGCCGGCCGCTTCCTCGGCCGCTTCCTCACCACGCCGAAACCGCACGTCGTATTCAAGGCACCAGCGAAGCCGCTGACGCGCGCAGCGTTCGCGCGCCGCAAGGCGGTGGTGCTCGATGCGAAGACGCAGCTACTCACCAGTGGCAACTATTCCCATTGCAACGGCGAGGAGTACGTCACGGCGCCAGCCCTGCGCGCGCTGGCCGACCGCCGCCGCGCGCTTGTGCGCACGGCGCAGGCCGATTTATTCTATGAGTGGTACCTCGCGGGATACCTGCATCCGGAGCCGAAGCCTTGAGCGACGAAGCGCCGCAGACCGAGTACCTGCAGTTCGACACCGAGGCGGAATTCCAGCAGGCCCTCGATCGCCTGCTCGCCGCGCGGGGGCGCGAGCTGCGCATCTTCGACCCGGACCTGGCGGCGCTCCGCCTCAATACGCCGCAGCGCATCGAGCAGCTGCGGCAGTTCCTCGCCGCCAGCCGCACGCGCCGCCTGTACATCGTGGTGCACAGCCCCGACCACCTGACCAAGTACTGCCCGCGCATGATGGCGCTGCTCTCGCGCTTCGCGCACGCCATCCAGGTGAATTGCACGCACGAAGAGATTCGCAACCTGCAGGACAGCTTCCTGGTGCTCGACCAGAGCCACTACCTGCGCCGGCCGGTGGCGCAGCAGTTCCGCGGCGCGCTCGGCCTGCACGACGACAACGAGGCGCTGTTGATGCGCGCGCGCTTCATGGAAATCTGGTCGGGGTCGTTCCCCGGCGTGGCGAGCACCACGCTCGGGCTCTAACTCAGTTCAGTTCCCGCCAGCCGAAGCCTTCCTCCTGGGTGGCGACGCCAACCCAGTCCTCGCTGCAGCCCTGCGCCCGCGCCAGCGACGCTTTCGCAAGATCCGCATGGTTGTTCTGTTGCGACAGGTGTGCAGCGATGACGTGCTTCAACCGTGAGCGGTCCAGCGACGCCAGCAGGCGCTCCGCCGAACGGTTGTCCAGGTGGCCGAACGGTCCCGAGATCCGTTCCTTCAGCCACTTCGGATAGTCACCCGCCCACAACATTTCCAGTTCGTGGTTGGTCTCCAGCACCAGCGCGTCGCAGCCCGAGAGAATTTTCTCCACGTGCGCCGTTGACGCACCCAGGTCGGTCAGCACGCCCAGGCGCCGCGCGCCATCGCCGAGCACGAACTGCACCGGCTCGCGCGCATCGTGCGGCACGGTAAACGGCTCGACGCGCACCGCGCCCACCGCAAACGGCTCCCGACCCTCGATCATGCGCAGCTCGACGCCCTCGGCGGAGCGCCTGGACTCCTCCTGCGCGCGCCGCGTGCCATGCGTGAGGTACACCGGGATGCCATGCAGCGCCGCGAACGCGTAGGCGTGCCCGGCGTGGTCGTCGTGCTCGTGGGTCACCAGGATTCCGTGGAGTCCGGCAGGTTCCAGCCCGAGCCGCCCGAGCCTCCGAGCCGTCTCGCGCGGCGTGAGGCCGCAGTCGATCAGCACGCGGCTGCCCGCGGCTTCCGCCACCAGGCAGTTGCCCTTGCTGCCGCTGCCCAGCGACGCGAAGCGCACTACTTGAGTTGCTCGTGCAGCAGGGTGAGGATGCGCCGCGAGGTCACCGAGGAATCCGCCGTGCCGTTCTTGTCCAGCACCTGCACGTTGCTGTTGTCGGCCTGCGGGCTCACTGCCACGCGGTACTGCGCCGCCTTCACCTTCGGCTCGTCGGTTTTCCAGAACGCCAGCCAGGAGAACATGCCCTTCTTGCTCTGCATCTCGGCTTCCGGATCGGCATAGCGCACGAAGAACAGGCCCTTTTGCCGGTCGCGGTCCTCCACCGTGAAGCCCACGCGGTCCAGCGCGAGGCCCACGCGCCGCCACGCGCGGTCGAAGGGCTCGAACACCTCGAGCAACTCCTGGCCGTCGAGCCCCTTCTTCAGCGCCGCGCGTTGCGCCGGTGGCGCCGTGGCAATCATCGTCTTCGCCTTTTCCTCCGTGGTGCCCAGGCGCACCATCAGGCGCCGCAGGAACTCCACCTCCAGTTCCGGATCGGCATCGCGCGGCTGCCAGATGGTGCGCGCCATGTTGGTCGTGGTGTTCTCCGAGGTGTAGACCTCGATCATGCCGCGGTGGCTGATGTAGACCTCGGTGCCCCCGGTCGGCGTGCGCTCCAGCCGCGTGCGGTACTTGTCGCGCTCGGAGCTGGAATGCGCCTGCTCGATCAGCGAGCCCAGCGAGCGGCGCAGCCAGCTGTCCGGAATCAGCGCGCGGTTTTCCGCCCAGTCGGTTTCCATGATGCCCGCCTCGGGCATGTCCTGGCGCAGCAGGAAGCCGCTTTCCTGCCAGAACTCCTTCACCTGCGGCCAGAGCTTCTCGGGCGGCACGTCCACCACCAGCCAGCGCTGGTTGCCGTTGCGCTCCACGCGCATGCCCTCGGCAGGCGGCAACACTGCCCCGCTGGTATTCGGGCGCCCCTGGGCGCGCTCGGCCTGGAAGCCCGACAGCGTGGTCGCGGTCTTGCCGGGTTCCTGCGTGGCGTAGCGACTGTCGCCGCCCGGCACGCTCAGGTCAGGCGGGACGGCGCGGCTGCTCGTGACGCAGGCCCGCGCGCTCGAGGAGGGCGTCGCCGTGTGGCGTGGCCCGGCCGCGTTCGTGCGCACGCCGGTCGACGTGTACTTCGACATCGAGGGCGACCCCGAGCACGACGTGCTCTACCTGTTCGGCGTGCTCGTGCGCGCGCAGGACGGCGTCGAGACCTACCGCGCATTCGTCGCCGAGCGGCCCGAGGACGAGGCGCGCGCCTTCAACGAGCTGCTCGACTTCCTCGATTCAGTACCGGGGGCGCCCGTCTACCACTACCACCACTACGAACGCGCGGCGCTGCGCCAGCTCGGACAGCGCTATCAGGTCGACGGCGCGCGCATCGCGGCGATCCTGTCCCGCCTGCGCGACCTGCACCGCGACCTGTCGGTGTCGGTCGTGCTTCCCGTGTACTCGTACTCGCTGAAGGCGGTGGCCAAGTACCTGGGTCACGCCTGGCGTCACCCCGATGCCAGCGCCGCGCAGTCGATGTACTGGTACTCGTCATGGCTCAAGACGGGGGAGCGCCGGCACCTCGACGATGCCGTCGAGTACAACGAGGACGACTGCCGCGCCACGCGCGTCCTCAAGGAGTGGCTTGCCGCGGGCCCGGAGGCCGGGATCG
>JANMUO010000007.1:0-5280 GCA_031391655.1 Betaproteobacteria bacterium
CGCGCCCGCGCTGCCGCTGAACATGGCGCATTCACCGCTGGAGAACTTGGCATCGCCCTGGTTGGTGCGGCCGGCGTAGGTAAAGAGGCCCTTCTTCGACATGTCGCCGAGCATCGCGATGTGGCGCACGTGCAGCGGCGAATTGATACTGAACACCGTGTCCAGGCCGCCCATGCCGTTCTGCTTCGTGCCGATCGGCACGTTGTGCCAGGCGCTGAAGTTCTCGATGTGCATCCAGGAGGGCCAGCTGGTGGTGTACACGCACCCTTGCCCGCCCGCCTTCAGTTTCTCGGCGACGACCGCGAGTTCCTTCCAGGTCTTGGGCGCCACCGGCGGCAGGCCGGCCTTCTTGAAAGCGTCCTTGTTGATATAGAACATCACCGTCGAGCTGTTGAACGGGAAGGACAGCATGTTTCCCTTCAGGTCCGTGTAGTAACCCGTCACGGTCGGCAGGTAGGCCTTGGCATCGAACGGTTCCTTGGCATTCCTCATCACCGTCGCGACAGGCACGACGGCGCCTTTCGCGGCCATCATGGTCGCTGTGCCGACTTCGAACACCTGCAGCAGGTGCGGCGCGTTGCCGGCGCGGAACGCCGCGATCGCCGCGGTCATCGATTCCGGGTAGGAACCTTTGAAGGTGGCGACGATCTTGTAGTCCTTCTGGCTGGCATTGAACTTGTTGGCCAAGCCGTTGAGCGCCTCGCCCAGGGCGCCGCCCATCGAATGCCACCACTGGATTTCCACCTGCGCGTACGCCGGCGCAGAGAACGCCCCGGCGGCCGCGAGCGCCGCGGCCAGGATCTTGATTTTCATGATGTCTCCTCTCGTTTTCTGGAAGTGGCGATTCTCGCGGCGCCACGTGACGGAAATACTACCGAATTATCCCGCCGTGCGGTTGCTGGATTCGAAGCGGCGCAGCATTTCGTTGCCCGGCCCGGGGTATATTCGGCCCAACATGGCCCAAATCCATGAATTGAGCGCGGCCGAGGTCTCGGCCGCGTATGCCAGCGCGGAGCTTTCCCCGGTCGAGGTCGCGCACGCGCTGCTCGCTCACATCGAGGCCAGGGAGCCGCGGCTCAACGCCATGGTCCACATTGATCGCGGCGGCGCGCTGAAGCAGGCGCGCGACGCCGAGGCGCGCTGGCGCGTGCAGGCGCCGCTCTCGCCGCTGGATGGCGTGCCGGTGACGATCAAGGAGAACATCTATACGAAGGGTGATCCGGCGCCGATCGGCACCGCGGCCAACCTGCCCGCGGCCCCACAACCGGCCGATGCGCCGCCCGCCGCGCGGCTGCGCGAGGCGGGCTGCGTGCTCCTCGGCAAGACCACCATGCCCGACTACGGCATGCTGTCCTCGGGTGTGTCGAGCGCGCACGGCGTGACGCGCAATCCCTGGAACACGGCGAAGAACACCTCGGGCTCGAGTTCGGGCGCCGGGGCCGCGGCGGCGGCGGGTTACGCGCCGCTGCACCTGGGCACCGACATCGGCGGCTCGGTGCGCCTGCCTGCCACGCACTGCGGCATCTTCGCATTGAAGCCCAGCCTCGGCCGCGTGCCGGTTTACCCGCCCTACCTCGGCCGCGTCACCGGGCCGATGACGCGCGACGTCGAAGCTGCAGCGATGATGATGAACTGGCTCGCGCTGCCGGATGCGCGCGATTTCATGAGCCTGCCCTACCGGGCCATTGACTACACGGCGGGGCTGGACGCGCTCGACCTGAAGAAACTCAGGATCGGCTTCCTGCCGGACATGCGCGCCGGGCTGCCGGTGCACGCGGAAGTGCGCGCCGCGGCGCAGGCTGCGGCGCGAGCACTCGAAGGTGCCGGCGCTGTAGTGGAGGAAATGACCAGCTTCCTCACGCCGGAGATGCTCGACGGCATGGGCCGCTTCTTCGAAGCCCGCCTGCACAACGATTTCGTGCAGATGCCGGCCGAGCGGCAGCAGAAGGTGCTGCCGTTCGTCGCTGCGTGGTGCACCGCGCGCGCCGGCGCCTTCAGCGGCCGCGACGTCATGCGCGCCTACGGCCAGGTGATGGCGATGCGCGAGGCGGCGGTCGCGGCGTGCGAACCCTATGACTACGTGATCTCGCCCACTTCACCGATCCTGCCCTACGAGGCGGAGTTGCCCTGCCCCGGCAACGACCCGAAGAACGCCCTGCCGCACATCGCGTTCACCGTGCCATTCAACATGTCGGAGCAGCCGGCGGCGTCGGTGAACTGGACGTTCAGCGCCGACGGCCTGCCGATCGGCGTGCAGGTGGTCGGGCGGAGGTTCGAAGATGCGGCGGTGTTGAAGCTCAGCCGGGCGATCGAAAACCTGCGACCCGCGCAAAGGCCCTGGCCATCGGCGAGTGCATAGACGTTATCCGCGACCGCCGGCGGATGCCACAGTTCGGAGGGCAACAAGTTCTGGCCAGGCCATGACCTGGCGCGACCAACCCAAGTGTCCGCAAGTCCAGCCCACGCTGCAGGTAATACATTTGAAAGCGGACAAGCCAACCGGATTTTTCGCCAAAGGATTCAGTTCGGCGTGCGGTCCCGTGCGCGAGTCAGCCCCAACGAGATCGATGCAATTGACACACGGGTGAGGTTCGACGGTCATTTGGCCCCCTTCATGGCGACGAACCATAGCAAGGTCCTGACAAGGCCTTCCGTACGGTAACGAACATATTGCTTTTCTTGACGACTTCGTCAGACAAGCTACCCCTGGAACACCGGGCCCAGTGGGCGCATGCGCACGCCCTTGCGCAACTTGGTCCACTTGAACTCGACCGGGTCGGCGAGCGCCGGGCCGGGCGCCTTGACCACCAGCACTTCCTTGGCGATCGGCTCGAAGTCGGCGCGAAAGTGAACTGAGCTCTTCAGCGCGAGGATCTTTTCCTTCCTCGGCTCGATGCCGACGTGGCGGAACATCTCCTGGTCCGCCGCCTGGCACTTGCGCGAGGCCAGCACCACGCGCACCCCCGGCGCGGCCTTGCTGCGCAGGAGCGCCATGTTCCCCAGCGTCATACGAAAGCCCTTGAACATCGGCCCGGTGCAGGTGAACTTGCCGTCGCCGAGCTTTTCCACGGTGAATTCGCCTAGAAACGGCGAGTCGCCGGGAATGTTGGATTTCCCACCCAATGCAAATGCCAGCGTCGCGCCCTTGCCCGCCTCATGCGCCTTCGCCGCCGAATCCTTGTCGATCAGCAGGCCCAGCACCGCGTCCTGCGACTTCTGCCGGATGAGCGCGGCAAGCAGCCCGGTCGTATCCCCGTTGCCCCCCGCCCCCGGATTGTCCTGCGTGTCGGCGAGCACTACCGGCCGCCCGCTCTCGCCGCGCGAACGCGCCCGCGCCACCGCGTCGTCGGGCAGGTGCAGCTCCAGCGCGAAATCCTTCTCCGCCGCCTCCACGCGCTCGTGCATCTGCTCCACCGCGAGGTCCACCTTCTTCGCATCCGCGCCGTAGCCGAACACGGCCATGCCGCACTCGGCGAAATCGGCCATCGGAAAGCCCGGCGTGAACGACAGCACCGCGTCGTGCTTGCGCTCGAGCATCGCCATGTCGGCGTAGATCCCCTTGCAGGGTTCGATGAAGGAGCACTGGGACGGAATCCCGGTCAGGTAGTCGAATCCGCGCCAGGCACCCGAGAGGCGCGCACCGCCGCGGAGCATGCGATCGAGCAATTGCGCGGCGCGCGCACCGGTTTCTGCCATGTCCACGTGCGGGTAGGTCCGGTAGGCGACGAAGGCGTCGGCGCGCTCGAACATGGCGCGCGTGAAATTGCAGTGCAGGTCCAGGCTCACCGCCACCGGCACCCGCGGCCCCACTGTTTCCCGGATGCGGCGCAGCAGCTCGCCTTCGCCGTCGTCGTGGCGCTCGCTCACCATGGCGCCGTGCAAGTCGAGGTACACGCCGTCCAGGGGCAGCGCCGCCTTCAGGCGCTTCACAATCTCCCCGGCGATGCGTTCGAAGGCGTCCGCGGTCACCGCCGCCGAGGGGCTCGCCGCGGCCCAGGCGGTGCCGACCAGCTGGTGGCCCGCGGCGCGCAGCGCTTCGATTGCACCGGCAGCGGGAATGTTGGCCCCCGCCACCGCACCGAACAGGGGCTCGCCGTACTGCACCCCGGGCCAGCCGCCGCCCGCTTCGAAGGCGGCGTAGTCCGCCGGCGAAGGCGCAAAGGTATTGGTCTCGTGCTGGAAGCCGCCGATTGCGATGCGTGCCATGGCCTGCTACCCTCTTTTCGTCCGCCCGACTCCAAGGATACCCGCATGAACCGCAAGATCGTTGCCGCTGTTTTGCTCGCCGCCACCGCCACAGCCGCATTCACGGCCGCGGCGCAGGAAAAGGTGCTGCGCGTGGTGCCCCACTCGAACCTGTCGATCCTCGACCCGATCTGGACCACGCAGTTCATGGCGCGCAACCACGGCTACATGATCTACGACACCCTGTTCGGCACCGACGAGAAGAACCGCGTGCAGCCACAGATGGTGGACAAGTGGACGGTGAGCCCCGACAAGCGCCTGTGGACCTTCACGCTGCGCGACGGGCTGGAGTTCCACGACGGCAAGCCGGTGACCGGCAATGACGTGACCGCCTCGCTCGCCCGCTGGGGCAAGCGCGACGCCATGGGCCAGAAGCTGATGACCTTCGTCGAGCGCATGGACTCGCCCGCGCCGAATACGTTCCGCATCTTCCTGCGCGAGGCCTGCGGCATCATGCTCGAGGCGCTGGGCAAGCCCTCCTCCAACGTACCGTTCATCATGACCAAGCGCGTCGCCGACACCCCCGCCGACAAGCAAATCGAGGAGCACATCGGCTCGGGCCCCTACATCTTCAAGCGCGAGGACTTCAAGCCCGGCGACAAGGCCGTCTACGTCAAGAACACCAAATACAAGCCGCGCAAGGAAGTCGCCTCCGGCACCGCGGGCGGCAAGCTGGTGCACGTCGACCGCGTCGAATGGAACCTCGCGCTGCGTGACGGCCAGGCGCAGGTGAACGCGCTCGCCAAGGGCGAGATCGACGTGCTCGAGCGCCCGGCGTTCGAGAGCTACGAGCAGCTGCGCAAGGCCGACGGCGTGGTGCTGGTGAACAAGGACCCGCTGGGCTTCCAGTACATGGGCCGCTTCAACCACCTGCACCCGCCGTTCAACAACGCGAAGATCCGCCAGGCGGCGATCGCCGCGATGCAGCAGGAACCGTTCCTGCAAGCGCAGGTCGGCATCAAGGAGTTCTACAAGCCCTGCGCGTCGATGTATACCTGCGGCACGCCCTACGGCAGCGCCAAGGGCAGCGACATC
>JANMUO010000008.1:0-3599 GCA_031391655.1 Betaproteobacteria bacterium
CCGCGGGCGGCGAGATCGTGTTCGTGCTCAATCGCGATGCGTTCCTGCTGCGCGCCAATTCACGCGTCGAAGTGGGCAGCGGCGCGGCGAACGTGTTCCGCATCGTCACGGGCGCGCTGCTCTCGGTGTACCAGCCGGGGCAGCCGAAGACGCTGCGCGCGCAGACCGCGACCATCGGCATTCGCGGCACCGCGTTGTACGTCGAAAGCGCCGCCGACAAGACCTATGTCTGCACCTGCTATGGCGAGGCCGACCTGGTGCCGGTGGACGCACCGGAGGCGCGCGAGACGGTGAAGACCACGCACCACGACCAGCCGCGCTACATCATGGCGAAGGGCGCGCCGCAGATGATCGTGCAGGCGCCGGTGGTGAATCACACGGACGCCGAACTGGTGATGCTCGAGTCTCTGGTCGGCCGCAACGTGCCGTTCAACCCGGGCAGCTACAAGAACTACTGATCCGCAAGCGGCACGATGCCCAGCCGCTGGTACAGCGGTCGCATCTCGCGCCGGATGGCCGGCAGCCTGGCCAGGTAGGCGCAGGCGGCGACGAGAGCGAGCACGCCGCCCGCGGCGAGCGCCGCCGGCGGCCCCACGTATTGCGCTGCCCAGCCCGCGGCCAGCGCGCCGAGCGGACTCATGCCCAGGAACGACATGATGTAGATCGCGGCGACGCGCGCGCGCAAGCGGTCCTCGACGATGGTCTGCAGCACGGTGTTGATCGACCCTGCGGTAAGCATGATGCCCATGCCGGTAGCGTAGACCAGCGCGAGCGCCGGCCACAGGTGCGTGGTGTAGGCAAAGCCGGTCAGTGCCAGCCCGGCGGTCGCGGCGCCGTAGCCGATCACGGTGAGCAGGCCGCGCACCGAGGGACGCAGCGCGAGGTAAAGCATGGCGGACACGGCGCCCAGCCCGCCCGCGCCGATGAGCCAGCCGAGCGTCTGCGAGTCACCGCCGAACACGTCGCGCGCGAAGTAGGGCGCCAGAGACATGTAGGGCTGCGCCCCGATGCTCACCAGCGCCAGCAGCAGCAGCATGCTGCGCGAGGGCAGCGAGCCGTAGGCCCAGCGAAACCCTTCCGCGAACTGCTCCAGCCAGCCGGATTGAGTCGCTTCCGGCACGCGCGCCTGCACGCGTAGTACGGCAAGCGCCGCCAGCACTGCCAGGTAGGAGGCGCTGTTGAGCGCAAAACCCCATGCCTCGCCGGCCAGCGCGATCACCGCGCCGCCGATCATCGGCCCGACGAAGCGCGCGCCGTTCATCAGCACCGACTGGAAGGCGATGGCGTTGGGCAGGTCCTCGCGCCCCTGCACCAGCTCGATGAGGAAGGACTGGCGCGCCGGGCTGTCGAAGGCGTTCACCAGGCCGAGCACGGCGTTGCCGGCGATCAGGTGCCAGGGCTCGATATGGCCGCTGGCGACCAGCGCCAGCATGGCCAGTGATTGTCCGAAGGCAATCGTGTTGGTGGTCAGCAACACCCTGCGCTTGCTCAGGCGGTCCACCCACACGCCGGCGAACGGAGCGAGCAGCAGGAACGGCAGCTGCAGCGCAAAGGTGGCGAGGCCGAGCCAGAAGGCCGAGCCCGTGAGGCGGTAGATCAGCCAGCTGGTGGCGATGAGCTGCAGCCAGGTGCCGAACTGGGAGACGCCCTGGCCGAGGAAGAAAATCCGGAAGCTGCGGTGCCGGAAGGCGCGCAGCGCGCGCGGCAGGTTCACGACTTGGCGGAGAGCTTCTCGAGCGTCGCCTCGAACGCGGCGAGGCGCTCGCGCTCCTGCGCCACGACGCTGGCCGGGGCGCGCTCGACGAAGGAGGCGTTGGCGAGCTTGGCGCGCGCCTTGGCGATTTCACTCTGCAGGCGCGCGACTTCCTTGCCGATGCGGGCTGCTTCGGCGGCCGCGTCTACCTCGACCTTCAGCTTAATCTTCAAATCACCAGCAACCTTGAGTGGAGCATCTGTCCTATCTAGCTCTTCATTGCTTACGTAAACAATATTCGAGAGTCTTGCTAGAGCCAATATGGACGAAAGAACCGGTTCGGTATTTCCTGAGCCAGCACTGATGGCCTCGACCCGCTGTGACGGTGCAATCTTCATCTCGCTGCGCAAGTTCCGAACTGCATTCACGATCTGTTTTTGTTTCGCAATCTCAGATTCGGCTGCCTCATCAATCTTCTCGCGCTGCGATTTGGGATAGGGCGCCAGCATGATTGTCTCGCCAGTCTTGCCGGCAAGTGGCGCAACTATTTGCCAGAGCTCCTCAGTGATGAAAGGAATTATTGGGTGCGCCAGTCTTAGCGATGTCTCGAGTACACGCACAAGAGTTCTGCGCGTGCCGCGCTGCGCGGCCTCGCCGCCTTTCGCGAGCTGCTCCTTCGCAACCTCCAGGTACCAGTCGCAATACTCATCCCAGACGAAGCGGTAGACGGCGCCGGCGGCGTTGTCGAAGCGGTATTCGTCGAATCCCCGCGCCACGTCCGCCTCGGTGCGCTGCAAGGTGCTGACGATCCAGCGGTCCCAGTCCGAGAGTTCGACCGGCAGCTTCTCGTCCTGCCCGCAGTCCTTGCCGTCCGTGTTCATCAGCACGAAGCGCGTGGCGTTCCACAGCTTGTTGCAGAAATTGCGGTAGCCCTCGCAGCGACCGAGATCGAAGTTAAGCGTGATGGAGAAGCTCGCGAGCGATGCGAACGTGAAGCGCATCGCATCGGCCCCGAACGCCGGGATGCCATTCGGGTAATGGCTCTTTAGGTACTTCTCGATGCGTTCCTTATGCTCGCCCTTCAGCAGGCCCGTAGTGGATTTCTCGATCAGCTTGTCGAGTGAGATGCCGTCGATCAGGTCGAGCGGATCGAGCGTGTTGCCCTTCGACTTCGACATCTTCTCGCCCTCGGCGTCGCGCACGATGGCGTTGATGTAGACGTCGCGGAACGGCACCTTGCCGGTGAAGTGGCGCGTCGCCATGATCATGCGCGCGACCCAGAAGAAGATGATGTCGTTGCCGGTGACGAGCACGTTGGAGGGCAGGAAGGTGTCGAGGTCGGGCGTCTTGTCCGGCCAGCCGAGCGAGGAGAAGGGGACGAGCTGCGAGGAGAACCAGGTGTCGAGGACATCGGGATCCCGCTTCAGCGCCTTGCCATGCGCTTTATTCTTCGCTTCCTCTTCGGTACGGGCGACGTAGGTCTTCCCCTCGTCGTCGTACCACGCCGGGATCTGGTGGCCCCACCAGAGCTGGCGCGAGATGCACCAGTCCTGGATGTTCTCGAGCCAGTGGTTGTAGGTGGCGGTCCAGTGCTCGGGGAAGAACTTCACCTCGCCGCGCTTCACCACCTCGAGGCCGTCCTTCGCCATGCCTTCCATCTTCACGAACCACTGGTCGGTGAGCATCGGCTCGACCACCACGCCGGTGCGGCCCCCACCGGCTCGCCGCGCCAGCGCAACGCGCGCCCGATCGGACCCAGCAGCAGCACCGTGATGGCCAGTCCGAGGGTGACGTGCAGCAGCAGCAGGGGCAGGCGCCACAGGTAGCGGAAGGGCCGGCGCCAGTCACGATTTTGCATGCGGCGATTGTGCCGCATAGGGATTAGAGCGTGTATCCGAAGCTGACG
>JANMUO010000131.1:0-7011 GCA_031391655.1 Betaproteobacteria bacterium
AGCAGGAACACCCTGAATTGGCGGGACCCGATTCGCCGACGCAACGGGTGGGGGCGCCGCCGCTGCCGGCGTTCGGACAAGTGCGCCATCGCAGCCCGATGCTGTCCCTGGGAAACGCATTCGACGAGGAAGCGGTCCGCGCCTTCGACAAGCGCGTGCGCGAGGCCCTCGAGACCGCGAGCGTGGAGTTTTCCGTCGAGCCGAAGTTCGACGGCCTTGCGGTGAGCCTCGCCTACCGGGACGGCGTGCTGGTGCAGGGCGCGACGCGCGGCGATGGCGAGCGCGGCGAGGACGTGACCGCCAACCTGCGCACCGTGCGATCGATCCCCCTGCGCCTGCCGAGCGCCAGGGACACGGGCGACCTGGAAGTCCGCGGCGAAGTGCTGATTACCAAGCGTGAGTTCGCAGCCATGAACGAACGCCAGCGGGCCGCGGGGGAAAAGGAATACGTCAATCCCCGCAACGCGGCCGCAGGGAGCTTGCGGCAACTCGACTCGCGCGTCAGTGCGCAGCGCCCGCTGCGCTTTTTCGCCTACGGCGTCGGCGCGATTCCCGCAGGGACGAACGACACGCATTCGAAGGTGCTCGACCGGCTCGCCGCGCTGGGATTTCCCGTGGCGAAGGAGCGGGACGTGGCGCAGGGGGTCGAGGGGCTGCTGCGCTACTACGCGCGCATCGGCAAGCAGCGGGACCGCTTGCCCTACGCCATCGACGGCGTGGTCTACAAGGTCAACCGGCTCGACTGGCAGGAACGGCTCGGCTACGTGTCGCGCGCGCCGCGCTTCGCACTGGCGCACAAGTACCCGGCGGAAGAGCAGGAAACCGACGTGCTGGCCGTAGAGGTGCAGGTGGGTCGCACCGGCGCGCTCACGCCCGTCGCGCGCCTCAAGCCGGTATTCGTAGGCGGCGTCACGGTCACCAATGCCACGCTGCACAACGAAGATGAACTCAGACGCAAGGATGTGCGCGTGGGGGATACCGTCATCGTGCGGCGCGCGGGCGACGTGATTCCGGAAGTCGTGTCCGTCAGGCTCGACAGGCGCCCGCCGGGAACCCGCGAGTTCCGCATGCCCGAGCGGTGTCCCGTCTGCGATTCGCCGGTCGTGAGGCTGGCGGGAGAGGCCGTGACGCGTTGCACGGGCGGCCTGTACTGCCGCGCACAGCGCATCCAGGCACTCCTGCACTACAAGGGCCGGCGCGCGATGGACATCGAGGGCCTGGGCGACAGGCTGGCTGAACAGCTGGTGGAGCAGGACCTGGTGGAGAGCCCGGCCGACCTGTACCGCCTGGAGGCGGCGCAACTTGCCGCCCTCGAGCGCATGGGCGACAAGTCCGCGCAGAACGTGGTCGACAGCATCGCGCGTTCCAAAGACGCGACGCTTGCGCGGTTCGTGTTCGCACTCGGCATCCCGGGGGTCGGCGAAGAGGTGGCCAAGATTCTCGCCCGCCACTTCGGCGATTTCGAATCGCTGCTTGCGGCGGATTGGGCGGCGTTGGAGTCGGACAAGGAGGCGCTGCGCAAGGAGAACGCCAAGCTGAAGCGGCGAGGGGAAGGCGCCCAGCCCGTGCCGCTCGAGGGCATCGGCCCGGAGATCATGGACAGCCTGCGCCAGTTCCTGGGCGAACCGCACAACCGCAAAGTGATCGAGCGCCTGCGGCAGAGCCTGCGCATCGGCACGGATCGCAAGCCCGCGGCGGCAGGGCCGGCGAAGACGTTCGTGCTCACCGGAACACTCGCCGGCATGACGCGCGACGAAGCGAAATCGCTGATAGAGTCGCAGGGGCACAAGGTGGCCGGTTCGGTGTCGAAGAGCACGGACTACGTCGTCGCCGGCACTGAAGCCGGCAGCAAGCTTGAGCGCGCGCGCGAGCTCGGCGTGGCGGTGCTCGATGAGGCAGGCCTGAAGAAACTGCTCGGAGATTCCTGAGTCGCATGTCGCAACCGTTGCGCAAAGCGGTGTTCCCCGTGGCGGGCCTCGGCAGCCGCTTCCTGCCCGCCACCAAGGCGAGCCCGAAGGAAATGCTGCCGGTGGTGGACAAGCCGCTGATCCAGTACGCGGTGGAGGAAGCTGCCGCCGCCGGCATCACCGACCTGATCTTCATCACCGGCCGCAACAAGCGCGCCATCGAGGACCATTTCGACACGGCTTACGAGATCGAGAGCGTGCTCGCCACGCAGGGCAAGCGCGAGCTGCTCGACGCGGTGCAAGGCGTGCTGCCCGCCGGCTGCCGCTGCATCTATATCCGCCAGGCGGAGCCGCTCGGGCTGGGACATGCCGTGCTCTGCTCGCAACCGGTGGTCGGCGACGAACCTTTCGCGGTGGTGCTGGCGGATGACCTGATCGACGCGCGGCCGCCGGCGCTGGCGCAGATGGCGCAGAAGTTTGCTGAAGAACAATGCTCCATCCTGGGCGTGGAGGAGATCGCGCGCGAGCACACTGCCAGCTACGGCATCGTCAGCACCGAACGCGCCGGCGCGGAGCTAAGCGCGATCAAGGCCATCGTCGAGAAGCCGGCGCCTGCAACGGCGCCGTCCACGCTCGCGGTGGTCGGCCGCTACGTGCTGACGCCGGGCGTGTTCGCCAAGCTCGCCGCCGTCAAGGCCGGTCGCGGCGGCGAGATCCAGCTCACCGATGCGATTTCCGAGCTGCTGACGCAGGAGCGCGTGCTGGCCTACCGGTTCCGCGGACGCCGCTACGACTGCGGCTCGAAGCTCGGTTACCTGCAGGCCACAGTGGAGCTCGGCGCGAAGCACCCCGGCGTGGGGGCGGAGTTCGCGCGCTACCTGGCGGGGCGCCGCAATGCCTGAGCTGAAGGCCGCCTGGGATTTCCTGGAGAATTCGGACCTGGTCGCCGATGCGGCTGAAGTTCAGGCGGCGATCGAGCGCCTGGCCGTGGAGATCACGCTGGCGCAATCCAGCGCCTATCCGCTGGTGCTGGTGGTCATGGGCGGCGCGGTGGTATTCGCCGGGCAATTGTTGCCCAAGCTGCGTTTCCCGATCGATTTCGACTACGTGCATGCCACGCGGTATGGCGCCACGGTGCAGGGCGGCGGCATCGACTGGAAAGTGACGCCGCCCGAGGACGTGCGCGGGCGCACGGTGCTGGTGCTGGACGACATCCTGGATGGCGGCGAGACCCTGCGCGCCATCGGCGACCGGCTGCTCGCGCTGGGTGCGCGCAAGGTCAGCTGCGCGGTGCTGGTGGAGAAAATGCTCGACCGCGCCAAGCCGATCACCGCCGACTTCGTGGGCCTGCGCATTCCGGACCGCTTCGTGTTCGGCTGCGGCATGGACGCCAAGGGCTACTGGCGCAACCTGCCCGAAATCCGCGCCATCCGGGGCGAGTAATGCTCGCCATCATCGGCGGCAGCGGCCTGACGCAACTCTCCAGCATGGCGGACATGCGCCGCAAGGTGGTGCGCACGCCCTACGGGGAGCCCTCGGGCGCCCTCACGTTCGGCCGCATCCGCGGCAAGGACGTGGTGTTCCTCGCGCGCCACGGCTACGGGCACACCATCGCCCCGCACGAAGTGAATTACCGCGCCAACCTTTGGGCGCTCAAGCAAGAGCAGGTCGCGGGGGTTGTGTCGGTGGCTTCGGTCGGCGGCATCCGCAAGGATCTTGCGCCGGGAACCTTGCTGCTGCCCGACCAGATCATCGACTACACCTGGGGACGGCGCTCCACATTCTTCGAAGGCGCGGCCAGCCGGGTCACACACATCGATTTCACGCAGCCTTACGCCGAGGCATTGCGCGGTCGCATCCTCGAGGCGGCCCGCGCCTGCGGCGAGAAGGTGTTCGATCGCGGCACCTATGCCGCCACGCAGGGACCGCGACTGGAGAGCGCGGCCGAAATCAACCGCCTGGAGCGCGACGGCGCGGACGTGGTCGGCATGACCGGGATGCCGGAAGCGGCGCTGGCGCGGGAGCTTGGCCTGGATTATGCCGCACTCGCGGTGAGCGCGAATTTCGCTGCTGGCCGCGGCGAAAGCGCGCGCGCCATCGCGCTCGAGCACATCGAGGCGGTGCTGGAGGAGGCCATGGGGCGCGTGCGCCGCATCATCGAGCAGCTGGTGGCCGGGTGATCCGCGAGGTCCTGCGCATGGGCGACCCGCGGCTGCTCGAGAAGTCGAGCCCGATCGAGCGTTTTGGCACGCCGGAACTTGGCATGCTGCTCGCCGACCTGCGCGAAACCATGGCGCACCTGAACGGCGCCGGCCTGGCGGCGCCGCAGATCGGCGTCGGGTTGCGCGTGGTGATCTTCGGCGTGAAGTCCAATCCCCGCTATCCGCATGTCGAAGAAGTACCCGACACCGTATTGATCAACCCGGTGCTCGAGCCGCTGGGCGCTGAACAGGAGGAGGACTGGGAGGGGTGCCTGTCGGTCCCCGGCATGCGTGGATCCGTGCCGCGTTATCGGCAGCTGCGTTACACGGGCTTCGATGAACACGGTCGCCGCTTCGAGCGCAGAGTGGAAGGCTTCCATGCCCGCGTCGTGCAGCACGAATGCGACCACCTGGAAGGCATCCTGTACCCGATGCGCATCCGCGATTTCAGCAAGTTCGGCTTCAACGAGGCGCTGTTCCCCGGGCAGGACCTTCCGCCCGAGGACTGATCGCGCTAGCGGACCTGCAGCTCCTTCAGCAGCTCCTGTTCCAGGTGCAGCACCTGTTTCGCGTTGGACAGGGCATCGCCTGACACCAGGAATACATCCTCTGCGCGGTCGCCAAGCGTATTGATCTTCGCGGTATGCAGGTTCACGCGGTGCAGCGCCAGGGTGCGCGCCACACCGTACAGCAGCCCGGGCCGGTCCGCCGCGACGATCGACAACACCTGGTAGGTGCCGCGCTCGTCCGGGCGCAGGTTGACCACCGGGGAAATGGGAAAGTGGCGCACGCGACGCGACAACCGGCCGCTGCGCGGCGGCGCCAGCGGCGCCTGCGAATCAAGCTCCTCCGGCAGCTGCTTCTCGATCCGCTCGAGCAGGTCGCGGTAGTGCGCGCCCGGGCCCTGCCCCATGACCAGAAAGGTGTCCAGCGCATAGCGATGGCGCGTGGTGTGGATCTTCGCTTCGACGATGTTGAATCCGGCGCGCTCGAAGTAGCCGCAGATGCGGGCGAACAGGGCTTCGCGGTCGGGCGTGTAGATCATCACCTGCAGGCCTTCGCCGATCGGCGCAAGGCGCGCCTTGACCACCGGCACCGGGGTCGCCACGCGGTAGTGCAGGTTGCGCGTCTGCCAGGCAATTTCCTGGGCGTCGTGGCGCAGGAAGTACGTGGTGTCGAGCTGCGCCCAGAACTTGTCCATCACGCCGTCCGACAGCGCATAGAGCTTCAGCAGGCGGGTGGCCTCGGTCTGCTTCTCGGCGAGCGCCGCGTCGAGTCCCTGCGTGTTGCCGGTCAGCACACGCCGCGTAACGCGAAACAAGTCTTCCAGCAATTTCGCCTTCCAGGCATTCCACACCTTGGGGCTGGTACCGCGGATGTCCGCCACCGTCAGCAGGTACAGCGCCACCAGGCGGCGCTCGCTGCCGACCTTGCGCGCAAAAGCCTGCACCACTTCGGGATCGTCGACGTCCTCCTTCTGCGCGGTTCCCGACATGCTCAGGTGGTGCTCGACGAGGAAGGCGACCAGGTCGGCGTCCTCCCGCGCCAGTCCGTGGCGCCGGCAGAAAGCGCGCGCGTCGCGCATGCCGAGCTCCGAGTGGTCGCCGCCGCGGCCCTTGGCGATATCGTGGTACAGCGCCGCGACGTACAGCAGCCAGCGGCGCTCGAAGCCGTCCATCAGCTGGCTGCAGAGCGGAAACTCGTGCGCGAACTCCGTCATGGTGAAGCGGCGCAGGTTGCGCACCACCATCAGGATGTGCTGGTCGACGGTATAGACGTGGAACAGGTCATGCTGCATCTGGCCGACGATGCGGCCAAACTCCGGCAGGTAGCGCCCAAGCACGTCGTATTGATTCATGCGCCGGAATTCGTGCACCACGCCGCGCGGCTGCTGCAGCATGTGCACGAACATCAGGCGGGCCGTGGCGTCGCGCCGCAGCCGCGCATCCACCCGCACGCGCGAGCGCCACAGGGCGCGCAGCGTCGGCGCGGTCATGCCACGCAGTTCCTGGTGCTGCTGCAGGAGGAGGAAGCACTCCAGCATCGCGCGCGGCTCGCGCTCGAAAATGTCCTCGCGGCAGGCTTCCAGCCTCTCCCCGCGCACCTGGAAGCGCTCGTTCAGCGGACGCGGCGCGACCTCCTTCTCGGGCAGCAGCCGGCCTTCCAGGTTCTGCAGCAGGATGGTGTTCAGCTGGGTGACGCCTTTGGCCGTGTTGTAGTAGCGCTGCATCAGCTGCTCGCTCGCGCGCCGCGCCGGCGAACCGCGGCAGCCGCACTGCTCGGCCAGTGCGGTCTGGTAGTCGAACACCAGGCGGTCCTCGCGGCGTCCTGCCAGGTAGTGCAGCCGGATGCGCAGGTCGTGCAGCAGCGCCTCGTGGCGCGCGAGTTGCGCGGCCTCCGCCGGCAGCAGCAGGCCGCGCCGCTGCAACTGGCGCAAGCGCCAGCCGAAGCCGCAGGCGCGCGCGATCCACTGGATGGTCTGCAGATCGCGCAGGCCGCCAGGGGCTTCCTTGAGGTTGGGCTCGAGGGCGTAGGCGGCGTCCTGGTGCTTGGCGTGCCGCTGCTCCTGCTCCAGGATCTTGCCTTTGAGAAAACCAGTCGCATCGAAGCCGCGAGCGACCGCGGTGGTAAGTTTGTCGAACAATGCCCGGCTGCCGGCGAGATGGCGGGCCTCGAGCAGGGTAGTCTGGATGGTCACATCGCCGGCGGCCGCCTCGCTGCAGCCCCGGACGGTGCGCACGCTGTGGCCGATTTCCAGGCCGATGTCCCAGAACAAACCGATCAGGCGTTCCAGGCGCTCGCGTTCCGGCGCCCCCGGCTCCCGCGCCAGCAGCACCAGGATGTCGATGTCGGAGCAGGGGAAAAGTTCGCCCCGGCCGTAGCCGCCGGTCGCGATCAGGGTC
>JANMUO010000084.1:0-3246 GCA_031391655.1 Betaproteobacteria bacterium
GCCAAGCCGTCCGTGCCACAGGCGCTCGGCATCAAAGCGCAAATAGGATTGCTGGACGTGCTGCTCGATCGCCGGATCGACCTGGCGGAAGTGCTGTGCAAGACCGACATCGACAAGCTCACCGTCCTGCCGGCCGGCACATCGCACCAGCGCGCGACCGAACTGCTGGCGAGCGATGCGATGCGCGCGCTGTTACGGGAAATGGCCTCGCGCTACCACGACCGCATCATCATCTTCGACGCCCCGCCGCTGCTCGCCGCGAGCGAGGCCGGCGTCTTGGCGAGCCAGATGGGGCAGATCGTCATGGTGGTGGAAGCGGTGAAGACCTCCGAAGCGGCACTCAAGGAGGCGCTGGGCCGCATCGAATCTAGCAGCGTCGCCGGCTTGGTGCTCAACAAGGGGGAAGGCCCCGGTCTGGGGTACTACTACGGGAGCTATGGCTACGGCGCGAAGTGACACACGGCGACGTCAGTGGGCAAGCCCAGGCAGCGGAGATGCCCGACGCAACCTGATGCGGTTCTTGTCGCTGTCCGCCGCGCTGCCCGTTCTACTCTCCTGTCCTGCGTGGGGTGCCAAATGGGAAGTCGTCCCCACCCTGTCGCTCGTAGAAACATATACCGACAACCTGTCGCTGACGCCGGACGCAGCCAAGCAGAGTGATTGGGTCACGCAGGTTATTCCGGGGATTTCGATCGCTGCCACCGGAGCCCGGCTGAAACTCAACGCAACATACACTCCCGAAGTCACTTACTACGCCCGAGGAATGCGAGACAATCAGGTATTCCACCGGGGCAATGCAACCGGGAGCGCGGAGCTGGCGAAGCAGCTTCTGTTCTTCGATGCGGGCGCCAAAGTTGATCAGTATGACGTTTCCGTTCAGGGTCCCCTCACGACAACCAACGTCAATACCACCGGCAACCGCGCCACGGTCGGGACTTATTTTGTAAGCCCCTATCTTCGACGTGACTTCGGGTCGGCCGTTCAGGCAGAGGCGCGGTTTACTTACAGCGTGGTGGACTCCGACGACACATCGTCACTCTCGAACAGCGTGGCGGACCGCATTAATCTGCGTTTAGCAAGCGGCTCCGCGTACAAGGTGCTCACCTGGGATCTCGCCTATAGCAAGGAGACCATCGACTACGAGACAGGGGCGGACGCCGATATCGAGGTGAGCAACCTGAACGTGCGGCGGCTGATCACCCCCACCGTGGGCTTGCTGGCACAAGGGGGCTACGAGTACTACAAAAGGGGGCTGATTCCACCGACAGAAGGGCCATCGTGGAGCGCGGGGCTCGAATGGACGCCGTCGCCCCGCACGCACCTTGCAGCCACCGCTGGTGAACGGTTCTTCGGCAATGCCTACTCCCTCGGTTTCAGACACCGCACGCGCCTCACGACGTGGAGCGCCGGATATAGCGAGAACGTTACGACCACGCGCTCGGAATTCTTCGTCCCGGCCACGACGAGTACGGCTGGATACCTGGATACATTGTTCTCGTCGCGATTCCCCGATCCGCTAGCCCGGCAAAAGGCGGTGGAGGAATTCATCGCCCGGACGGGCCTTCCGCCGAGCCTGAGCGCCCCGATCAACATCTTCACCACCCAGCTGTTCCTCGTGAAAAGCTGGAACGCATCGGCCGGCATCCTGGGGGTCAGCAACGTTCTGATCGCCAATGTATTCGGGTCGACCAGCGAAGGGCTTGCTGGCGACCTGGTTCTGCCCACCGCGCCCAACGCCAGCATTCAGACCGGGACGAGCCTTCTTTGGAACTGGCGCGTGACGGCGCGCAACGCCTGGAACCTGGCCGCAGCCTATCGCCGTAACGAGTCTCCCAACACCGGCGAAATCGCTTACCTTACCAACGTCACGATGGGTCTCACCCGGCAGTTCCAGCCGCGGCTTTCCGGCTCCCTGAACTATCGCCGGCAGCAGAATGATTCAAACTTTGCCGGGTCCGACTACACAGAAAATGCCGTGTCCGCGACGCTAAGAATGAGGTTCTGACGCCTCGTGTACGAAGCTTATTATCATCTCCAGGCCAAGCCGTTTCAGCTGACCTCCGACCCCCGCTTTTTCTTCTCCAGCCGGGGCCACCGCCGCGCCATGGCTTACCTGGTGTACGGCGTGCATCAGGGCGAAGGGTTCATCGTCATCACGGGAGAGATCGGCGCCGGCAAGACCATGCTCGCGAACAACCTTGCCCGCAAGATGGCGTCGGGGAACCTGGTGCTGGCCCAGGTTGTGAGCACGAGCCTGGACGCTGACGACATCGTGCGCATGGTGGCCGCGGAATTCGGCCTGTCCCAGGAAAACAGCAAGGCGGTGTTGCTCAACCGGATCGAGCAATTTCTGCTTGCTTGCCACGATCAGGGCAAGCGAGTGCTCCTGGTGGTGGACGAGGCGCAAAACCTTCCGGCGAGGTCGGTGGAGGAGCTGCGGATGCTGTCGAACTTCGTGTACGCCGATAAACCGCTGCTGCAGACCTTCCTGCTGGGCCAGCCGGAATTCCGCAAGACACTGCAGAACCCCGATATGGAGCAGCTCAGGCAGCGAGTGATTGCCTCCTGCCACCTGGGGCCGTTGGACGGAGCGGAGACCGAGGCCTACATCGTGCACCGACTGCAGACCGTAGGCTGGCGCGATGATCCGTCATTCAGCAAGGACGCCTTCGCCGCCATCCACCGGCACACCGGCGGCATTCCGCGAAAGATCAACATCCTGTGCGACCGCCTGCTGCTCATGGGCCGCCTGGATGAGAAACACGCGTTTACCGGCAAAGAGGTAGCCGAAGTGATGAAAGAGCTGCAGCAGGAATTTGCGCCTGCGGATCTGCGGGTCGGCCAGGAAGGTGGCGGCTGATGCCCTCCCGTGTCGCTGGTGCCCCGATTCTGTGCATAGTGGGGGCGCGCCCGAACTTCATGAAGATCGCCCCCGTAATCCGGGCCATGCGGGGTGCCAACCCGCCTTTGCCGGTGCGGCTCGTGCATACCGGCCAGCATTACGACCCGGAGTTGAACAGCCAGTACTTCCAGGCGCTGGAAATACCGGACCCGGATATCAACCTGGAGGTGGGTTCGGCCTCGCATGCGGTGCAGACTGCCGAGATCCTGCGGCGCTTCGAGCCGGACCTCGACCGGGAGCGGCCCGCCGCGGTTCAAATCGGCCGTGACCGGCCGAAGACTCCATCCCAGATCGCCAGCAGCCTCCATCTGTTCACGGACCCGGCCGTGAAACATGAGATCGCC